>DATAYL010000547.1:0-34774 GCA_036272575.1 Bryobacteraceae bacterium | reverse complement strand
TTGAATTTGAGTACACCGCCCGAGCGGTCCTCGATCAGTTTGCTGATCTCGTATCCGTGCCTCGCCCGGTGTTCGATTAGCGAAAGTATCAGCAGTTCCGCGCTGCCCTTCTTTAACTCTCGATCAATAGCTTGAACGGACATATATGTTAATACAACATATAATAGGGAGACGTTTTAGCCTTGTCAAGAACCGGGTATTGCGGACGCCTTTCCATCCCTCCTCAATTTGGAGTATTATCGAACCGAGAAGCGGCCCGCGTTGGCCGAGCACGACTGGCACTGAGTACCATCCGCGTCCCGGCGACCCGGCACGTCTTCGCTGAAGACCGATGGGAGGTCTGCGATGTCTATGGATCGGATGGAAGTCCGTATTTCTCTCACCAAGCTTCTGCTTGCGTTGATTGTTACCATCGTTCCGCTCAGTATCCTTGGTTTAGCACTTACTCAGCGCAGCGATAAGTCAATTGATAGTGCCGTTGGGTCCAATTTCAGGTCGATTGCCCAACTCTACGCCACTCAGGTCAATTCGTATATACGCGAGCGCCTGACCGATGTCGGTTTACTGTCAAGTAATCCCGCGGTGATAGCTGCTGCCTCTGCCAAGGCCGGCGCCAAAGGCAATCTTGACGAAGAAGCCTCGGCTATTTTGCGCCAGCATAAATCGATCGACCCGAGGTTTTTGTCTATAACCGTCACCAATGCCGACGCAAACGTCGTCGCGTCCTCACAGAAACCTGCGCAAACTTCGTTCGCACAGGACGCACACTGGCAGGCCGTCTATAACAATGGCCAGGGCGCGACCAAAATCAGCGATATCATCGAGGACGAAATTACTAAGTCCGACTATGTAAACTTAGGAGTTCCTATTCTCGGTGCTCAAGGCCAGACCGTTGGTGTGCTCAACGCCCAGATCAGTCTAAATGATCTGCTGACTCCCTTCCGCCAGAACCAGTTGGAAGGCGGCGCCAAAGCTGCTTTAGTTAATGACGACGGCATGATTGTCAGTGGCCCGAATGCGGACGTATTCGCCCGACTGAAAATGCCTGAGTTTGATTACGTACATGACGCGTTGGGAGCCAACCACGGCGCGCAAAATGGCTGGGTAATGGCGAGCGGCGATCGCGGCGACGCGATCGTTGGCTACGCGGGCACCGGTCTCAAAAAGACCTTTCCAAATATGGCTTGGGTTGTGACCGTTACACAAGATGAGCATCAGGCTTCCGCGCCCATTCGCCTGCTGGAACGCTTTGCGATCATTATGGTCATTCTTGCCCTGTTCATGTTGACGCTGCTGGGTGTGTACTATTATCTCCACCGTGCTCAACGCTACGGCTATATTGAGGAAGAATCGGCCACTCCGGAGACAAGAGGCGGAGCAGCTGCATCGGCCCACGTCTAAATAGCTGGCCGGACAGTATGGCACGCCGTTCGGATCTGTAAATCCGCGCGCAACCATACTGCCCGGGCTAGTGTCACAAAGACGTGAACCAAGATGGCAATCGACACAGCACACTTTAAACAACTCCTTCTGGACAAACGAACAGACCTGACGCGCGAAATCGCAAATTTCGATGAGGATGCCCGCGATTCAAGAACAGCCGAAGTCGAAGACCCGATTGACGCAGTAGTTTCCTCGGAAGCCAAATCGCTGGCCTTTGGCGGCAGCAACACGGCGGCGGAAATGCTCGAGCAGGTTGACGCCGCGCTGCAGCGCATTGAAACCGGAGAATACGGGATCTGCGTTGATTGCGGCGAACCGATCGAACCGAAACGCCTTGAGGCGGTGCCCTGGACCCCGTACTGTCTAAAGGATCAAGAGAAACACGACCGGATCGAAGCTGAAGCCACCCAAATGGATTCCACCTTGTAGGCTGCCGGCTGCGTTCTTATAAGCTACGCACTTGTTGTCTGATCGCTATACCGCCTTAACGCAACCTTCGCAGACGGCCGATTGCGCCAATTCGGTATTGCCGTCTCGCTGGGACTTCATGAACTTCACTGGTTAGGCGAAGCGCCCAAAAGCTTTTTCTTATCCTCCGGCGTGAGAGCGTCATAGAGCCGCGTGAATACCGCGTTGGTCCATCCAAAACCTGCCTGATTCGCGCTATACCCAAAACGAATCTGCGATTCAACGTTGGAGCTGCTGTTCACCACGTCGTATTTTTCAACGATAAACCCGCGCCGCAAAAAATCGCGATGGACCAGCGAAAGCCACTTCATGGAAATGCGTTCCGCATCGTCCCGATAGCCATATCGACGTAGGCCCTCAACTGCGATCATGTGCAAGGGCGCCCATCCAAAGGGCGCGTCCCACTGATTGCCGCTCGCATTTGTGCTGGTCTGCAAACCGCCGTCTTTTTCGAAAAGAGAAAGATTGTCCCGCACCCGTTTTGCCTGTTCCTTGCTCGCAATTCCAGCCCACAACGGATAAAACGTCGTGAGAAATGGATAATATCGACGGCGCTTGTTGACAAAATCATAGTCGGAATAAAGGCCATTTCCCTCATCCCACATCAACCGGTTCATGCGCTCAGCCCGCAAATTTGCTCGTGCTAGCCACTCTTTCGCTTCCTGGCCGTGACCCAAGATATTCAGAATATCGGCGGTCTGTTTTTCCATCAGGTACAGTAATGAATTCAAACAGACCGGGTTGTAGTGAATGATGTCGATGTTAAAAGGGCCGAAACGATTTGACGGATCAAAGCCCGACTCCCGCATGGAACGGTCGCCTTTGTAAAACAATGGCTTGAGTGTGTCCGTAGCGCGGTCGTAATACTGGTTTACGTCATAGTCGGTAATCTCGTGAGTGCGGAAGTACTCCTTAACCAGGTCGTAATGCGTTTGCCCCGCCGCGTTTTTTTCAGCTGATAACACCTCTGGCGCCGGACCTTCACCAAAATCCCAGTATCTTGCCAGCCCGGTGTCCGGTATTAGGTGTGGTTCCGTTGTCCACAGCTTGTAATATTGTTCGATCTGAACGAGTGCCTCCGCCAGCCATTTCTTGTCGTGTGTCTTCTCATAAACGCCTTCCACCATCTGCGTGAGAAACGGCGGCTGCGATCGATTGAGATAGTACGTTCGATTTGCATTCAGGACTTTGCCGCCGTAATTCTTCACCTGGTATAGGAAGTTATCCGCCATATCCTTTGCATGATCGAGGTCATGGTCGCGCAGGAGTCCCACCTGAATGAAATAACTGTCCCAACCGTACATTTCGTTGAAGCGTCCGCCCGGCACCACGTAAGGGTGCGGAAGGTAGAGCAGGCCCTGTTCCTTTATGCTGTTAATGTCCTTTGGCAGAGGACGCAGCACGATGGTCTTCATCCCGCTCTCCGGGATCTCACTCCTGAGTTCCTGTTCGACCTGTTTCAAGTCTTCGTCTCCCGGAATGTAGACGGGCCACTGTCCTTCTGGATCAGGGTGAAACTTGGGATCGATCGCGGCCAACGGCAGAGTTCGATTTGATCGGCGTAACACTTTCCACGTCTGATCGATGTATTGAAGAATGTCGGTTGTCTGCGCGGCCGGTGAGGGATTTTGAGCGGGCACAGGAAGAACGCACGCCAAAGCCACGGCGACAGCAAACAGTGTTCGATAGGTTCTTCTAAGACGCATTGTTTCAACTCTTCTTCCAGTGGAAGGTCAGCGTTTGCCTCCGGTAACCCGCGCCGGCAGGAAAGGTTACCTGCAAACGGCCACCTACGATTTGACCACCTTCCACCGAGACATCAGGCCGGTTGGGACGTAAAAACAGCGAATATGAACTACCGCCTTGCGCCTCCAACACGAATGTGGCGCTGTCGTCCTTTCGTTGTTGATCCAGTACCTTCAATTGCGCAGTTTCGGAGCCCGGTGGAGGTAACGAGGTCGCGATACTAAGTTCAATTGGAGGGAGCTCGTAACTAAACTGGCCAGACTTCGAGTAGTCGGCGCGACACGGCGTTCTTGGCTCGCTCAGACAGATCGCATTGCCCTTTATATTTTTCGCAGTCACGTGCATTCGGGTGCCCTGCCGTTGAAAACAGAGGTCGAAGTTAGTGGCCCCTACTCGAACGTGATGCAAAATAGCGTGGTCCCATTCGGCTGGAACATTTGGTGAAAGATGCAGCGTATTACGCAATGCATTCGGGTCCAGCCCAAATAGTCCGCGCAACAGGGGCGACAGGACCATCGCGGAAGACCATAGTTGGTGCGAACTGCTACGTCCGAGCGGTTGAAAGAATTCCCCCGAAAGCAGTTCCGTGACCGACCCAAGATCCTGTGTCCACGTAAGATTCGCATTCTGCATCATGTGTGCGTAGCCCGAAAGCGATCGGCCCGCCCGGTATTCGGCAAGCGACACCCAACCTGTAAATAGCGGCCAAATGGAGCCCTGATGATAACTGATCGGGTCATAGAAGGAAGTGCGGTTGCTGATATCCCGCGTCCCCCAGTCTGCCGAAAATTCAGCCGAAGCCCACCGCGTTAACATGGGGCCAGGATTTTTCAGGGCGAAGCCGCCGTTCCACCAGGCGACCGCCGGATAAACCGTCGCGGTATTGTCCAGGGATCCGTCCGGATTTCTGCTGAAGGCATAGAATCGCTGATCAGAGTTATAGAATTCGCTTTCAACTTTTGCAGCAGTCGCCGATGCCCGAGACTGTGCCGCACTTGCGTCCCCGTCGTCTTTCATAATGAGTGCAAGATTTTCCATTGCGTTCGCCGATTGTTGATCCAAAGCAGCTAGGTAGATCTCCTGGTGCGGCATTCCCGTCGGCCACGATTCAACCCAGCCAGTACCTTCGCTGTTTGAGTAAATGCCGTTATCCGCCGTGTGCGCAAGCGTGAACTGATAAGCCTTCTGAATCGCGCTCCAGTTCGCTTTCAAATAAGCCACATCACCACTGTTTTTGACGTAATCCCACATTGCCATTACCAGCAGCGGTGTCGAATCGGCCGAGGCATAGAAATAGGGTGTCTGTTTCCAATCGAGCACATCGGCGGATTGCGAGTACTCGTGCATAATTTTGCCGTCGCCCCGCTGTCGTTTAAATAGAAAATCCAGCGCCCGCCGCGTTAACGCAAAATCGCCATAGCTGTTGATCGCGTAAGTGGTCCAAAGAGTATCGCGTCCAAAGAACCAGGCGTAACCTGGTCGCGCCGAATCCGCCGATTCGTAATAGCCCGCCACCAGACCAATTTCGTTGTGATGCATCACCTGCGCCTGATCGATGGCCACTTCGGCCCAACGTAGCGCATCATCCAAACGGGCATCCGGTGTTTCAATCGTAAGCTTGTCGTCGAAAAAATGCTGGTAGTAGGCAACTGTTTTGTGATAAAGCTCAGGCAACCCGGCAACCGCCCGACTCACTTGCTCAGCTCCTGATGTCCCTTGCAGAACTGATGTGATCAGCGGAAATAGAAGCCCGTCATCTGTTTTGGGATCGAACCGCAGTTTGAGCTCTAAGGGATAGGTCTGAGGATGCTCCTGATAAGGCACTTCGATGCCCGGTTGGGTCCTGGGCATCGCAACTAAACCCGAAAACTTCGGGTCATCAGTGTGCAGAACATAAAAGCCGCTGTCGCCGTATTTGACCCATTCGCCGTTTGGTCTTCCATGACCGGGCGCCGGCCACATAGGCAACATATCCGGTGTAAAAGAAAATGAGAGTTCAAGCGCCCTGGCAGACTGAATCTCGAAGAACACAACCGCCGCCGTTGGCGGAAGATCAAATCCACGCGCCGCGAACATATGTTGCCGGATAGTAAAAGCCGCATGTGAGTAAGTGATAATGGTTTCCGCCGGAGTGACCTCAATCTCGGCCGCCAGCGCATTTACATCGATAGGGACCGGATAATCAGCCAGCTCTGCTCTGATACTGAAGTTACTGATCAGCTTCACCGGCCACTGCCAGGATTCAAACTTACCGCTCTGCCGTCCAAATAACGCGCCGTGCTCGCCAGCGACAGTCCAGGGCATCGTAGGTAAGCAACGAGAAGAGATTCGAAGGCTGCCGGTGTTCTCAGCAAATTTTGGAACAGGCGAAACACCCGTTGCCGCCCAGGCAGAGCTTGCTAACCACAGGGTCAGCCAATGCCATTTCCACATACCTCATAATGCCCGAAGCGCAAACAGCTGTAAACAGAAAGTGATACACCTTGTTTGTCCTATGAAAGCGACAGTGCAACTATCGTTGGATCTGACCGACTTGAAGGAGGCGCTCGCAACTGCCGAGATAGCCTTACGCGCAGGCGTGGATTGGCTCGAAGTCGGAACTCCCCTCATCATTGCTGAAGGTATGCATGGCGTGCGCGCGCTCCGTGCCCGCTACCCGCAAGTGCCCATCGTGGCGGATTTGAAAACCATGGACGGCGGCGGCCTTGAAACAGAACTGATGGCCAAAGCCGGAGCGACGATGGTCGTAGTCATGGGTCAGGCCCATGAAGAGACCGTCGAGCTTGTGGTCAAGGCCGCCAGAGACTTCGGCGTTAAGGTGATGGGTGACAACATGGCTATGCCTGATCCCGTCCGAGGCGCCGCGCGCCTTGCCCAACTCGGTTGTGATTATATCGTCCATCACATTGGTTTTGACATGCGAACGCTTCGCCGAAAGAAAGGCTTTCCTGCTCCGACGCCGCTCGATCGTTTGCGCGAAATCGTAGAAGCAGTCCCGGTACCGGTGCAGGCAGTGGGCGGCTTGACCGTTGATCAGGCGGCTCAAACACCCTCTTATGGAGCCCCGCTGGTGGTGATTGGCGCGCCGCTGGCTATCGACGAGAGTGCCTTTCGCACTGCCGCCGGAGATCTGGAAGGCACGCTCCGCAACATCTGCCAGAAAGTTCACGCTTTCGGCGATGTAAAAGTAGGAAGAGGAGAAACACTTGGCAACTAAGATGCCAGCGTTAGTGAACTACGATCGTGCACCCCTATCGGTCGAATTACGCGATGCGCCTATACCTGAGATCGGGGAGAGTGACGTTCTGCTTCGCGTCGGCGCAGTGAGCGTCTGCGGTAGCGACTTGCATCAGTGGCGAGGTTCCCATGGCTGGCCAGTCAACTATCCATGCATCTTGGGACACGAGTTCACCGGCACTGTGGCGAAAGCTGGAACTCGCACGACGCATTTCAAAGAAGGCGACCGTGTAGCGAGCGAGACTGCGGCCGTCATTGATGAAGACTCCCCGCTGAGCCGGTCCGGCCTGTACAATCTCGATCCAACGCGCCGCGGTTTTGGTTATGGGGTCGACGGAGCGATGACCGAATACGTCAAGGTTCCCGAACGCTGTCTTCACCACATTCCGGCGACCTTGCCATTTTCCAAAGCGGCGCTGACGGAGCCCTGTTGCGTCGCTTATAACGCCGTCTGTGTGAACGGGAGAGTTCGACCGGGAGATAACGTCCTGGTACTGGGCCCTGGCCCCATAGGTCTTCTTTGCGCAAAAATGGCGGCGCTTAGCGGCGCCGGGCATTTAGTCGTTGCGGGCTTGCCGTCCGACCGGTCTCGCCTCGCTGTCGCTCGCCAGTTAGGCGCGCATGAGACGGTCGAAGGCAACGTTGCTGCCTACGTTGCCGGGCTTGGTGACGGATTAGGCGTTGACGTCGCGATCGATTGCTCCGGTGCATCGGCCACGCTGCAGATGGCTCTCCAGGCTGTGCGGCCGAATGGCCAAATCATTAAAGTCGGCTGGGGTCCGCAGCCGCTGCAGTTCAGTCTGGATCCCCTGGTGCAAAAAAATGTCACGATTTCAGGCAGCTTCTCCCATAATTGGCCAATTTGGGAGCGCGTCATTTCTATGATCAGTTCCGGCCAGATCGATGTGGAGCCTGTCATCAGCCGCGTCGCGCCTCTCTCTGATTGGCACGAGTGTTTTGAAAGGATGGAGCGCGGCGAGTTCGTGAAGGCGGTCCTCGAGCCCTGATGGCCCCAAAGCTCGCGGCCTTTCCGAAGTGCTACCTGGAGGACATCGCCGCCGGGCGTATGTCGCTGTTCGAGTGGGTCGAAAAAGCGCGGCAGCTCGATGCGGACGGCTTGGAATTGTACTCGGGCTTCCTTACCAGCTTTGATCACACGTATCTAGATAAAGTCGGAGAGGCGATTGCTTCGGCAGGCTTTGTGATGCCGATGTTCTGCTGCTCGCCCGATTTCACTTCACCCGATCCAGACGTGCGGCGGCGAGAGATCGATCGGGAATCCGAAATGATTTCCGTGACACGCTATCTCGGCGGCCCGCGAGCCGTATGCCGCATCCTCAGTGGTCAACGGTATCCGCAAATTTCCTGGGAGCAGGGAAGAGACTGGGTGATTGCCGCCATTTACCAGCTTCTACCCGTGGCTCGAGAACACGACATCGTGCTAGGTATGGAGAACCACTACAAAGACGGGTTCTGGCAATATCCGGAGTTCGCCCAGAAGATGGACCGCTTCGTGGGCATCGTGTCAAAAATCGACGACCGCGACCACTTCGGTGTACAGTACGATCCTTCAAATGCCCTGGTGGCAGGTGACGATCCGGTCGCCTTGCTCACTGCAGTAGCGGATCGTGTCGTCAGCATGCACGCCAGCGATCGATACCTATCGTCCGGCGCCACGCTCGCCGACCTGCGTCAAAGCGATGGCACGTTAGGTTATTCACCCGCCTTGCAGCATGGCGTCACCGGCCAAGGGTTAAATGACTATTCGGCGATCTTCCGCATCTTAGCCGCTCATCACTACACAGGTTGGATCAGCATCGAAGACGGCATGAATGGTATGGAAGAGATGGCGGCCTCGCTAGCTTTCCTGCGAGATATGATCGCCCGCCACTTCTAAGTCTTATGTTTGCCCATCAACGTTTGTTGGCGGCCCGTTCTTAATTCACAACCTTGACACTATCCATCAACGCGAACAACCCTTCCGCAAACGTCGGATGAATATAAATCGCGCCTTTTAGCAGCGTATAAGGCTTATCCGCCAGGATCAATGCACTCATCATCTGCACGGTTTCGTCGCCAGCGCTCGTCAGAAAAGCTGCCCCAAGAATCTTGTCCGTCTCCGCATCCACCACCAACTTCATCAACCCCGCCGTCTCGGCACGTTCTTTCGCGCGCGCTACGGAAGACATAGGAACCGACCCGATCTTCAGCTTCTTGCCCTGCGCCCGAGCTTCCTTCTCCGTCATCCCGACCCGCCCTAGGGCGGGATCCGTGAAAACCGCATAAGGCACAATGCGGGTCTTGACGCTAAAGTTAGCGCCTTCATAGACGTTCCCGTAGATAATCTGAAAATCGTTATACGAGATATGCGTGAACGCAGGACCGCCTTTCACGTCACCAATTGCCCAAACGTCGGGTGCGCTGGTTTCAAGCCGGTCATTCACCTTAATAAATCCCTTGGCGTCGATTTCAACACCCCCCTTTGCTAACTCCAGATCCGCCGTTTGTGGCGTCCGGCCGGTCGCCACCAGCAAATGTGAGCCCGTCACTTTTTCCGCCGTCCCCCCGCCGAACAAAATGCTAATCGAGCCCTGCTCGTTGCAAATCTTGCTGGTCCTCATATTGAGCTTGAACCGAATTCCTTCTCCTTCGAGCGCCTTCTGCAACTCCGCTGCGATTTCAGGATCTTCATGCGGTAAGATCTGTGAACTGTCCTGGATCACTGTCACATCGCTTCCAAAACGCCGGAATATCTGCGCAAACTCCATGCCGATATACCCGCCGCCGAGCACGAGCAGATGCTTCGGCAAGTCCCGTTGCTCGAGCATGCTGAGATTGGTCAGAAAAGGAACGGAGTCAATGCCTTCAATTCGGGGGATCGCCGGAGCGCTTCCAGTGTCTATAAAGACCTTCCTCCCCACCAGAACTTGCTCCTTAACCTGCAGTGTTTTCGGTCCTGTGAATCGCGCCCGTCCTCGATACAGATCCGGATACCCTTCGCCATTGACTTGTTTTTCCCATCCGGAACGCATCGACTCTACAATTTCACTTTTACGTCTGAGAATCGCGTTCATATCCACTGTGACCGCATTTGTATGTACACCCCATCTGGCAGCATTCCGTGCATAGTGGGCGACTTGCGCGCTGGCGACCAGCGTCTTGGTGGGTGTACAGCCGGTATTTATACACGTGCCACCGAGCTCTTCTGATTCAATCAGCGCGACGCGCTCTCTCCGCTTGGCGAGCTGCTGAGCCAACGGATTACCGCCCTGTCCGGAACCGATTATGATCGCGTCATAATTTTCAATGCCCATAATTCCTTAGACTCCCGAAGACATGTACCGCATCTACACAGTTGGGGCGGACGCTCGCTACCAGTCGTGCCGCGGCGACCGTACCTAGCGAGTAGAGTAACCTACCTCGTTCTAATACGGGTGACGAAACAAGCTGATACTCTCCGCGATCTGATTCATAAAAGGAAACGATCCCGAATAAGTGGTAACCGGCAGTCAAATTCCAAAACGCAAATTCGGCAAGACCGGCGTTGAGATCTCTGCGCTCGGCCTGGGGGGCCATCATCTTGGTGACGCCGAGGATCAACAAACAGCCGAAAAAATCGTCGCCCGCGCCATCGATGGCGGAGTCACTTTCTTCGACAACTGCTGGGAATATCATCTCGGGAAATCAGAGGTGTGGCTCGGAGGCGCCCTCAAGGGAAAGCGCCAGCAGGTCTTCCTCATGACCAAAGTCTGCACGCACGGCCGCGACAAGGATCTCGCTCTGCGCATGCTGGAGCAATCCTTAAATCGCCTGCAAACCGACCATCTCGACCTTTGGCAGATCCACGGAGTTTCATTCGAAACCGACCCTCAGGCGTTCATTCGACCCAACGGTGCCGCCGAAGCCTTGCTGCAGGCTAAGCAACAAGGCAAGGTGCGCTTCACTGGATTCACTGGGCACAAACATCCTAAGCTGCATTTGGCCATGTTGAACACTGGTTTCCCTTTTGACGCGGTCCAGATGCCACTTAACCCGTTCGATAGCTCTTTCCGCAGTTTTGAAGAGCAAGTGCTCCCCGAAGTGGTGCGCCGCGGTATGGCACCCCTAGGTATGAAACCCATGAGCGGCGCGGGCCCCGCCATTAAGCAGGGTGTCTATTCGGCTGAAGAATTGCTTCGCTACGCCATGAGCCTCCCGGTTGCCACGACGATCACCGGAATGGATAAGCTCGATGTAGTCGAGCAAAATTTGAGGATCGCGCAAGGGTTCGAGCCGCTCGCCCAGGAAGAAATGGACGCTCTGCGGGAGCGCAGCCGAACCTACGCGGATGGGCGCTATGAGTTATATAAAGTATCGCTGAAATACGACAACCCGGAGGCGCGGTTCGCGAACGACTTCCCGTTAGACATGCAGCAGAAAGAAGTCAAGGAAATGGTACACGCCACCGACAACACCGGCAAACCATTCTTCTCATCGAAGTGATCGTATGGCGGATTCGGGCACCAATCGTCGGACATTCATCCAAAGTACAGCTTTAGCGGGAGTGGCAAGCGTTATGGCCAAGGCAAACACGGGTGGCATTGCCAAACGTCCTTTAGGAAAGGGCGGTCCGGAGATATCCATCATCGGCGTCGGCGGGTTTCATCTCGGGTCCGCCGAAAATCAGGATGCCGCAAAAACTATTGTGGAGCATGCTCTTGAATCCGGGATCAACTTCTTCGATAACGCCTGGGAATATCACGACGGGCAAAGCGAAGAATGGTTGGGCAGCGCTCTAGGCAAGCGTCGCAACGAAGCCGTGCTCATGACGAAGGTGTGCAGTCATGGGCGGGACAAGGCCATCGCCATGCAAATGCTGGAGCAGTCGCTGCGGCGCTTGAAAACCGATCATCTGGACGTGTGGCAGATCCACGAAGTGGTTTACGACAATGATCCGGATCTCATTTTTAGACAGAACGGCGCCGCGGAGGCCTTACTCGAAGCTAAGAAACAGGGGAAAGTGCGCTTAATTGGCTTTACCGGCCATAAGGATCCAGCCATCCACCTCAAAATGCTGTCGCACGGTTTTCCCTTCGATACCGTGCAAATGCCCCTGAATGCATTCGACGCAACGTTTCGCAGCTTCGAGCAACAGGTTCTACCAGAGGCGCGCAAGCAAAACATCGCGGTTTTTGGCATGAAAAGCCTGGGCGGCAGTGGCGAAATGATCAAGTGGGGAGGCATCACGCCTGCCGATGCCTTACGCTACGCGATGAGCTTGCCCGTTGCTACAACTATCAGCGGGATGGAAAATCTTGAGGTGCTGAAGCAGAATCTCGAGATCGCCCAGCAATTTACACCTTTGTCTGCTTCCGAGATGGATAGAATTAGGGTTCGGTGCCGCCTGGAAGCCGCCAATGGCCATCTTGAACTATTCAAGACATCAACAAAATATGACGGGAAAGTGGGCCGTGAGCAGCACGGCTATCCCTCGATTGACGAACTACCTGCCTAAGGGTAACCGGCGCTCGATGTTTGTACGTCCCTGAAGATAGTTCTTGTCTTCCTTTTGCCTCGAGGTCGTAATTTAGCAAATGTGGATCGTCCATCTTGCACTGCGCCGCCCGTACACCTTCGTGGTGTTCTCCGTATTGATTCTGATTCTCGGCGCCCTCGCGGCGATCGTCACTCCCAAAGATATTTTCCCTAATATCAACATTCCAGTTGTGAGCGTTGTTTGGACCTACGCAGGACTGCCTCCGGACGAGATGGAGAAGCGGATCGTCACCGTCTCGGAGCGCGCCATGACGACCACGGTCAACGACATCGAACATATGGAGTCGGAGTCGTACTCGGGCGTTTCGGTCATTCGCGTCTACTTCCAGCCGAACGTGAGAGTCGAGCTGGCTGTCTCGCAAATCACGGCCATCGTCCAGACCATTTTGCGTGTTCTACCTCCTGGCACCTTCCCGCCGAACATCCTGAAGTATGACGCTTCGAGCGTGCCCATCCTGCAACTCGGGCTCTCGGGTCGCGGGCTCACCGAGCAGGACCTCTACGATCTTGGATTGAATTTCATCCGCACCCGCCTGGCGACCGTGCAAGGAGCATCCGTGCCGCTCCCATGGGGCGGCAAAACTCGCCAGATCATGGTCGATCTCGATCCGGAGGCACTCTATGCAAAGCACCTGTCACCGGCCGATATCTCGGCTGCCCTCAACGCGCAAAATCTTATCCTGCCTGCCGGCACTGCTCGCGTCGGCAATACTGAGTACCTCGTTAAGACAAACAGCAGCCCATTGATCGTTTCTGCTCTGAACGATCTGCCCGTTCACTCCTCTAGCGGCGCCGTGGTTTTCATGAAGGACGTGGCTCAAGTACGCAATGGATATGCAGTACAAACGAACGTGGTCCGTGAGAACGGGAAGAGATCTTCATTTCTTAGCGTGCTAAAGAATGGGCAAGCCTCCACATTAGACATCGTCAACGCTGTCAAGAAAGCGCTGCCTCGGGTGAAAGCGGATCTGCCGCCTGCCCTTGAAATTACTCCTTTGTTCGACCAATCGGTCTTTGTGCGGTCCTCGATTGATGAGGTTCTGCGTGAGGCGGGCATTGCCGCTTTTCTTACCGCGCTGATGATTTTACTCTTTCTCGGCAGCTGGCGCAGCACGCTGATCGTTTGCGTCTCTATTCCGCTTTCGATCCTAACATCGATTTGTATACTCGCGGCTCTCGGTCAAACCATCAACGTCATGACTCTGGGCGGCCTTGCTCTGGCTGTCGGCATTCTGGTTGACGATGCCACGGTTGAATTGGAAAATACGCACCGCAATCTGGAAACGCCGCACAAGTCATTAGTGCACGCGATCCTCGACAGCGCGAGTCAGGTGGCCGCGCCGGCCCTCGTTTCGACGCTATCCATCTGCATCGTGTTTACGCCTGTCCTGCTCTTGACAGGCGCCGCCAAATATCTGTTTACGCCGCTGGCCATGGCGGTTGTATTCGCCATGCTCGCTTCCTACTTTTTGTCCAGGACCTTAGTGCCGACCATGATGCACTACCTTTTGCCCGCCGAGGTACCCCTGTACCAACGGGAAGAAGGTCAACCCGAACCCAAAGAAGCGCAAAAATGGGTCTGGCATGTGCATGAGCGTTTCGATCATCACTTCGACAAACTACGCCACCGCTACCATGGATGGCTCGAGTGGAGTCTGCACCATCGCGCTATTGTGTTGGTTTTGTTCGCAGCCTTCTGCGTTGGCTCTGGGTTCTTGACCCTGGCGATCGGCCGGGATTTCTTCCCTTACGTGGACTCGGGTCAGATGAAGCTGCATGTGCTGCCGCCTCAGGGAACACGCATCGAGCAAAGTGAAATGATTTTCGCTGCGATCGAAGCGGAAATACGGAAAGCGCTGCCGTCCGATCGCATCGACATGATCCTTGACAACATCGGACTGCCCAACGGCGGCGTTAACTTGGCGTTTGGAGACAACACAACGATCAGCAACTCTGACGGCGATATCCAAATTTCCTTAAAACCTGGTAAAAGAGACACACTCGAGTTCACGCGCGAATTACGCGCACGACTCGCGCAAAAGTTCCCGGAAGAAACCTTTTTCTTCACGCCGGCGAACATGACCAGTCAAATCCTCGATTTCGGCTTGCCGGCGCCTATTGATTTGCAAGTTGTGGGACGCAATCCGAAAGAGAACTACCCGATCGCCTTATCGCTTCTTCGGCAGGTTCAGTCTATTCCCGGCGTGGTTGACGCCCACATCCATCAACAGATCTCTTATCCCACGGTAGACGTAAACGTCGATAGAACCAAGGCCCAGCAGCTCGGTTTACGCCAGGCGGACGTTGCGAACAGTATGCTGATTTCGCTTTCCGGAACTGGCCAGACTGCACCTAATCAATGGCTGAATCCACAAAATGGAGTCAACTATCAGGTCGTCGTTCAAAGTCCGATTTACCGCGTGAATTCGTTCGATGCCTTGCAACGCACACCGGTCACCGCGCAGAGCGGAACCAATAGCCAAATGTTAGGTAATCTCGCTACCTTGAAGCGGGATGTATCGACCATCGTCGTCGATCACTACAACATCCAGCCAACGTTCGATATTTACGCCGATGTTGATAAACGCGACTTGGGCGGGGTCGCCGATCAGATTCAGAAAATCATCAAACAAACAACTAAGCTGCCGGGCGGTACTTTCCTCGAATTGAGGGGAGAAGTAAATACCATGGAACAATCCTTTTCCCGCCTGGAGTTGGGAATCGGGTTTGCGGTCGTCATTGTTTATCTGCTGATGGCCGTGAATTTCCAGAGTTGGATCGATCCGTTTATTATTCTGATGGCGCTGCCTGGCGCATTTTCCGGCATCTTGTGGATGCTCTATTTGACTCAGACAACTTTCAGTGTCCCTTCGCTTATGGGTTCCATAATGACTATCGGTGTAGCCACGGCTAATTCCATCTTGCTGGTAGTGTTCGCTAATGACGAACGGGCTGCCGAAAAGAACGAATTGGAAGCCGCTCTGAACGCGGGTTTCATCCGGCTGCGGCCGGTATGCATGACTGCTCTTGCCATGATTATCGGCATGCTTCCGATGGCCCTGGCGTTTGGTGAAGGCGGCGAGCAAAATGCGCCCCTCGGCCGCGCTGTCATCGGAGGACTGCTGGTGGCCACGGTAAGCACTCTGTTCATCGTCCCAATCATGTATTCGCTGCTTCGCAAGAAAGCCCCCGTCGATTTCGACAAACGCATCGATCAAGAGTATAAGGGTGAAGTTTTACCCGGGGGCGCCCCGGCGAATCAAGGAAACGGTAATCAGCCGCAAGCCTCCTAGCCATGGCCACCACCGAAGAACCACTCGCCGACGTACCTGACAAGCCGGCCCCACCTTCGCCAGGCGAAGGCAATCGCCAAACGAATACAAATCGCACGGACCACAAGCACTCGCCCGTTTATTGGATTGTCTTTGCGTTACTCTTACTCGCCGCCGCCGCCGCAGTGTTCTTTATCGGCTGGCTGCCGCGCCATAAGCAGCAACAACAAATCGACGCCAAAGCCAAAGAGCAGTCTTCCGCTCTGCCGCGCATCGACGTCGTGAAAGTCAAGCCGGCTCCTGCGGAAAGCGAATTGCTCGTTCCAGGAACCACGCAAGCCTTCACCGAAGCAAATGTGTACGCCCGTGCTTCCGGATATATCGCCAAGCGCTCGGTCGATATTGGCGATCGCGTTCACGCCGGACAGTTGCTGGCCATCATCGATGCTCCCGATCTGGATAAGCAGGTGGCCCAGGCTCGCTCCAGCTTGCGGCAGAGCGAGTCGAGCCTGGCCCAGATGGAAGCACAACAGCATCTGGCATCGCTCACTTGGGACCGCTATCGGGTTCTGGTAGCCAAGGGCGTGTTTTCCCGGCAGGACGGCGATAATCAGGAAGCCAACTTCCGCGTCTCGGAAGCGAACGTAAACGCGGCGAAGAGCACCGTTCAGGCAAATCGCGACAATCTGGAACGCCTGACTGTATTGCAGGGATACGAGCGCGTGACGTCGCCTTTCGGTGGCACAGTTACAGCGCGCAACGTCGATGTGGGCACACTGATTACGGCACAAGGGACAGGCGTTCCCAGCTCCTCTGCTACTCTCCCTGGCACGACGCAGGCGGGAGCCGAGGGCAACAACGCCGGTTCCGCCGGGAGTGTATCGTCAACCACCATGCCTGCTACCGGGGGCTCCGCGGGAGGCGCGATGTTTACCATCGCCGATACGAATGTCTTTCGTGTCCTCGTCTCGGTTCCGGAAGCTTACAGTTCGATTGTACGTATGGGGCAGGATGCAACTCTCCTGTTTCAAGAAGTACCCGGAGAGACATTCCACGGGCGTGTCACGCGAACCTCTGCCTCTATCGACCAGAACACGCGGACGCTGCTTGTCGAAGTACAGGTTCGTAATCATCGTGGCCTTCTCATGCCGGGCATGTACGCACAAGTCAATCTGATCCAATCGAAGGAGGTTCCACCGCTTCTGGTGCAAGGCGAAGCGATCGTGGTTAGAAACGGCCAAAACGAAGTAGCCGTCGTGAAAAATCAGAAAATACATTTCCAACCCGTCAGCATCGGCCGCGATTATGGCGATCAGGCAGAAATTACCAACGGTCTCCGTCCGGGAGACGTGGTGGCCCTCGATGTCTCGGATGACGTGCGTGAAGGCGTCAAAATTCAACCCGAGTTCTCCAAAGAAAAATTGCCCCGACCAGGCGTACAGAACACTCAAAAGTCTGGCGCGGAGGGCCAATACGGTAATCAGGGGCTCAGCAATCAGGGTCAGAAAAATTCATCCGGACAAAGCAAACCCCCCAGCCGCGGCAGTTCCGGAAAACAGGCTGGTTCTCAAACTGGTTCCCAAACTCATTAAGCAATGAAATTCGCCCTAGTCTTGCTGCTGGCAAGTAATTTGATCTTTGCGCAGGCTCTTCCGCCGACACCCGACAGCCAACGTACTCCGGGAAGTCCTGGTTCTCCACAAGATCCCTTGGCTCAGCAGCGGCCCGGAAGCCCTGTCGCCAGTGGCACCAATGTTGCGGCCGGCGAACCGGCCATGTCCCCAGTCTTGCAACATATCGAGTCCAGCCATACCCAACCAATTAACGCTGGCGCCAACATCGTTCCGCGCTCCTCTTTCTGGGATTTTCTAGCGCCTTATCGCCGCCCTTCTGCCAATGCGCTCAGACTTGGCCCGGCTGATCGCGCCCGCACTCTCATCAGAAACGGAGTCATCTATCTCTCCCTGTACGATGCCATTGCGCTCGCCATCGAAAATAACCTGGACGTCGAGGTGGCACGTTATAACCTCTCGCTGGCCGGAACGGAAACCCTGCGCGCTAGCGGTGGCGGTGACCTCCGCGGTATCGATTATTCCGTGGCGGAAAGCCCCACCGGTGTAGGCGGACCTGGCAGCCCTCTCTTGAATAGCGCGGCTTCTTCCGTCACTCCGAGCACGCCCACAATCAACGACCTTACGTCGTTGAACGAACTAACCGAAACACAAAATAATCTGTCGGTGCAAGATACATCCGGCTTTGCCGCCGGACCAACTATTCCAACGTTTCAACCCACCTTCATCGGCCAAAATACCTGGTTTCAGCGATCCAACGGAACCTTACTAACTTCCACTTCTCCGGGGACATTAGCGGTGGCCCAGCCCGGCGTCCTGAACTTTGTTACTGCCAACTACGCCCTCGTTCAAGGATTCAGCTATGGCACACAGGTGGAAGTAGATTTAAACAACGCTGCGCCCGTACTATACGGAGATCAGAGTCAGTACGATCCCTTTTCAACTCCCAACACATCGGTCACCGTGAGCCAGCCCTTACTCCGGGGCTTCGGCAGAAAAGTAAGTCTTCGTTACCTGCGCATCGCTAGCATTGACCAGCGTATTTCACGCTTGCTTTTCTATCAGCAGCTGATCAGCACGGTTTACGGTGTGGCTCGCCTCTACTACGACCTTGTCAGTCTGAATGAAAATGCCCAGGTCAAACGTGAGACTTTAGCCGCTGCTCAAAAGCTCTTTAATGATGATTCGGCTCAGGTAGAGCAGGGCACTCTTGCACCCCTCGAACTTACCCGCGCCAAGTCATTGGTGACCTCTAGCGAACTCGACTTGATACAGGCCGAAGGCCTTGTCCATCAGGAAGAAGTAATACTTAAGTCTCAACTGGCGCGTCGTGGAACTGCCGACCCCGTGATGGCCGGTTTGCCCATCACTCCGACAGACCGCATTGTGATACCGCCCAATGATGATCTCCGACCTATTGGTCAACTGGTAAATGAAGCGTTGCGGATGCGCCCCGATTTGACACAGGCATCTTTGCAGGTCGAGAGCGGTCAGGTCGCACTCGAAGCTTCGAAAAACGCTACTCTTCCTCAGATCGACGTGGTTGGTAACTTCCAGACGCGCGGCAGCAACGAAGTCCCGTTTACAACCTTGGGCACGCCAGGAACGGGACTTATCACGGCGCCAATTGACCTGGGTGTTGCCGGTCTCCGCACGTCGCGCATCTATCAAGCCGGTGTCCAATTGAACCTCCCGCTGAAGAACCACGTGGCGCAAGCCGATGCCGCTAGAGATTTGATTCAAGTTCGCCAATCTGAGGCCAGAACACAGCTGCTGGCCAACCAGGTGAGGGAAGAAGTCGAAAACTCTGTAATTGCGCTTCAGACAGCACGCTCCGCGCTGAAAGCCGCCGTCGATAGCCGAATTTATCAGGAACAGTTACTGGATGCAGAGAAAGATAAGCTGTCCGTCGGCGCCTCCACAAACTACCTGGTCATTCAACAGGAAAGTTATTTAGCTCAGGCGAGATCGACCGAAGTAGCAGCCCGTAGCATCTGGATTAAAGCCAAAGTCGCTTTAAACAGGGCGACTGGCTCCCTCCTCGAGCAAAATGGAATTGAGTACGACAATTCGGTGAAAGGCCAGATTCCGTCCCCTCACTAATCGCCGCACACTAACTTGCGCGGGGCCTAAGCCCCGCTTCTAAGTTCCTTCACTTCGCGTGAACTAATGGCAACGCAACCAAATGCTCAGACAAGAACCAAACCTGGCTTTCGTTTGCTCGAATAATATCGCTCACCAGTAGATCGTTCGTCCCATCGTCACCTGCATCGGCACCGCTCTTCGCAAACTCGTGCGCCTCTTTCAAGATCAGCTCATGCGCTTCCAGTAAACGCGATATCTGCACCGGAACTTCTTCACGCCCGATCGGCGGCCGCTCGACCCGTGTCTGTTCCGCCACATCATGCGGCATCGCTATCGCCACTCCTCCGAGAGCCTGAATGCGCTCCGCGAGCTTATCCACCAGATCCGCCTGCTTTTCGTAATGTTCGTCAAACAACAGGTGCAGCTGGTAAAATGTTGGGCCGGAGAGCTGCCAATGATGTTTCTTATACATGTCACGAATCATCATGGTGTCTGCCAAAACCTGATTTAGATTGCGGGTACTCTCTAGACGGACCTCTTCGCTGAGACCAGCCGGCAGATTCACTACAGTTCCAAAGTCCTGGACGATCTTGCCGCGTTGACCAAGTACCGGAGCCGCCGGTTTTACTCCGCCGGTCTCGCTTGATTTCGTTTCGTGGGTTTCAATCTTTGCTTTCGACATATCACCTGTTAGATCCTTTCCCGGGCCATTCATACCCGAAGACCACGAACTACTTTAGCTCGAGCAGTTCCTTCTCTTTCGTTTTCGCGACGCTGTCGATCTTTCCGATCTGCGAATCCGTAAGCTTCTGAATAGCCTCTAGCGCTTGCCGCTGGTCATCTTCGCTGATGAGCTTGTCTTTCAGGAGCTTTTTCACTTCTTCGTTTGCATCGCGCCTGGCGTTGCGCATCCCAACCCGGCGTTCCTCGGCGATGTGGCTGAGCTTCTTCGCCAAATCGCGGCGGCGTTCTTCGGTAAGGGGCGGGATTGGAATCCGGATTAACTTACCGTCGTTGGAAGGATTTACACCCAAATCTGCGTTGCGAATCGCTTTTTCGATGCCGTTGATCAGCGAAGTGTCCCACGGTTGAACCGTGATCATCGCCGGCTCCGGTACATGCAGCTGAGCCACCTGGTTCAACGGTGTCGGAGTACCAAAATAATCCACCCGCACATTGTCCAGAAGAGAAATGGATGCTCTTCCAGTTCGAATAGTTGTGATCTCGTGCTGCAAATCAACCAGAACCTTTTCCATTCGAGCACGGGCATGCGTCTCCACTTCCTTCACCGATTTGAAGGTACTGCTGCTTGGCGTGTCTGTTTGTTCTTGTTTCATATGACTTCAATATCTTGCGAAGGGCGGCGTTATTCTATCGAATAATTGTCCCGATCTGCTCACCCATCGCCATTCGCATTATATTGCCCATTATCTTCAGATCGAAAACCATGATCGGCATGTTGTTGTCACGGCACATTGCAATGGCAGACGCGTCCATTACGCCGAGCGCTTTCGAGAGCACCTCGGTATAGCTCACTTCGGGATACCTGACCGCATCCCGGTATTTTTTCGGGTCTTTGTCGTAAACACCGTCCACGCTGGTAGCCTTTGCAATGATCTCAGCGTGTATTTCAAGCCCACGCAGCGTGGCCGCCGTGTCGGTCGAAAAATAAGGATTCGAAGTACCGGCCGCAAAAATGACGGCCCGTCCTTTTTCCAGATGGCGTATAGCGCGGCGCCGGATATACGGCTCTGCTACCTGGTGCATCTGAATCGCTGTCATCACACGCGTCGGAATGCCGAGCTGCTCCAGCGCATCCTGAAAGGCCAGCGCATTGATTACCGTCGCCAGCATCCCCATGTGATCGCCGCTCACCCGATCCATGTGGTGCGCAGCTGCCGCCACCCCGCGGAAAATGTTGCCGCCGCCCAGAACTAAACCGATCTGCACGCCCTTGCGCGACACCTCGGCGACTTCGCTCGCCAATGCCTTTACTCGTTCCGGATCGAGGCCAAAAGAAAGGCTCCCTGCCAGAGCCTCCCCGCTAATCTTAAGCAGAATTCGTCGGTACTGTGCCATCGAGTTGTTTGCTGCGGGCACACATCACCCGGCCGCACTCCTGACTTGTGATATCTATGCCGTAACGGGCAGCGGACTCTCTTCTACACCCGGCGCATCCTGCGCATCGCCCACTTTGTAGCGGACAAAACCAGCGACAGTGATCGTCTCATTCAACTTCGAACCCACTGTGCGAATGAGTTCACCCACCGAAATCGTGTTCTCCCGGATAAAGGGTTGTTCAAGTAGGCACACCTCTTCGTAGAACTTGCCCATTCGCCCCTCGGCGATCTTGTCCACCATTTTTTCCGGCTTGCCCTCGTTCAGCACGCGTTCGCGTTGGATGGCGCGCTCCTTGTCCAAGAGCGTCGCCGGTACATTCTCCTTGCCCACAAACTGCGGGTTCGCTGCTGCAATCTGCATTGAAACATCGCGCAGCAGCGTCTTAAATTCGGGTTTTTCGAACGCATCTGCCGATTTCGTGGCGACCTCGAGCAAAACACCGATCTGCGCACCGGCATGGATATAGGAGCCGATCGCTCCATTACCCCTCGCCTCGTAAATCACAAAGCGCGAAATGTTAATGTTCTCGCCGAGCTTCGCGATTTTGCCCTTTACCATCTCGCCGACGGTGCCCTCGGCGCCTTTACTGAACTTCTGCTCGTAAAGAGCCTCGTGCTGCTTGAAGTTAGCCCGCTCAGCTTCGGTCACATCCTCCAACCGGACATACTTGGGTTTGGTCTGCGCGATGTGCCCCGCGATATCGGCCGCCAAAGCCTGAAAATCTTCGGTACGCGCCACGAAATCGGACTCGCAGTTCACCTCTACCAGCGTTCCTACCTTCCCATCTGCGCTGATGAACGCACTGATCAAGCCTTGCTTAGTTGACCGCGACTCTTTCTTGCTCGCACCAGCGATGCCCCGCTTACGAAGAATAACTTCAGCCTCAGGCACGTTGCCATTTGCCTCCTGGAGAGCCTTCTTGCACTCCATCATGCCAGCGCCCGTGCGCTCGCGAAGTTGTTTTACTAAATGTGCGCTAATTTCAGCCATTACAATCCCTTTAAAATTTGCTTGTCTATACACACGTAAGGCGACCATCTGACTTTCATCGAGAGTTATCTCAAACGAAGAATCAGCCGGTCGCCTAAGCGTTGCCGAATGAGTCAGAAACTTAGTGTTCGCTGACCGTCGTGCTGACCACTTCCTCTGGAGCCTCGCTGGCAGGTCCTTTTCGCGGAGGCGTTTCCCCGGAGTTGGAAGTAACGCCGGCCGATCCTTCGGAGGGCGGATTGCCCGCATTCAAACTTTCCGACATCAGCTGTTCCGCGTACTTCGGATCGAGGTACTGTGTATACTCTTCCGGAGTTTCCTCGGCGCCCGTTTCTTCTTCGCCTTCGCTGACGATCTTCTCTCCAGCGAAGTCGGTCTCGGTGGCCAGCGACCGGCCTTCCACCACCGCATCCGCGATCTTGGTTGTGAAAAGGCGAATCGCTCGCAGAGCATCATCGTTCCCGGGAATCACATAATCCACTTCGTCCGGATCGCAGTTCGTATCCACCACCGCCACCACCGGAATTCCGAGACGCCTCGCCTCTTTAACTGCGATTGCCTCTTTATTCGAGTCGATCACGAACAGCATGTCGGGCAACCCGTTCATGTCCTTGATGCCGGCTAGATTCTGCTGCAGATGCTTGCGCTCGCGCTCCAGCCGTCCCACTTCCTTCTTGGCTCGGCCTTCATATGCATTCTCTGATGCCATGGAGTCCAGGTCTTTGAGCCGCTTGATCGAGCGCTGCACGGTTGTAATGTTAGTCAACAAACCACCCAACCAACGCTGGTTCACATAATACTGGTTGGCCCGCGTCGCCTCTTCCGCGATCGCCTCCTGCGCCTGGCGTTTCGTCCCTACGAACAGAATCGTCTTCCCCTGCGCCGCCATTTCGCCTACGTACCGCATCGCATCTTTGAAAAGCTTCAGCGTTTTCTGCAGATCGACGATGTAAATACCGTTGCGTTCACCAAAGATGTACTCTTTCATCTTTGGATTCCAGCGCTTGGTCTGGTGCCCGAAGTGAACGCCTGCTTCGAGCAATTCTTTCATTGAAATTGATGGCAACCTGTCTCCTTATGATGGTTCACGGGCGATGCTTCTGATTCACGCGGCCCAAAGCGGAATTTGCGTGCTGGAGACAACGTCCGGTTGCGCAAGGAAAGGCTCATACAAGCTATTCCTCGCAGTTGCTTTTAAAACGGGAAGAGGTGCTAACGTTTCGAGAATTGGAAACGCTTGCGAGCGCCCTTTTGGCCGTACTTCTTCCGCTCATGTTTACGTGCATCACGGGTGAGAAATCCGAGTTGCTTGAGCTTACCCCGCAATTCCGAATTAAACTCGATCAATGCACGCGCAATACCCATGCGGGCTGCGCCAGCCTGTCCTGTCACGCCGCCGCCATCAGCAAGAATCATGACATCGAAACGATCGGCCAACTCTGCCGCCAATAACGGCTGGCGGACATATGCGCGCGCCGATTCATTCGCAAAATAATTCTCAAATGGCCGATGATTAACCGTAATCTGGCCTTTACCTGGTCGCAGGAACACCCGCGCTGTCGCCGTCTTGCGGCGTCCCGTTCCCAACTGCTGCACTAACTTCGCTGGCATCGTTCCTTTTCTATTTATCTACCGTCATCGCTACTGGCTTCTGTGCCTGATGCGGATGGTTTCCGCCCGCATACACGTTCAGTTTGCGATACATCTGCTTGCCCAATTTTGTCTTCGGAAGCATTCCGGAAATGGCAAGTTCTAACATCCGCTCCGGACGTGTCTCGCGCATTTTGCGCGCGCCCGTTTCGATCAAACCGCCCGGGTAACCCGTGTGACGGCGATAAACCTTTTGTGTCTCTTTGCCCCCCGTCAGTTTGACTTTAGAGGCATTGATAATGACTACATGATCACCGGTATCGAGGGAAGGAACGTATATCGGTTTGTGCTTTCCCATCAATAACATGGCGGCGCGACTCGCTACCCGGCCCAGGACAGCTTCATTCGCGTCGATCACGTGCCACGCACGGGTAATCTCGTGCTTGGACGGATATTCAGTACGCATGGACAGACTTATTCTCTCTGCTCGAAATCTCGAACACTTCAGTCTAGCGAATGTTTGATTTGGCTGTCAATTTGCTCATCGGCGACCCACGACTCTTGTTTTGCCGTCTCAGGCCCGCAAAGCGCCCTTAGCTAATCCCGCAAAAGTGGTCCACATGGTTCCTGGAACCTTCTGCACATCTTCTAAAACCTGTCGCATCGCCCCAAGAAACGTATCCACTTCTTCCTGGTTGATAATCAGCGGTGGCAGGAACTTAATCACTTCCGTGTGATAACCGGCCACCTGCGTGAGAATCCGGTGGCGGTGCAATAGCGGCATGATTAGCATCTGGCTGAAGACGCCAAAGTTCAAGGTGTGCAATGTGTCCCAGGCGGCCTTCAATTTAAGCGATTGCTCAGGCCGCTTGAAATCAATTCCAAACATAAGACCGCGGCCGCGAACTTCTGAAACGAAAGGGCAGCTACTGCCGATCTTCCTAAGTTGATCGATCGCGTAGCAACCTAGCCGGTCGGCATTCTCGACCAGATGGTCCTCTTCCATCACGTGCAGCGTGCCCAAAGCGGCCGCCATCGCCAGATCATTCTGCCCGAATGTGTTCGAGTGCACGACGCAGCGTTCCATCGAATTAAACACCGCATCCATGATTTTCGGATTGGTGATCACCGCGCCCACGGGAACATACCCGCCCGAAAGCGCCTTGGCGGTGCACACGATGTCAGGCTCTACGTTGGGCGAATGGTGATAAGCAAACCACCGTCCAGTCCGCCCCAATCCACATTGCACCTCGTCGGCAATCAGCAGTGCGCCGGCCTTGTGGCAGAGCCGCTGCGCCTCTGCCAGGTACCCGTTGGCCACTACATCGCAACTCTTCCCCTGCACCGGTTCCACAATAAACGCCGCCACGTCTTTGCGGGCTAGCGCTTCTTCCAGGCTCGCCAGATCGTTAAATGCCACCGCCGACGTCCCAGGCATCAACTCGCCGAAGCGCTCCCGAAAGAACTCAGCCCCATTTAAAGACAGTGACCCTGTCGTAAGTCCATGGAAAGCGTGCTCGCAATACAGAATGCGGCTCTTTCCAGTGAAGCAGCGCGCAAACTTAATAGCACTTTCGACCGTCTCTGTTCCTGAATTGCAGAAAAATACCCGGCAAAGTCCGTTGTGCCCCTTCATCTCGGTGTGGCTGGTCAGTTTCTCGGCCACCAGGCCAGCCAGCAGCGAACAATCCATCCGTACCAGATTCGGCATCTGGCGCGAAAGAATTTGCTCCAGTATGCTGCGAACCTTCGGATGATTGCGCCCCAGCGCAAACACGCCCCAGCCCGTCAGTAAATCCAGATATCGATTGCCGCTTCGGTCAAATAAGTAGCAGCCTTCCCCCCGCACGTATTGCTTATCGAAACCAATCGTGCGCAACATCTTCACAAATGCCGGGTTTACGTGCCGGGCATGTAGCTCATATTGTCTGCCCTGTTGCTGATCCAGCCAGCTGAGAAAATCCGCGCTTACAAAATCATGGGGTGCAGCATAGTCCGGCGCTTGAGTATTCTCCGCTTTTTCGTTCTCAAACCCGGTCGACCCATCCGGCGCTGACGTCGTGACCGACTGAAACATCATTACAGACGATTGTGCCACGTGCCTCTCGGTAAGTCTCCTCTATAGTGCTTACCGGGACTGATTTGAGAAACTGACGACAGCAGCTACGAGAAAAATCATGAGTGACCCAGCCCGGCAAGCCGACCAATCGCAGCAGGACGAATGGAAACAGGAGGCGGCCACCGCCGTCGTCGAGCAACTGAAAGACGGCATGATCATCGGCCTGGGTTCCGGCAGCACCGCGCAATTCGCCGTTGACGCCATCGGCAAACGCGTCAGACAGGGTTTAACTATCATCGGCGTCTCGACTTCCGAGAAAACCGCGGATCAGGCCCGTCGGCTCGGTATTCCTTTATCTACTCTTGCTGACTATCCAGTCCTTGATCTCACAATCGATGGCGCCGACGAGGTCGCAAACCATTCACTGGATCTGATCAAAGGCGGCGGCGGTAATCTGTTGCGTGAAAAAATCGTCGCTACCGCGAGTAAGCGCCTCGCCATCGTAGTCGACAACACCAAAATTGTGGAAAAACTGGGCGCCCATCCCCTCCCCGTCGAAGTTGTCCCGTTTGGCTGGCAGACCACCGAACAGAGACTAAGCGCTTTAGGCGCCAAGCCCATCCTGCGCTGCAATCAGGATGGATCGCCATATGTTACCGACGGCGGACACTACATTCTCGATTGCGCCTTTGGCCTGATCGATGCGCCTGACAACTTGGCAAAAAAGCTGGATGATGTCGTAGGTGTCGTGGAGCACGGTTTGTTCATCGGCTTGGCGTGGCAGGTCACCGTCGCGGGGCCGGGCGGCGTAAAGTTGTTGTCCCACTAAAATCGCATCGACTTTCCCCGGCGGACTTGCTTCAAAATGGCAAGTTAGGTATCTTGGTCTCGGTATCCGAGGGAAGATGAGCAAACCATCCGATCTGCTGCAAGGCACACTCGACGTGCTGCTACTAAAAATCCTCGCGCTCGAACCCATGCACGGCTGGGCCATCAGCCAACGCCTGAAACAGGTCTCGCAAGACGTCCTGCAGGTCAGCGACGGCTCTCTATATCCGGCCCTCCATAAGTTAGAGCAACAGGGTTGGATCACGGCCGAATGGAAAGTGACCGAAAACGGCCGGAAGGCAAAGGTTTATACGGTGAGCCGTCTCGGCCGTAAACAGTTGGCCTCCGAATCGACGAATTGGGACCGCCTGTCTTCCGCGATCAGCAATGTGCTCAAGCTTGAAGAGATCTAGGAATGCGCCTGGAAAACTGGATCTTCACATTACCTTTAAAGCTGCGCTCCTTTTTCCGCAAACGAAATCTGGAGCGTGAACTCGCGGATGAACTGGCGTTCCATTTGGAGAGCCAGGAAAACGAATACCGCCGCCGTGGCGAACCCTCCGGGGAAGCGCGCTATGCAGCACGACGCACCTTTGGCGGTCTGGAGCAAAGCAAAGAGCAGTGTCGCAGCGTGCAGCCCGCGGCCTGGCTGTACCAATTCGGCCGCGACCTGGCCTTTGGTGTACGGTTGCTTAAGAAGAGTCCCGGCTTCACCTTGGTCGCCATTCTCACGCTGGCGCTCGGAATCGGCGCCAACACTGCCGTATTTTCACTTGTTCATGCCATCCTGCTTCGCCAGCTACCGTTTCGTGATCCAGGCCAAGTGGCCTTCGTGGAAGATTCGTCCACCCTCGCCAGGAATCTCACTGTCGGCAGCTCCCGCCAAGTTTTCTATGACACCGCCGCTTCTTATCACTCACTGGATAGCGCCTCCGTGTATAGCCAGGCCGCCGCTAATCTGTCCGGTGAGCGAACCGAACCCCAACGAGTTCGTGTTGCTGAGGTCAGCGCCCAATTCTTCCGCGTTCTTGGCGCCACGCCGGCGCTTGGGCGCGTCTTCTCGGCACACGAAGACATTCCCGGAAAGGATCACGCGGTCGTAATCACCAATCGTCTATGGCGTCAGTCTCTCGCGAGCGACCCCGCCGTTATCGGCCGCGTTCTTTATCTCAACAGCTTCTCCGCCACCATCATTGCTGTCATGCCGCCGGATGTCGATTTCCCCTCCAAACCGGATGTTTGGGTCCCTACCGTCTTCGACTGGAACGATTCACTCCGCGAAAACGGCGCCTTTACGGTCAATGCCATCGTGCGCATCAGGCCCGTTGTATCACTCGCTGCTGCCGAACGGGAATTTCAAACAAGACGGCAGCGTGCCCGGCGCGAAACTGCCGCCCAGAACCATGCCCACGTCCGAGAAGGCGCGATATTGCAACCGCTGTCCACCCAATTAACCGCGACAATCCGGCCTTCACTTCTGTTGCTCACCGTTGCTGTTGTCATCGTTCTGTGCATCGTGTGTGCCAATCTAGCCTCTTTGATGTTGATCCGTGCTTTGGACCGCCGAGCGGAACTCGCTGTTCGTGCTGCTCTAGGCGCAACCCGCGCCCGGCTAATTCGCCAGCAAGTTGTCGAATGTCTCTTGCTCGCCGGCGTTGGCGGAGCCTGCGGCGTCCTTCTCGCGCGCGGATTCCTGCGGACCCTATATGTGCTTCGCCCGGCCGCCTTGCGGAATTTTTCTCAGCCAGCACTCGTCTGGCCAGTTCTCGCTTTTACCGCCGCTGTTTCGATTCTCACTGGATTTCTTTTTGCACTTGCGCCCGGCTGGCTCGCGGGGCAGCGTCATAACATGGACTCCTTAAAAACTTCCAGCCGTCAGATCACCGCCAGAACCGCCTACCTGCGCCGCGGTCTGGTCGTCGTTGAGATCGCCTTAGCGCTCGTTCTTCTGTCCGGCGCCACGCTGTTAATCAAAACCCTCGCCAATCTCGATCGTGTTCCTCTCGGCTTCGACTCACGCAACCTTTTGACGTTCTCTGTCTCGCTTCACGGACCAGCAGAGAAAAATACCTCGAGCAAGAAAACGTTTTACGATGAAGCGGCCAGCGGGCTCTCCACTATCCCTGGCATAGAAAACGCGGCTGCCATCAGTAGCGCACCTCTCGACAAAACTCCCGCTATGCTGCTCGAAGTTAGTAGCTCTAACAGCAATTCCCAGTCCATTGCTGCGCTGCCGCGCGTCGTGACTACCGCGTATTTCCGCACCATGCGAGTCCCTATTGTGGCCGGTCGAGCCTTCTCCGAAAACGACGTGGATACAAACCAAAAGGTCGCGATCATTAGCCAGAATCTGGCAGCCCAGTTGTGGCCCGCCAGAAATCCGCTCGGCCGCCAAATACGATGTCCCATCTGCAGTAAGGACGGTTATCGGGTCGTCGGCGTAGTTCCAGCCACTCGCGATTTCGGTCCGCGCGCCGCCGAAATCTATCCCCAATTCTTTCTGCCCTTTCATCAGATGAACTGGGACCGCGCAACCTTTGTGGTTCGCACCCGGGGCAATCCGCTCGATTATGCGAAGGCCGTGCGCGGCATCCTGCGCTCGGTTTCCGCCGATCAGCCAGTTTACGATCTTGAAACCATGCACCAGCTGATAGCCGACTCTGAATCGCTCGCCCGTTTCGAAACTTTCACTCTCAGCGCGTTCGCCGCCATAGCGACGATCTTAGCTGCAGTCGGACTTTTCGGCATCATTTCCCATACGGTCGTGCAGCGCCGCCAGGAAATCGGCATTCGACTTGCCCTCGGCGCCCCGCGCAGTCAAATCGCCGGCGCGATCCTGCGCGAAACATCCCTTCTGACGGCCACCGGACTCGCCCTTGGCACGCTTGCCTCTCTTCTCTGCAACCGGTCGCTAGACTCCGTCTTATTCGCCGTTCAAACGAATGACGCTGCTACCTACTGCGTCGTAGCCGCATTGTTTACCGCCATCGCACTGCTCTCGACTTATCAACCCGTTCGCCGCGCCGCATCGCTCGACCCGATGAATATCCTCCGCGCCGAATAGCAACTTTTTTCTAATCGGCGTTCATCGGCGGCCAAATACCTCAAGCATTTTCGCCTCGTTCGGTGGACCCAGAACGTTTCTTGTAGCAAAATCCTCAGCTTGCGGATACGCGGTATTCCGAATCCGCTCGGCAGCCTTCGCGAGATCGTAGCGGGTATGACGAAGCTGCACGTCCGGCCCTAGTAACAGCCAATCGGCGCCTGTTTCTCCAAATGGCATTCCCACGCTGCCCGCATTCACTACTCGAATCGTCCCGACCATTCGGTCAAACTGCATATGTGTATGTCCACAGACCACTGTCGATACCTCCAGTCCTTCAAAAATCGGCAAGAGCCGCTCTTCAGGTGTGAGGCGCGTGAAAATCTCGTTCTCGTTTTCGGGCGTCGCATGACAAAACAGCACTTCCCCTAATCCGGGAATCACGAGCGTGACTGTCCTGGTCCAGCCCTTCAATATTTGCCCATATTCCGCCTGAACCTGTTGCGCTGTCCAGCGAATTACTGGTCGGTACTGCTCGGGCACACCCGCTGGATCCCTTCTCGCCATCTCTTCCAGCACGGCAATCTCGCCGTTGCCATAGATAAACTGCACCGGCACGTCGAGATCGAGCAAGTAGGCGAGCGTTTCACAAGGCATCGGACCCGGCACTACATCACCCCCGACCACTACTTGATCCACCCCTAACTGACGAGCCTGTTCGAGTACACTCTCCAGAGCAGGGAGGTTTGCATGAATGTCGTAGAGGGCTGCGATTGGCATGAAAGCGTTGCAGGAGGAGCTAAATCGGCATTACTGCTTGCCGCCGGAACCATTATCGTCGTCGTGTTTGTACTGATCGGCGAGCATAATTCTTGTTCTTCTCGCTAACAACCCCCGCGTTTCTATTTAGATGCCGGCTGGTAATTCGTCATGGAATCGAGCAACTCATACCGCGCCCGGTGCTCTGCCGGCGCAGCCTGCGGGTTCTCTTTCAAATGCATCACCTGGTACCCGCCCTCTTTCTCACAAGCCGGCCAGTGCGGAAGATTCTGGTCATTCGGATCCCCGGTCTTGGCAAAATTTGTCCAGTACGTGGACATCTGTTCGGAAAGCTTGTAATCTTTGGGCCGCCAAGGTAGTTTCTTATACCTCAAATTACTAAAAACAAATTCAATCTCTGAGGAATGATAAGCCCCCCGCCAGGCGGCATCCGGGCTCTTATCGTCCGCCGCCACCGGAGCCGCATCTTCGAAGTGATAGCGGTAAACCGGCGAAGCCCCCGTACTGCCCTGCATCTCGATCCACTTCCAGGTCGAATACCCGATAAACTCATCGCTCGATAAATCCTGCGCTGCTCGCTTCGCCTCTGCGTCATTACTTGCCGGATAGGCCTTCAGCATCTCGTCAGCCTTGTCCCCAAACTTCGCATGTAAATAGGCTTTGTAATTGTCGAGCGTCACCGTTTCTTTTCCGAATACCGCGTGATAGCTGCCCTCGTCTGCATTCCACCCGGCTAAAAGCGGCACATGGCGTTGCCGCCCCGCCGCGTATATCGAGTACACATCCTCTGGCAGAAAATAGCCGTCTATGATCGGCACAAACCGCAAGCCTTTTTGATTGGTTGCCGCCTTCAGTAGGTCAGCCGCTGGTTTCGCCCGCAGTTCCGCCAAGCCCGGCGCCCCGATTGATTCCGCAAACTTCCGATCCGCCTCCTCACTCTGCGAAAGTGTCTTTGCGCTGAGTGTCCCGCCGAAAAATGCTCCGCTTTCCCCGATCGCTCTGTGAAAAAGTCCCGAAGTCAGCGGAGAAGCCATCAGTGCGCTCACCGAGAATGATCCGGCCGACTCGCCAAAAATCGTTACCTTTTCCGGATCTCCGCCAAAAGCCGTAATGTTCTTCTGCACCCAGTCGAGCGCCGCTACCTGGTCTAGCAACCCATAATTACCGGCTGCTTGGCGCCCGGATTCGGCCGCTAGTTCTGGATGCGCAAAAAAGCCAAATATACCCAGCCGGTAATTGAAGCTCACCACCACCACACCTTTTTCGGCCAAATGCTCGCCATCTTGCCGCGGCTCCGAGGCAGCGCCCGCGGCGAAACCGCCGCCATAGATCCAGACCATCACGGGCAGCTTCGCCGTTGCGGTCGCCGACGGAGTCCACACGTTCAAATACAGGCAATCCTCACTCGGACCCTTGTCGCGAAAAATCATGTCACTGTAAATCGGAGCCTGCATGCAGCGCGCCCCAAATTCGTTCGCTCGCCGGACGCCGGTCCAGTCGGCCGGCAATTGCGGCATCTTCCAGCGCAGCGCACCCACCGGCGGCGCCGCAAATGGAATGCCCTTGAAGATCCGGACCTTGGAGTCGCTGCTCGTCGTCCCCTCCAATTGCCCGTTCGTGATCTTCACCAGGACGTTGTCAGCTACTGCCCCTTGTCCCAGAAGCAGGCCCGCGCAAATACCAATCGTCGCGGTGCGGATGTGATGTTTTGACATGATCCAGTCTTCGAAGTTATTGGCGCTCGGATATCACCGCTGTTATATCCCATTCGCCGTCAAGACTTGTGCGAACCTTCCAGCAGTCTCCAATGCTTGAAAACCGCGGCCTGCCCAACAGGGTTTCCGTTCTCGTCCGAAAGATTCCAGAGAACCACGTGCTCGATTGCGAAGCGGCTGCCATCCTTTGCAATTCGTACGCCGTGATAGTTGTCGATATAACCTTTTGAGCGCGCCTCTACAAGCAACTGCTCTCGGTCCTCTTGCTCGACGAGCTCTGCCGATAGCCGGGAGGGTAGTCCGATGAATTCTTCCCAGCTGTAACCAAATAATTCCTGCGCTTTGCGATTTGCGTAAGTGAACACTGGATCAGGCGCGCTATCGTGGGCGAGCAGCACAAACGGCGCGTCCCAAAAATACTTTGCGATATCCGTAGGAGACAAGTTGTCCCCTGCATCGCCTAGCGGGCGCGCCACGAGTCGCCGAAAGCTATCCGCCAGTGTGCGGCTGAGTTCAATGATGTCTTTTCGTTCATAAGGTTTATCCATAGCCAGCGTAATCACTACTCCCAAAAATCTGAACCACTGGATTGGATGATCCACCCCCGGACAACGACGGCTAAAAGTGCAGCAGCATCAGTGGATTGACATACAAGCGCGTTGTGCGCTTGTATGAAATTTTTGACCAGCCGATTTGCTTCTCACCACCGCTTAATGTGAAGCTTTGCATTGCGACGCGAGGAGATCGCGACCATGTGGCGCTTCCCCGCAACAAGGGCATCACCGAAGGCCTCCACACCAAATGGAGGGTTTCCGAAATTGCCAGAGCTACCGACTAAAGCTAGGGTATTGTGTTCTTGGCCATCGGTTGCAGACACTTCGTCCCATTAATTGCGTGGAGCCAAGTTTGATTATCTGGCGGAGAGGGGGGACCATAACCACTCCCTTTGTTGCCAGTTATTGAGACCCTGGGATACCAGCCCGGATACCACGATTTTGGCCGAAGAAGCGTGTGAATGATTATTAGCCTCCTGAGGAGACAACAGGTGGCAGTTACATTGTACGTGAGAATCAAGAAGGCGGACGGCAAGCGAGCCTAATGTCCGCCGGTGTACGCGGCAAACAAAAAATTGAGGGTTGGATACGCTCTGGTGGGCGGACAACCAGAAGCCCATCCCGAGGCAATCTTCGCTCCCCGTTACGAGGACGGCGGAAAACGGCGCTGGAAGAAGGTCGGCAAGGATCCAGCCAAAGCAATCACAGCGCTGCTCCGTCAGGAGCATATTGAGCGGGGCCGCGAGATGGGGTTGCCGACAGTTGGCGATACCCAGTCCATCACAGCCAGCGGCGACAAACGAGAGATCAGTACCGCGATCAAGAACTATCTTGACGCGCTGGAAATCCGGACCAAACGGAGGACATTAAACGCATACACCAAGGCGCTCGCGTTCTTCAGCGATACGGTGGATGTGCAGTACCTGGAGGACCTGAGGCGGGAGCATGTGCTGCGTTACCTTGCAGCAATTCACCTGACGCGAGTCTCATCCAGGACCATCGCTAATCGGCTCGGCTACGTGCAGACTTTCCTCCATGTGCACAAATTAGATGGACTGCTGGTCGCCAAAGACAGGCCGAAGTATACGAAGCGTGCCCCGAACGCCTACAATAAAGAGTTTTTGCGGACACTCTTTGCGGCATGTAGCGACGAACAGCGGATCCTGTTCGAGTTTTTCCTACACAGTGGCTGTCGAGAGCAGGAAGTGATGCACGCCTGCTGGCCGGATATCGACCCGGCGCGGAAGATATTAAGCGTGCGCGAAAAGCCGGATCTTGACTGGACCCTGAAAGATTACGAAGAGCGGACCATCCCTCTGTCCTCAGAGATAGTAGCAAAGCTCAAGGCCAGGCGTAAATCACGTCCTGATGATCGGCTCATCTTCCCGACAAGGGACGGGAAGCCGGATGGTCACTTCCTTCGCACATTGAAAATAGCCGCTCTCCGTGCCGGTTTAAACTGCGGTCATTGCCGGAACAAGAATAGACTCTCTTGCGCGAAGCATCCGGTGTGCAAACATGTGGACCTCGTATCGTCAAAATATTCATGCGGCGCGTTGATAGAACTTGAGTAATCCACCGAGGCGTTCGTGACAGGTGATGTTAGGCTGACGGGGCGATAGTGGAGACACGGGCGCAGGGAAGAGCAACTGATTTCCTTTCCCTTGGTGCGGGCGTTCGAGATGATAATGCTCAACGAATTGAGTTACTGCTCGACGTAGCGAGGGTTCGCCGAAG
>DATAYL010000546.1:0-14324 GCA_036272575.1 Bryobacteraceae bacterium | reverse complement strand
ACTGCTTCGTGGGAACATGCGCGAACTGCTTGGCCAGGTTGGTTTTGCCGCCTGAACTAACAATTTGTTGTCGTTTGTTAGACGCTAAGGGCCTAAGAAAAGCCGGGCCGTTCTTTAGCTCCCGAAAATCAAGCCAGACAGTCCTAGTTTTCTTCGCCTAACGCGCGCCAAAAGGCTCGGCGCTGACGCGAGGTGAGGGTTGCAAAACAGCGATGTCCGACGTGTGTCTTTGGTTCACATGGCCGACAAAAAATCGATGGAGTCGGCCGGTTCGGTCCTGAAGCGGGTCGCGCCGGAGTTGGTGGTATCGAAACAGAAGCTCCGCCAGGCGGAAGGCAGTTGTCTGGTTCGGATCAAACGCGAGGAGAAGAATCAGACCTTGGCGTTCAGCTCACGTCCATTTGTTCTTTGCGGCTTACCGGTTCGCAGGCCGCCCAAAGGTGATCTGCTGTTCGAAAGGCGAAACGGCAATTTTCTGTTGCAGATCACCGGGCACCCTCAGATCGGGTTGCCCTTCGGCCAGGATCGTTTGGTGCCGATATTCCTGGCAACGCTCGCCATACAGCAGAAAAGTCAAGTCGTTCGTTTTCGGAGTGGCTCAGAGATGCTGGAGACGTTCGGAATGCAGAAGGGCGGCAAGGAGTACCGGCGGCTGGTCAGTGCTTTCGAACGAATCTTTGGAGCGACGATTTTCTTCGGCACGGACGCTATTGCCGGAAAGGCAAAGATGGTGCAACGTTCCCGGTTCAACTTCCTGCGCGAAGCGCAGATCTGGTACAACCGAGACCCGGATCAGACTGCGTTGCCAGATCAGTTCGAGAATGTCATCGTTCTCAGCGACGAGTTCTATGGAGAGATCACCAGCCATCCGATACCAACAGATCTGGAAGCCGTTAAGGTGTTGGCAGGTGCGCCAGCAGCATTGGATCTTTTCATGTGGCTCTCGTACAGATGTTTTGTTGCCACAGCGCAGGAATCCATTCCTCTCTTCGGACTCCGCGGCTTGGCCAACCAACTTGGATCGATCGAGTATTCACGCCCTCGCCGTTTTTGCCAGAAGCTAGAACAATGGCTCGAGATGATCCGCGTTCTCTGGCCGGATTGTCCAGCTCGGATCAATAACGATGGAACATCCCTGCTGGTAAATCGTGGTTCCGCTGTCCGGACCGCAGAAAGGATGGGCGCATGAAGAGGACCAGCAAAAGAGCAGTTGGAGGTAAGCTCAAGGGCTCAGGAAAGAGCGCGCAACGTCCTTCAAAGGCAAGGTCGCCGTCACAGAAACGATTTGCACTTGAGATTCGCATTCGCGGACAGGTCGGCTACGTGCATCGAGAGCTGTGTACAGGATTAGAAGAAGCCGTCCGCATCGGCGAGAGGCGGTTTCTGGCGTTTGATGCACGCAATCCGTGGTTCGTTCAGGACTCAGCACCACGAAGAATCGTGGTTCTGCTCGATCCCGAGACAGACAGCATACGACGGCAAGTTCAACCGGGCAGATTAGCTGAGAGCTTCAGTTAGCGGATCACGAAGATCGTCTGACTGCCGAGTGGCTACAGCGCAAGGGAATCCTGGTCGACCTGACGGTCGCCGCGCAAGAGGCACAGACCATATCTAAGGATCATTCGTTTCACCCGATTCACAGTTATTTGGGTAGACTCGGGGACGATGTAGAGCGTCTCGACCAATGGCTCTCCCTCTATCTGGGTGCGCAAGATAGAAACTAAACGCGAACTGTCGGCGCTCGCTGGTTGATTTCGGCTGTGGCCCGGACGTATCGGCCCGGCGTCAGATTGCTGCCTAATTCTCGAAGGGCCACAAGGCAGTAAGAATTCGACGGCACTGAAGACCTTGGCGGGACAGTACTTCGCGGATGAATTGGCAGGCGACCTTCCAGAAGTCGGTGGTCTGCACCAACACGAAGAGCGCCGAGCCGTCTGACATACTTCCGCTCGCCACCCTGACGCAACTTCTTTTCTATAGCTTGTGAATTGGATCCTATGATGACGAACCAGCCGAAGAACTGCAGGGTCTGCCGTACTTCCAGGCAACCCGAGGCGATCCTAGACGCTGCAATCGAAGAATTCGAAAGCCATTTGTAAGCCAAGATGGGGTTATTCATTTTCAGGTCGCGCAAACGAAAATGCGTAGAAGATCTGCCTCAATCGCCACGGCACGCCAACAAAAGACCGCATGCGGGACTCTTGTCGTATGAAACGGTCCTTGATCCATGCAAATTTCGCGCTTCAGATCACACAAGAGCTTGCCCAGCGCGTATGGCATTCTCGTTTTTACGATGGCGGCGGGCATTCGGCCCGCAGCCGCCGCAGGTACACCGGCAAGGCTTGAAAAAGCCGTCGCGGTTCTTAACAAGCTTGCAGATACCTCAGGAGACGGTATCCGGCAGGAAGAAATCGCCAGTGCCGACTGCGTTGCGGTTATTCCAGCATTCAAGAAAGGTGCCGCCGCGGTCGGCGTTAGCTTTGGGCGGGGATTCATTTCATGCCGCAATGGTGCGAACTGGTCAGCACCGGGCGCCGTCGCGCTCGAAGGCGACAGTTTGGGCGTACAGATCGGCGGCGAAAAGATCGACATCGTGATCCTGTCGCTCGACAAGGAGCGACGCGCGAAAGTGCTTTCCGATCGGTTCACGATCGGCTCGGATGCTTCTGCTGCATGGAGAAATGGGAAGACGGCCCACGGTGATCCCAACGCCAAGATTCTGTTTTTTGGGCATACCAAGGGAGCTTTCGCCGGCTTCGACCTGGACGGCACGACTTTGAAACCAGACGCCTCCAGCAACAAGGCGCTTTACGGCAAAATCATCACGAACAATGAGATTGTTGAGGGAGCCGCTACGCCGGCGGTTGCTCAACCTTTCGTCTCTAAGCTTACGTTCCTTCTCCATCACGAATCTGCCACGGCCTCCAACCCGCAAACTACCCAATAAACAAGGCCGCGACAGGGCACAGCGATGGATAACCACCTGCCTATTATTTATCTTGCCCGGCACGGCGAGACCGCTTGGACCCTTACCGGGCAGCACACAGGCCTTACCGATCTGCCACTGACTTCGCAGGGCGAACGTAATGCCCAGGGACTAGGAGACCGACTGACGGGCTTGGTCTTCGCCAAAGTGTTTACGAGTCCTTTACAGCGCGCCCGCCGGACGTGCGAGTTGGCTAGATTCGGGGTAGGGGCCGAAGTCGATAGCGACCTCGTTGAGTGGAATTATGGCGTCTATGAGGGTCGCCGGACAGCAGAGATCCGGGCAGAGCGCCCGGAGTGGCAATTGTTCCGCGACGGCTGCCCGGGAGGCGAATCGCCGGCGGAAGTCATAGCGCGCGCCGACAAGGCACTCCGTCGCGTACGAGCCGTGAAAGGGGATGTATTGCTCTTTTCGAGCGGACACTTCATTCGCGTGCTGGCCGCGCGCTGGATCGGATTGGAACCAACAGTCAATTGCATGTCCTTGCTCCTGAGTACTGCCAGCTTGAGTGCCGTGGGATATGAAGATAGCCTTTGTCGGCCCGTGATCCGGTTGTGGAACGACACACATCACGTCCGCACCTAACCGACTTCAATCTGAGTTTCCCCCAAGTAAGTCCTTTGCCAATGAATTGAGATGAAACCGATGAACGCGACACAACTACTCCACGATCTGGGCCAGAGTCTCTGGCTCGACAACATCACGCGCGACCTGCTCGACAGCGGTACACTCAAGCGCTACATCGATGAGCTGTCGGTGACGGGGCTCACGTCGAACCCGACGATCTTCGACCACGCCATCAAGAACAGCACTGCGTATGACGCGCCGATTCGCGAGAAGCTGGCAAAGGGAAAATCCGGTGAGGCGCTCTTCTTCGAACTGGCGCTCGAGGACATCACGCGGGCAGCGGACCTGTTTCGACCGATTTACGATCGGACAAACGGTGTCGATGGCTGGGTGTCATTAGAAGTCTCGCCGCTGCTGGCCCACGATACAGCCAGCACGCTCGCCGCGGCCCAGGATTTGTTCCGGCGCGCGGCGCGACCTAACCTGTTTATCAAGATCCCCGGCACCCCGGAAGGGTCGCCCGCCATCGAGGAAGCTATCTTCGCGGGAATTCCGGTCAATGTGACCCTCCTGTTCTCGCGCGAGCACTACCTCGCGGCGGCAGAAGCCTTCCTGCGCGGCATCGAGCGGCGGATCGATGCCGGCCTCAATCCGAATGTCGGCTCAGTTGCATCGGTGTTTATCAGCCGCTGGGACACCGCCGTCACGGGCAAGGCGCCCGACAGTCTCCTCAACCAGCTCGGCATCGCGATCGCGAAGCGTATATACAAGGCGTATCGCAATCTGCTCAGCTCGGCGCGTTGGCAGCGCGTCTACAATCTCGGGGCCCGCCCGCAACGTCTGTTGTGGGCCAGCACGGGGACGAAGGATCCCAAAGCGTCCGACGTTCTGTACATCAAAGCCCTGGCAGCACCCTTTACTGTGAACACCATGCCCGAGGGCACGCTGAAGGCCCTCGCGGATCACGGCGAACTCGGCGCGAGCTTGCCTGCAGATGGCGGCGATTGCGAAGAAGTACTGACGCGGTTCGCCAAGGCGGGCATTAACATCGACGCCTTAGGCGCCCAGCTTCAGGATGAAGGAGCAACGTCGTTTGTCAAGTCATGGAACGACCTGATGGGTGTGATTGCGTCCAAGAGTGCCGCGCTCAAGAGGGCCAGTTAAGCGTCAGGAAAGTCTCGTCATGAACGTACTGGTTGTCGATGTGGGTGGCACTCACGTCAAAGTTCTCGCGAGCGGGCAAAACGAGTCTCGGAATTTCGAGTCCGGCCCGGCGCTCGATCCCGGACGCATGGTGTTCGGTGTCAAGAAGATTGCCGCTGACTGGAGCCATGACGTCGTTTCGATCGGCTATCCGGGACCCGTACTCCACAATCGGCCGCTCGCGGAGCCTCACAACTTGGGCCGCACTTGGGTGGGGTTCAATTTTGAGGCGGCTTTTAAATGTCCCGTAAAATCATCAATGACGCGGCTATGCAGGCGCTGGGGGGCTACGACGGCGGAAAGATGCTTTTCCTCGGCCTGGGGACCGGTCTGGGGTCCACAATGATTGTGGACGGCATCGTCGAGCCGATGGAGCTCGGCCATTTGCCTTATAAGAGTTACACCTATGAGGATTATGTTGGGCAGCGAGGACTGGAGCGCTGGGGCAAACACAGATGGCGGCGTCACGTCGCGGATGTCGTGGCCCTTTTGATTGCTGCGCTTGAACCCGACGACGTGGTCCTGGGTGGAGGGAACGTAAAACAACTCGAGGGGTTGCCCGCAGGCTGCCGGACGGGCGACAACGCCAACGCCTTTCTCGGGGGATTTCGCCTTTGGGAGAAAATTGCGGATGGACGAAGTTCCACTCGCGTGACGACGTCCCTTAAAAACCTTCACAACCAGACAAAAGGATCACAGATATGGAAACAGTAGTAGAACCACTCATCAGTCGCGCGCTCACCGAGCGCCCTGCATGGAAGAACCTGGAAGTTCATTTGCAAGAGGTCCGCGAACTGCATCTCCGGCAGCTCTTTGCTGCCGATCCGGAGCGTGGCAAACGCATGGCGGCTGAAGCGGCGGGCATTTATCTCGATTACTCGAAGAATCGCATCACCGACCAGACGATCAAGCTCCTCTTACAACTCGCGGAGGAGTCCGGCCTGCGATCGCGGATTGACGCCATGTTTCGGGGTGACAAGATCAACACCACGGAAAATCGCGCGGTGCTCCATATCGCTTTGCGAGCGCCGCGCGGGTCAACGATCATTGTTGACGGCCATAACGTCGTACCTGATGTGCACAATGTGCTTGACAAAATGACAGCATTCTCCAGCCGTGTACGGGGCGGCGAGTGGAAGGGCCATACCGGCAAGCGCATTCGCAACATTATTAACATCGGGATCGGCGGCTCCGATCTCGGACCGGTCATGGCTTATGAGGCGCTAAAACACTACAGCGACCGGGCGATGACGTTTCGCTTCGTTTCCAATATCGATGGCACCGACTTCGCGGAAGCGGTGCACGATCTCGATCCGTCGGAAACTCTCTTCATCGTCTCTTCGAAAACTTTCACGACGCTCGAGACGATGACAAACGCTTACACAGCTCGCGACTGGTCACTCAAGGGTCTGGGCGATGACGAAAAGTCGGTGGCCAAGCATTTTGTAGCGGTCTCGACCAACGAGGCGGAAGTGTCAAAGTTCGGCATCGACACGGCCAATATGTTCGAGTTCTGGGATTGGGTCGGTGGCCGTTACTCGATGGACTCGGCGATCGGTCTCTCGACCATGCTCGCCATCGGTCCCGATAACTTTCGGTCCCTGTTGGGAGGCTTTCACCAGATGGACGAGCACTTCCGCACGGCCCCGTTTGATCGCAACCTGCCCGTGATCATGGGCCTCCTGGCTGTCTGGAACAGCAATTTCCTGGGAGCGGAAACGGTTGCGGTATTGCCCTACGAGCAATACTTGAAGCGATTTCCGGCTTATCTCCAGCAGTTAACCATGGAGAGCAACGGTAAACACGTCACGCTGAGCGGGGCCGAGGTCGCCTATCAGACCGGTCCTATTTACTGGGGTGAGCCGGGAACCAACGGCCAGCACTCTTTCTATCAATTGATCCACCAGGGAACCAGGCTCATCCCGTGTGACTTCATTGCATTCGACCAGGCACTGAACCCGCTGGGCCGGCATCACGACATGCTACTTGCGAACGTGTTTGCGCAGGCCGAGGCGCTGGCATTCGGTAAAACGCGCGAGCAAGTCAAGGCTGAAGGCACTCCAGATTGGCTGGCGCCACACCGCGTCTTCGAGGGCAACCGCCCGTCGAACACCATCCTTGCCGAGCGGCTTACACCGGAGACCCTCGGCAAGCTTGTGGCACTATACGAGCACTCCGTCTTCACGCAGGGTGCCGTCTGGGGTATCGACTCGTTCGACCAATGGGGCGTCGAGTTGGGCAAGGTGCTGGCAAAACGCATTATCCCGGAACTGGAGAGTCAGGAGGAATCTAAGCTCGAGCACGACAGTTCGACTACCAGCCTGATTCGCCGCTACCGCAAATCCAAGGAGACCGCGTGACGAACATTGGATTTGATCGACCCCTTTACATTCTGCCCTTCGACCATCGAGGATCGTTCCAAACGAAGCTGTTCGGCTGGACGGGCAGCCTGACCGTGAACCAAACGGCCCAAATTGCCGCCGTTAAGCAGGTGATCTATGATGGCTTCCGGGCTGCCCTCCAAGCTGGTGTACCGGAACAGAAGGCCGGCATCCTGGTCGACGAGCAGTTCGGCGCCGCCATCCTGCGCAACGCCCGGACGCACGGCTACACAACCGCCTGCCCGGCCGAAAAGAGCGGGCAGGAAGAGTTCGATTTTGAATATGGCGACGATTTTGCCAAACACATCGAGGCTTTCCAACCGACCTTCTGCAAGGTTCTGGTGCGCTACAACCCGGACGGGGACCAGGCTCTGAACGCACGGCAGGCAGCGCGATTGAGACGGCTCTCTGAATACCTCCACAGCGAAAGCGGCAGCCTGTTCATGTTCGAACTGCTGGTGGCGGCAGAAAAAGCGCAACTCGACCAGTTCAAAGGGGATAAGAAAGCGTACGATCTCGATCTTCGTCCCCAGCTGATGGTTGAGACCATAGAGCAATTGCAGGACGCGGGAGTTGAGCCCGACGTTTGGAAGATCGAAGGGCTCGATAGTCGCAAGGATTGCGAGAATATCGTCGTCGCCGCGCGGCGTGGCGGCCGCGACAGAGTCGGCTGTATCATCCTGGGCCGCGGCGAGGACGATCAAAAAGTACGCGAGTGGCTGGCGATCGCATCTGGGGTTCCCGGGTTCATCGGTTTCGCGGTGGGGCGTACGAGTTTTTGGGATTCGCTCGTAAACTGGCGAGCAAATAAGATCACGCGGGAGGACGCGGTTAGCGACATTGTCCGCCGCTACCGCGAGTTTGTGGACATCTTCGAGGAGAAGGCCCGTGCCGCTTAACGTTCAAGAATCGGGGAAAGGAACTAATTCATGCAACTAGGAATGGTTGGTCTAGGAAGAATGGGCGCCAATATGGTGCGGCGGCTTCTCAGGGGAGGCCACCATTGCGTGGTTTTCGATATGTCACCGAAGGCGGTGAAGGAGTTGACCGAGGAAACGGCGGTAGGTGCTGCCGATCTTCAGGATCTGGTGAAGAAGCTGGAGAAGCCACGGGCGATCTGGTTGATGGTTCCTGCGGCAGTAGTGGACAGCACCATTTCTGAGCTCGCGCCGAATCTCGAGGCCGGCGACATTCTTATCGACGGCGGTAATTCGTACTACGTCGACGATATCCGGCGGGCAAAGGAACTCGCGTCGAAGGGAATCCACTACGTGGATGTCGGCACAAGCGGCGGCGTGTGGGGTCTCGAACGAGGCTACTGCATGATGATCGGCGGCGAAGGAGAAGTAGTCAAGCATCTCGATCCAATCTTTAAGAGGCTCGCGCCGGGCGCAGGCGATGTTCCACGTACACCAGGACGCGAAAAACTCGAAGGCACCTCCGAGCTGGGGTACCTTCACTGCGGACCTAATGGCGGCGGCCACTTCGTCAAGATGGTCCACAACGGAATCGAATACGGCTTGATGGCCGCCTACGCCGAAGGACTCGGAGTCTTGCGCGACGCCAACGTGGGCAAGCAGAAAGATGTGATCGACGCCGAGACCACACCCTTGCGCGACCCTGAGCACTATCAATACGATTTCAATCTCCGCGATGTAGCGGAGGTGTGGCGCCGCGGCAGTGTCGTCGCCTCCTGGCTACTTGACTTGACGGCAGCTGCGCTGGTCGAAGACCCGGCTCTTTCGAAGTTCGCCGGCCGTGTTTCGGATTCGGGCGAAGGCCGCTGGACGATCAAAGCCGCTATCGATGAAGGGGTGCCGGTCCCCGTTCTGTCTACAGCCCTCTACCAGCGCTTCAGCTCGCGCGGTGACGCGGACTATCAGGACCAGCTGTTATCGGCAATGCGTTTTCAGTTCGGCGGACACCTGGAAAAATCCAGCAAGCAGACCGCTTGAGAGGAGACACGATGAGCGATTCTCATTCTGACGCTTTGGTCTTTTTCGGTGCAACAGGCGACCTGGCCTATAAGAAGATTTTTCCATCGCTTCAGGCTATGGTGAAGCGCGGCACTCTCAACGTGCCCGTTGTCGGTGTTGCCAAGTCCGGTTGGAATATCGACCAGTTTCGAGCACGGGCGCACGACAGTGTCGAGAAACACGGCGGCGTCGATCGCGCGGCCTTCGACAAGCTATGCGGCTCGCTGCGTTACGTCGACGGCGATTACAGCGATCCCGCCACGTTTCGTGCCCTCAAGAAAGAGCTTGGCTCCTGCGAACGGCCGGCGCACTATCTCGCCATCCCGCCGGTACTGTTCGGTTTGGTAGTCGAACAACTCCACAAATCGAGCTGCGCCAGGAACGCTCGCGTGATTGTCGAAAAGCCGTTCGGGACCGACCTTGCTTCTGCGCGGGAGCTCAACGGCATCTTGCTTGGAACCTTTCCGGAATCATCCATCTTCCGCATCGATCATTACCTCGGCAAAAAGCCGGTTCGTAACATGCTCTTTTTCCGGTTTGCGAATTCTTTTCTCGAGCCCTTCTGGAATCGCAACTTTATCGAGAGCGTTCAGATCACCATGGCCGAAGATTTCGGAGTGCAAGGTCGCGGCGCTTTCTATGACCAAACGGGAACCATTCGCGACGTAGTACAGAATCATCTGTTTCAGATCATGGCCAACCTGGCTATGGAGCCGCCTGTCAGAACGGACAGCGAATCCGTTCGAGACGAAAAGGTTAAAGTCCTGAAAGCAATTTCGCCGCTGGATGAGAACCATCTCGTTCGCGGGCAGTTTCGCGGCTACCAATCAGAGAAGGGGGTGGCGTCCGGCTCGGGCACCGAGACTTTTGCGGCTCTGCGCCTTGCAATCGATTCGTGGCGCTGGCAAGGCGTTCCCTTTTTTATCCGCTCTGGAAAGTGCTTGCCGGTTACGAGCACGGAGGTTCTCATTCGACTGCGCCGGCCGCCCAAGGTGTACCGCTCGAATGCTCTCACGCAGAACCACATCCGGTTGAGGATCACTCCCGAAGTCACAATTGCCATGGGCATGATAGTGATCGGCGAGGGACAAGATCTCGTCGCCGAGGCGGTGGAGATGGTGGCGAGCCGTCACCCTTCGCCGGAAGAGATGGATGCTTATGAAAAGGTTCTGGGAGATGCGGTCATTGGCGATGCCACGTTGTTTGCTCGCGAGGATTACGTCGAGGAGGCATGGCGAATCGTCGATCCGGTCCTGAAGGCCAACACTCCGGTGTACGAGTATGAGCCGAATACCTGGGGACCTGCTGAGGTTGAAGAAAAAGTCGTGCCCCCCGGCGGCTGGAGTAACCCGGTGATTGCAACGCAGCCTGCGGGCGCCGCCGAGGTCCATGCTGCATGAACATCGAAGTGCTCGACGATGCCGATTCGGTTGCCCAAAGAGCTGCGGCGATCATCGCTGAAGACGTAAGGACGGCGGTACCCGCAAGAGGCCGCTTCGCGATGGCGCTGAGCAGTGGTCACACACCGTGGGTGATGTTGCGCGCGCTGGCAAACCAGGAGATTCCGTGGCCGGCCGTGCGTGTAGCGCAAGTGGATGACCGTGTCGCTCCCGCCGGGCACCCGGACAGAAATCTCACTCACCTGCGCGAGAGTCTCCTCGATCACGCTCCGCTGCCTCCCGAACAAATCCATGAAATGCCTGTGGAATCGCCTGATCTCGAGAGTGCCGGCGCGCAATACGCCGCCACTCTGGGACAGATCGCTGGATCGCCGCCGGTACTCGACCTCGTGCACTTGGGTCTCGGTCCCGACGGCCACACCGCTTCGCTGGTTCCCGGCGATCCGGTTCTGAATGTCATGGATGCCGACGTCGCAATTACCGGAATTTATCAGGGCAGGCGCCGCATGACGTTGACGTATCCCATGATTAACCGTTCCCGACGCATCCTATGGGTTGTTACCGGGAACGAGAAAGTCAAAATGTTGAATCGCCTGTTCGACGGCGACGAGTCGATTCCAGCGGGCCGGGTTCGCCGCGAACGCGCCCTGGTGCTGGCTGATCGTGCGGCAGCGGGACAGTTGACGACTGAGTACAGAAAGGGCGCATGACATGCGCGTGGGAATTGCAACCGATCACGGTGGGTTTGCTCTGAAGGAAGAATTGCTGAACCACCTTCGGCAAGCGGGGCACGAGGTGCTCGATATCGGGGCGCACAGCCTGAACCAAGGAGATGACTATCCCGATTTCGTCATCCCGCTCGCGCATGCTGTAGCTGCAGGCAAAGTGGATCGAGGCCTAGCTGTTTGCGGCAGCGGCGTCGGCGCCTCCATCTGTGCGAACAAAATTCCGGGCGTCCGCGCCGCGCTGATTCACGATCACTACTCAGCCCGGCAAGGTGTCGAGGACGATCATATGAACATAATTTGCATGGGCGGCAGGACCGTGGGACCGGAAGTAGCACTGGACCTTCTCGACACGTTCCTTGCAGCGGAATTCAGTCAAGCCGAGCGGCACCTTCGCCGCCTCGCTAAGGTGGCCTCGCTCGAACCCCAGGTCGTCAACCGTTAAAAGATTCCCAGGAGAAAGACATGAGCGTCACACACGCAGCCGAACCAGTCACTGAGATCGAAATCGATCAACTGTGTATTAACACCATCCGCACGCTTTCGATGGACGCGGTGCAGCAGGCCAAGTCAGGGCACCCGGGTACGCCGATGGCGCTCGCGCCGGTCGTGTACACCATCTGGAACCGGGTCATGCGATTCGATCCGCAGGATCCCATCTGGCCCAACCGCGATCGATTCGTGCTTTCAAATGGCCACGCGTCGATGCTGCTCTGGTCCGTGCTTCACTTGACCAGCATGCAAGCGGTGAACGCCGCTTATGAGAATTTGGGCGAGCCGTCGGTGACGCTCGATGACATCCGCCATTTCCGTCAGCTCGACAGCAAAGCGCCCGGGCACCCCGAATATCACTGGGTTTCCGGCGTCGAGACCACGACCGGACCGCTGGGACAAGGAGTAGCCACGAGCGTGGGCATGGCCATTGCGCAGAAGTGGCTCGCGAATCGGTACAACCAGCCCGGTTTCGAGATCTTCGACTACAACATTTATGCCGTTTGCGGAGACGGCTGCCTGATGGAAGGCATTTCCTCGGAAGCGGCATCGCTCGCCGCTCATCTGGGCCTGGATAACCTCTGCTGGATTTACGACAACAACCACATCACCATCGAGGGGAACACCCGCATCGCCTTCACCGAGGATGTCGCAGCCCGATTCCTTGCTTATGGCTGGAACGTGCTGCGAGTCGGCGACGCGAACGACGTGGATCGCATCGAGCATGCGCTCGAGGTCTTCAAGAAGACAACAGGCAGACCAACTTTCATCGTTCTGGATAGCCACATCGGCTATGGCTCTCCGCATAAACAGGACACGTCCGCTGCTCATGGTGAGCCGTTGGGCGACGACGAGATCCGGCTGTGCAAGCGCGCTTATGGATGGCCGGAAGACGCCAGGTTCTGGGTGCCTGACGGTGTCTATGAGCACTTCGCGGCCGGAGTGGGCGCACGCGGCGGGAAGGCCCGCGGCGAATGGACAGGACTACTCGACGCCTATCGCACGAAGTATCCCGAGTCCGCCGCCGAGATTGATTTGATGCAGCGCCGTGAACTCCCGGCTGAATGGGACCGCAACCTTCCCGTCTTTCCCGCTGACGTAAAGGGTATCGCAGGCCGGGATGCGTCGGCAAAAGTGCTGAATGCGCTCGCGCAAAACATTCCGTGGTTTCTAGGCGGCTCTGCCGATCTCGGCCCCTCAAACAAGACTACTTTGACGTTCGAGGGCGCGGGCGATTTTCAGGTCGAGACTCCCGGTGGCAGAAATCTTCATTTCGGCATCCGCGAGCACGCGATGGCGGCCATCGTGAACGGGTTGTCGCTATCGAAACTTCGAGCGTTCGGCGCAACCTTTTTCATTTTCAGCGATTACGCACGGCCCGCCATTCGGCTTTCCGCTCTCATGGAGTTGCCTTCCATCTTCGTCTTCACGCACGAGGCGATGGGGGACGGCGAAGACGGACCGACGCACCAGCCTGTCGAGCAGCTCGCGTCTCTGCGAGCAATTCCCGGCCTGGTTGTGCTACGTCCTGCGGATGCCAACGAAGTCGTCGAAGCGTATCGGTACGTCATGCAACTGCGCCACGAGCCAGCGGTGCTGGCTCTATCGCGGCAGCCCTTGCCTACTCTGGATCGCACCAAGTATGCGTCTGCGGGTGGCCTAGCGCACGGCGCGTATGTGTTAGCTGAGATCGCGGGGAGCGATCCCGAGGTGATCCTCATTGCCTCAGGCAGCGAAGTCAGTCTCGCGGTGGACGCTCATGAAAAACTAATCGCCGAAGGCGTTCGGTCACGAGTGGTCTCCATGCCCTCCTGGGAGATCTTCGAACAACAAACGCCGGAATATCGTGACAGCGTGCTACCGCCCAAAGTGACCGCACGCCTCGCAATCGAGCAGGCGTCCACTTTCGGATGGGAGCGCTACGTTGGCAATGCCGGCCATATCATCGGCATGAAGACATTCGGGGCCTCGGCGCCGCTTAAGGAACTCCAGAGAAAGTTCGGCTTTGAGCCTGACCGCGTGACAGCAGTTGCGAAGGAGCTTTTGGGCAGAGCGTGAGGACGGCGAGATGCCGGCGGGCGGTGTCCGCGCAAACAAAGCTCCGCAATCGCGACTCCCATTAATAAGACGACCTGGTAAGTTGTCCCAGCCAAAGTGAAACTTAGCCGGGGTTTAATCGCTTCGCTTGTGACGCCGCAAATGCTGCTGATCGGAGCCATGATTGGAGGTTGCGCATTTGTAACGAAATCGCCGGGACAGCTTACTGGTCGACGTTCACCCATGGTCAAATTGCTAGTACCTCTTGCTGTCTTATTCTTGTGGGCAGCCTCGACGAGTTACGGCCAGCAACCGGAAGACTTACACCAACAGTTAGAGCAGTTAAAGCGAGAATATCAACAGAAGCTGCAGGAGCTTGAAAAACGGCTAGCCGCACTCGAGAAGCAAAGCACGTCGGTGCCTGCTCCCGCGCAAGCGGCTCCTACGCAAAGCACCTCAAAAACTCTAACAGTGAGTGTTGGCGAGGCGGTAAGCGAAGGTCTCAAAAACGCGATCTCCGGCCAGAACGGACAATCGGCTCAGGGGCAGTTGCCGAG
>DATAYL010000545.1:0-10191 GCA_036272575.1 Bryobacteraceae bacterium | reverse complement strand
TCAGATCAACCTTATTGCGCGATAACTGGCCTAACTCGCCATTCGCCAGGGCGGCGCATTTCTTGAGAATGCCTAGAGCGCGGATCACGGGCCGGCCCCAGCGGTAGCGTTCGACACCGATAGGGAAGTTGCGATGCGACCTCTCCGTCTGCGCGCCCCACAAATGATTCGTTGGGACTTCGACCTTCCCTAATGCGTCTTCTTCAATGCGAAATTTCTGTGTATCAATAGAACTCGTCATAATTTCTCCTCTTCTCTGTTTCGATCGGCAAAATAGTTACTCTTTCAACTCACCCAACGGATGGCGAGAGCGGCTCCGGCCACACAGCCGCCCATAAATCCGACGATGCACGTGAACGTCACTCTTGCGCGGCGTCGTGTTTCGTCAATCTCACCGGATGCGCCGCCTTTTCGTGCAAGAGTGACCATATCGATGAGCAGTTGCGTGGTGTTTGTGGTCATAACCGCCGTCGAGGGCGTTTTCACCATGGCAAGCTTCACCAGCACGTTCTGGGTAGCCATAGCTGCGACTGCGAGCATGCCCACCAGCACCGCCATTATGCTGTCGGCATTGGCGAAGGGCCCGAACCAGAGTCCGGAGTCCCAAACAGGCGGCCAAGAGCGCTGCGTGCAGAAGCAGCAATGCTCGCCCCGAACGGGTCATAAGTTGGAATCTCCCGAACAACAGCACTACGGCTCCCAGCACCGCAATGAAGACCGGCACCGACAGCAGTGGCCCGACCTGGCTGAATCTGCCGGTGACGTAATGCGGCGCCGACACCACAAGGTTGCCGGTGATGTGGGCGGCAAATAGTCCGCCGAGCGTGAGGAAGCCAATTACGTCGACCGCACCGGCCGTCGTGCTCAGAACGACGGGCAGCCAACTTGATGCTTCCATGATTTACTCTGGCGTTGTAACATCCGGGTACTCAGGCTTGTAAAGCTGCGATTCAAGATAAGCCAGTAGATCCTTTGGCCGTTTCACTCCGGCGAGACCGCGGTCGAAGATGACTTCGGACACGCGCTGAGCTGTCGCAGTCTCGGTTTCCAAAATGTTACTCTGCGGCGGATAGAGCAGTCCGGCGTCGAGCTCGTCTTGGCTGATTTGGTCGGCTACGGCTTGCGCTGCGGCGATGAACATCTCGTCGGTAACGCGCCGGGCCCGCGTGGCGTAGATTGCCAGGCCGACAGCCGGGAAGATATAAAGGTTGTTGCCCTGGCCTGGCAGCAGAGTTTTGCCGTTGTACCGCACGGGCTGGAACTGCACGCCGGCCGCAAACAACGCCCGGCCATCAGACCAGCGATAGGCCTCTTCGGCCGTGCATTCAGAATGCTCAGTAGGATTTGAGAGAGCGAAAATGATCGGTCGCTGATTGATGCGCGACATGGTCTCTACGACTTTTTGAGTGAAAGCCTTCCCCTTTGTACTGACGCCGATAATGGCAGTCGGCCGGAGGTCCTCGATCACGGAGACAAAGTCTCGCGATGGCGCGTGGGGATGCGCGTAAGGCTTCTGGAAGTCGAACAGATCGGTACGGCCGGGCTCGAGCAGGCCGTTGATATCGAAAAGTGATATACGATCACGCGCCTGTTCTTCCGTTAATCCTTGAAGCGTCATCGCGGATGCGATCAGGTCGGCGATGCCAATGCCGGCTGAGCCTGCGCCGAGGAACAAAATACGCTGGTCGCCCAATTTTCCGCCGGTCACGCGAAGGGCGCTTAGGATTCCCGTGAGCACCACGCCTGCCGTGCCCTGAATATCGTCGTTGTAGCAGCACACTTCGTCCCTATATCGGGCTAGCAGTCGCTCGGCATCTACGCCAGCCCAGTCCTCGAAATGAATACAACAGCCAGGGAAAGCATCCTGGACCGCCTGAACGAATTCATCGACGAACTCATCTCGTTCGACGATCGAGACACGCGGCTGGCGAAGGCCCAAATAGAGCGGGTCGCTGAGTAGTTCTTGATTGTTCGTGCCGAAGTCGATGTGGATAGGCAGGAGGTACTGCGGCGGCACGGCAGCGCAAGCTGTATAGAGCTGAAGTTTGCCGATAGGGATCCCCATGCCGTTAGCGCCCAGGTCGCCCAGGCCCAGGATGCGTTCGCCGGAAGTGATACAGATGACTCGCACATCTTTTACGGGCCAGTTCTTGAGGACTTCCCGAACACTGCCCTTCTGTTTGAGTGACACGTACATGCCTCGCGGTCGGCGGAAAATGTGACCGAACTTCAGACACGCTTCACCGACAGTCGGGTCATAGAGGATCGGCAGAAATCGTGCCGGATCGGACATCACTACCTTGTAGAAGAGCGTCTCGTTGGCATCGAGCAGTGCCATGAGATAGATGTACCGTTCCAGGTCGGTGGGTTTATCCCCGATCTGTTGCAACGCACGCTGGACTTGCGTGTCTTCTGTATCGACCCCTGCGGGCAGGAGACCGGTGAGTCCTGACTCCTCGCGCTCGGCCTCGGTAAAGGCAGTGGACTTGTTGCTTTTTGGATCGCGCAGGAGCTCGATCCCTCGATTCCTAACTACCGGACTTGCAGCACTCATGTATATCAATATTTCCTTTGGTCTCTTAGAGCGTCTGTAACTTAGTTCTTCGCGATGCTGATTGTGATGCGCGAAGCTTCTTACTGAGTTACTCGACTGTGCATCATGCACACCGCCTTCCATTCGAAGTCGTTCACGGAGGCAGTCGATTTAAAAGGACTTAAAAGGACCGCTGCGAATTGCGGAGGACCTTCGCGGACATATGACCGAGAATCCGGGCCGACAAACCGCCGTCGTGACCGGCACTGCGCCGGGGATCCGTCACGCTTGTGCGGGTGAAGGGTGGACCGATACATTCAACCGGGCCTCGATGCCCACAAAACTCCACACCTCACATCGGAACTGCGATTGGCACGGCAAATGCAATTGCCAAGTGCAAGTGCCTAAAACCAGCGAAGTCTTCTCGGACCAAATAAGCGATATACCCCAACTTGAGTGCACACTATCCACTGGCCTGTGGCGGCTTCTGCAGGAGCATTCCCAAAGGACTGGGCAGCCCGTGGCGCACATAGTCAGCGAAGCTCTGGCGGATTACTTTGATATCGCCCATCACACTCTGTATCAGGTCTCGACCGCTACGGCACTCGTGGAGGGAATCTATCAGGGCGCGGTCCGAGTCAGAACTCTTCGAGAACACGGCGATCTCGGATTAGGCACCTTTGAAGATCTCGACGGCGAGATGGTGATTGTAGATGGGCAGTTCTTTCAAGTGCGAAGCAACGGCTCAGTGCAGGAAATCGATGACAATGTTCTAAGCCCGTTCGCGGTGATTACACGATTTTCCGCCGAGCCAGCAGTCGTGTTGGATGAGTGTCCAGACATGAGCCGTTTGACTTCCCGGTTCGACAGTCTCCGGCACTCTGACAACGTCTTCTTTGCGCTAAGGGTGGATGGAAAGTTCGACTACGTGCACACGCGAGCGATGTGCCGGACTCAGGAGGGGGTGCCGTTACTCCGGGCAGCTGCGGTTCAGCCCGAGTTCGAGTTTCGTGACATCTCGGGAACGTTCGTCGGGTTTTGGACTCCGGAGTACGCAAAGACGTTCAATGTCCCCGGTTATCACCTGCACTTTATATCGGACGATCGGAAGCATGGCGGTCATGTCCTGCAATGCTGGGGCGCGAATTTGCGCCTTCAGATTCAGCGCGAGGGTAACTATCATGTCGCGCTTCCAGAAACTGAGGATTTCCTGAAAGCAGATCTGCGCCGCGATCCCGTCGCGGATCTCGCGCAAGCGGAGGGAGAAAAGAAGTGAGTACACCAGCAAGAAAATCGAAGCCCGCTCCGCAAACAGGCGCCGGACTATTGGTCAAAAGCCTGGAGGCACAAGGCGTCGAATACATTTTCGGCATACCCGGAGCGAAGATTGATGCAGTCTTCGACACGCTATTGGATTCGAAGATCAAGACTGTGGTCTGCCGGCATGAACAAAACGCCGCGTTCATCGCCGGCGGCGTTGGTCGCATGACGGGAAAAGCCGGAGTTGCGTTAGTTACTTCCGGCCCGGGCTGCTCTAACCTAATCACGGGATTAGCTACCGCCAACTCAGAAGGTGATCCTGTAGTCGCAATCGGAGGCGCCGTGCCGATTGCCGATCGGCTGAAGCAGATCCACCAAAGCATGGATAGCGTCAGCCTGTTCCGCCCAATCACGAAGTTCACCGCCGAAATCGACTCCCCGGATTCAGTTTCAGAAGTGATCGCGAACGCTTTTCGCGCGGCTGAATCTGGACGTCCCGGAGCAGCGTTCATTAGCGTCCCCAAAGACGTCATGGGAGGAACCGCCGACGGCGAAATCCTGACTCCTGCCGCGCCGGAGATACTCGGAGCTGCTGCTGCCGACGCGATTGCCTCGGCAGCACGATTGATTAGCAGCTCCAGCCAACCGGTTTTGTTGCTGGGCCTGCTCGCAAGCGATAAATTCGCTGCCGAGGCTGTGCATGGGCTGCTCGCGAAGACGAGACTCCCAGTGGTTTGCACTTACCAAGGCGCAGGAGTTGTGCCGCGCGAGTTCTTCGATCGTTTTGGCGGTCGCGTGGGTCTGTTCCACACTCAGCCAGGGGACAAATTGCTCGATGCTGCAGATCTCGTCATCAGCATTGGATACGACCCGATCGAGTATGAGCCGAGTCTTTGGAACAAGGGTCGCAACCGTGAACTCGTTCATATTGACGTTACCCGTGCAGATGTCGATCGAGATTACCGGCCGCAGATCGAACTAGTGGGGAATATCGGGGCGACAGTTCGTGCGCTCACTACCTTGCTGGAAGGGCAACCGTTCCATGCCGATTCCGCGCTTCTCAGTGAGATCGCTCGGGACCGCTTGTTGTTCGAGCAACGAGCCGCCGCCCAGAACGGCGTCCCCATTCATCCGATGCGCCTCGTGAAAGAGCTTCAAGGATTGCTGAGCGACGACATGACCCTGTGCTTGGATATGGGTTCGTTTCATATTTGGCTAGCTCGGCATCTCTACAGCTTTCGTCCGCGGCAAGTCTTAATGACGAACGGGCAACAAACGCTGGGCGTTGGTTTGCCATGGGCCATCGCAGCTTGCCTGGTTCGTCCGAAAGAAAAAGTCATCTCGATCTCGGGCGACGGCGGTTTCCTGTTTTCTGCAATGGAACTCGAGACGGCCGTTCGGCTGAAGTGCAACCTCGTTCACCTGGTTTGGATTGACGGCGCTTACGACATGGTCGGCTTTCAAGAGGTCGCGAAATATGGACGCACGTCTGGCGTCGACTTTGGTCCCGTAGATGTCGTCGGATTCGCCGAAGCGTTCGGGGCGAAAGGCCTAAAGATAGAAACGCCCGATCAGATCACTCCGACGATCAAGAGGGCTCTCGGAATGCAAGGCCCGGTGATTATTGGGGTGCCGGTCGATTATCGCGATAACCATCTGCTAATGGATATGGTGCATCCCGACGTCCTGAATTGAGGAACTCACAACTTATGAATAACTTTCTCGCAGCCCGCTCTCAGATGGGGATGTCTCTCGCATTCCACATTATCTTTGCGGCGATCGGTGTTGCACTGCCGCTGATGATGACGATTGCGGAGTGGCGTTGGAGATCAACCGGCGATCCGGCCTATCTTCAGTTGGCAAAGCGATGGGCGAAGGGAACGGCTATTCTCTTCGCCGTAGGCTCAGTCTCTGGCACTGTTCTTTCGTTTGAGCTGGGACTCTTGTGGCCACGGTTCATGCACTATGCAGGCGCCGTGATCGGAATGCCCTTTTCCCTCGAGGGATTCGCATTCTTCACGGAAGCAATCTTCCTCGGGATCTACCTATACGGTTGGAATCGCGTGCCCAGTTGGTTTCATCTTGTATCGGGGTTCATCGTTGCACTAAGCGGCCTGCTGTCTGCAATCTTCGTCACCCTTGTAAACGGCTGGATGAATACTCCCACGGGCTTCGACATTGTGGCCGGAAAGTTCACCAACATTCATCCGTTCGCTGCCATGTTGAATCCAGCCGGGATTCCCGAGGCCGTTCATATGGTTTTGGCGGCCTATACGGCTGCCGGGTTTGCGACCGCAGGCATACACGGATGGCTCATGCTGCGTCGAGGCCGTAACCGTTTCGATGAGGTTGCTATCGGCATTGCACTAGCCGTGGGAGGAGCGGCTGTACTCGGGCAGTCGGTGAGCGGCGATGCGGTAGCGCGCATGGTCGCCACCAGGCAGCCGATGAAACTGGCGAGTCTTGAGGGACAGTTCAAGACCGAAATCGGAGCGCCGCTTCGGATCGGCGGACTCCCGTTTCCCAACGAACGCGTAACCAAGTATGCCATCGAGATACCCCATGGATTGAGCCTGCTCGCGTTTCATCGACCCAGCGCCCTCATCAAAGGTCTCGATCAAGAGCCGCCATCCGATTGGCCTAACGTCCGCGCAGTTCATATCTGTTTCCAAATCATGGTGGGCTGCGGCAGTCTACTGTCCCTGTTTGCTCTCGCGGCAGGATGGATCGCTTGGAAGAAAGGTCCGCTGACCAAGAACGTACGGTTCCTGAAGGCGCTCGTCCTAGTCAGCCCGCTTGGTTTTGTTGCTCTAGAGGCGGGATGGATGGTCACGGAGCTGGGCCGCCAGCCCTGGATCGTTTACCACCTGATGCGCACAAGGGATGCGGTAACTTCGATGCCGAATGTATCAATCACGTTTGCCGTGATGACAGCGGTATACGTGCTTCTCGGCATTATGGTCGTCTGGCTCCTGAGCAGACACGTCGTCGCTTCTCCGGAGACCAGACAGTTTGAGCAGGCAGAGGTTCACGTATGAATGCGGCAATGATTCTTGCAGGTGTCATGCTTGTTGCGCTCGTCATCTACTCGCTGCTTGGGGGCGCGGATTACGGCGCTGGTTTCTGGGACCTGACATCCTCCGGCCCACGCGAAAAGGATCAACGGAATCTGATCGCCCAGGCGATCCAGCCGGTATGGGAAGCAAATCATGTTTGGCTCATCTTCGTTGTGGTTCTGATGTTCTCCGGGTTTCCGGCGGCGTTCAGTTCGATTTCCACCGCCCTAGCCGTCCCTTTGTTTCTGGTTCTGCTTGGGATTGTGCTGCGCGGTTCATCGTATGTTTTTCGCGCCTATTTTGCAGGAAGCGTTCGCACGCAGCTCTACTGGGGCAAGGTGTTTTCAATATCGAGTAGCATTACGCCTTTGTTTCTTGGAATCGTAGTCGGTGCGATTTCAAGCGATGCCGTCCTAGTAACAAATGGAGTGAGCGAGAACGGTTTCTTCCACACATGGTTTCAGCCCTTCCCGTTAATCGTCGGCGTGCTCGCTCTCTCACTCTTTGCTTATCTCTCAGCCTGCTATTTGACGGTTGAGACGGATGACGCGGTGCTTCAGAGCGACTTCAGGAACCGGGCGCTGTTCTCCGGCTTCGTCTCTCTGATGGCGGCCTTTGCAACTTACGTTGTCGCGGGAAATGCTGCGCAGGGAATTCGCGAAGGCCTATCCCGTGCACCTTGTGTGTGGTGGATCGAAGCAGCAGCTGCGCTCGCCGCACTCACGGCCTTTCAGGCTCTTTGGACAAGACATTATCAGCGCGCGCGGATAGCGGCTGCGGCGCAGGTTGCTTTCATCGTATTTGGTTGGGGCGTTGCGCAGTACCCCTACCTTATTCGTCCAGAACTCACCATCTATAACAGCGCGGCGCCGACGAATATATTACTGAGTCTCGAAGTAGTAGCTGGAATTGGCGCAGTCGTTCTGATCCCGTCACTTCTACTGTTGCTCTTCATCTTCAAAGCCAATCGCAGGTCAGTATCGGCCGGAATCGATACGGCCGTCTGAGAGTGAATCCTTGTATGTCGGCTTTTCGCCGGGAAAGTGAAATATCAAATGAATAACATGAATAACTCGAAACAAAGTACAGAAAGCCCGTGGGACGTCGTACTGGTCGGCGCGGGAATCATGAGCGCCACCTTGGCGGTCCTGCTGAAGGAATTACAGCCCGATCTGAAGATTGCGATTTTCGAGAGGCTGGACAGCGCCGCGCAAGAAAGTTCGAATGCCTGGAACAATGCCGGCACGGGCCACGCGGCACTCTGTGAGCTCAACTATACGCCACAAAGGAGCGACGGAAGCATCGACATCTCGAAGGCTCTGGACGTCAATGCCGAATTCGATCTTTCCCGGCAGTTCTGGTCCTATTTGGTGAAGAACGGTGCGATCAAGGATCCACAGTCCTTCATTCATCCTGTTCCCCATTGCAGCTTTGTGCGCGGATCGGAAAACTGTGCCTTTCTGAAAAAGCGCTTCCAGGCGCTCTCAACCCATCACGCTTACCAGGAAATGGAATACTCCGACGACGAAAAAGAAATCGAGGAGTGGTTTCCGCTCGTCATGGAAGGCCGTGATCCTGGCGAGCAAGTGGCTGCGACGCGAAACCCGATCGGCACGGATGTCGATTATGGCGCACTTACCGACGATCTTCTCAATTCTCTGAGCGATAAGGAAGGATTCGCAATCTTCTTTTCCCATCGGATTCAACATGTACACCGTGATGGGAATGTTTGGAATCTCCGGGTAAGGGACGAAAACACCGGGGGGCACTGGGATACGCAAGCCAAATTTGTCTTCATCGGCGCGGGTGGTGGATCTCTGCCGCTGCTGCAAAAGTCCGGCATTCCTGAAGGACACGGCTACGCCGGGTTTCCGGTGAGTGGAATCTGGCTTCGCTGCGATAACTCCGCGGTTGCCTCTCGCCACAATGCCAAGGTGTACGGCAAGGCCTCGGTTGGATCGCCTCCCATGTCGGTGCCGCATCTCGATACGCGCCACGTGGAGGGGAAGATTTCTTTGCTCTTCGGTCCTTATGCAGGTTTTTCGACGAAGTTTCTCAAGCACGGATCGTATCTGGATCTCTTCGGCTCCATCGATCCCGAGAACATTCTGCCGATGTTAGCCGTTGGCCGGGACAACATGGCTCTTACGGAGTACCTGATAGGCCAGGTCCTCGAGTCTTCGGAGCAGCGGTTCGCCGCCCTTCGCGAATATTATCCAAAAGCAAACGAACAGGATTGGAAGATTGAAGTGGCCGGCCAGCGAGTGCAGATCATCAAGAAGGACCCCACGCACGGCGGCATTCTGCAATTCGGCACGGAACTTGTCACCGCTTCCGATCGCTCCCTGACCGCCATGCTCGGAGCGTCTCCCGGCGCTTCCACGGCGGTCTGGATCATGATCAAGGTCATCGAACAATCGTTTGGAGAGCAACTGAAAAACGGTGCTTGGTTTAGTAAGTTGCAGGAAATGATACCGTCCTACGGTCATTCGCTTGCCGATGACGCGGAGCTTTTGGGAAAGATACGCGCTGAGACCGCGGCCGTATTAAACATCTACAACAACACAAAGAAGGAGAACATCGCAGCATGATCAACGCATATCGCCTTTATACAGGTTCGGACGGAAATTCCCACGTGGAAGGTGGTACCGTTACTGGCGGGGAATTAGTCCAAGCCCAATCTATCGAATTCAAAGAAACGCCGGCCCATTCGTCGTTTGACTGGCACAATGATCCCATCCCTCAATACGTCATCACATTGGCTGGCGTACTCGAATTTGCGACGGCAGGCGGGGAGACGTTCATCATCCATCCCGGCGAGGTGCTGTTAGCGGAGGATCACACCGGCTCTGGGCATAAGTGGCGCTTAACCAACGATGAGCCCTGGAAGCGGGCTTACGTGGTCTTTAAAGAAGGCGCGAATACGCATTTCGTACCCCAATCACGGTAAGTCTCCATGCCAACGTGAGTCTGTGGCGGTCCCGCGGCAGCGGTCAAGCAGGCAGGTTCACGGCCGGCGGATCGCGTGTGAGGATCGAATGACATTGGAGGAGCGTTCCAGTTTAGTTCTCGCCCTCGCCGAAGTCTTATATGTTAAGGGCCAATCGACAGGCCAGTGTGCCTCCAAAATATCCCGATCGATTCTGCAACCATTGAAGTTGATCGACGTTTATCTGCTCTTTTGGCTGGCGCAGCAACGCGTGCTCACTGTGCTGGGCGCCTTCACCTCCATGTGCAAGACCTCGGCCCAGCTGCGACTGGAAAACCTTGCCTTGCGGCAACAACTGATGGTCCTGCGTCGTTCGGCTCCCAAACGGCTGAAGCTAACGCCCGCCGACCGAA
>DATAYL010000544.1:0-63079 GCA_036272575.1 Bryobacteraceae bacterium | reverse complement strand
GGCTTCCAGGTTCTTGAGGAAGTCTGCTATCTGATGGATGAAAGTGTGTTCGTAGCCAATCTGCAAGCCGGGGACCCACCACTGTTTCATGTAAGGATGTTCGCCCTCGCTCACATGAATGGAGCGCCAGCCCCGCACCTTTGCCTCGTCAGCATAATTGAAAAACTGCAAACGATGCAGATCATGCAAATCCCACGCAACTGAGGCGTTTTCGCCATTAATCTCGAATGTATAGAGCGCTTTGTGACCGCGCGCGTAGCGGGTTGCTTCAAAGGTCGCCAGTGATCCATTCGCAAAACGTGCCAGAAAGGCGCTTGCGTCATCGATCCGCACTTCCTCCGGCTCTCCAGTCAAGGTATTGCTGCGCTCCTTGATGAAAGTTTCAGTCATGGCCGAAACTGTCTTAATTGGTCCGTTCAGCCAGATAGCCGTATCTATGCAGTGCGCCAGCAGGTCTCCGGTCACCCCGCTCCCCGCCACGTCCGCGCTCAAGCGCCAGAGGGCCGCGCCTCCCATCGGAACATTTGCTGAGATCGTCCAATCCTGCAAAAACTTCGCACGATAGTGAAAAATGCGTCCGAGTTGTCTCTCTTCGATTATTTGTTTCGCCAACGTAACGGCAGGCGCCCGGCGATAGTTGTACCAAACCATATTGGGTACACCAGCTTGCTCAATGGCTTCGACCATCTTCTCTGCTTCCGTCAAATTCCTGCCTAACGGCTTCTCGCAAAAAACGACTTTGCCAGCCTCGGCGGCCGCGATGGCAATCTCGGCGTGCGTATCATTTGGGCTGGCAATATCGATCGCGTCAATATCGCTACGTTTCAAAAGCGATTGCCAATTTATCTCGACCGTCTCATATCCCCACTTCTCGGCGAAACTCTGCGCCTTTTTCTCCTCTCGGCCGCACACTGCTTTTAATTCCGGACGATACCCGAGCTCAAAAAATTGATTCACTTGCCGGTAAGCGTTGGAGTGCGTGCGGCCCATGAATCCATAGCCCACCAGCCCGATGCGCAGTGGCTTTTTAGTCATTCTCTTCCGCCTGCCAGCCGTGCGCGTCCCGGACCGCAATCATCGCTGCAAGTATCTCGTTCCAGGTTTCCGGCCGCAGCATGACTTCGTTCGGAAACATGCATCCATCCCAGCAAATATGTTTCACTGCCCGTGTCAGCCGGCCGTTGTCGTCTCGCAGCCACAAACCAGCATCCCGCACCAGGTCCAATCTCCCGTTCGCGTCGTTTGGCAGGCAGTGTCTTCCTGTCTTGTCATGAGAACCAGATCCCTTCACAGTTCCATCGTTCTGCGCGACATGAAAATCGATTGTCCACGGCCTCAGAGCCGATGCCAGCGCATGCAATGCTCTTTGCAAGGTCTCTGTGTCGTTCCATTGAAAATCTTGCGGTAGCATCCGATTCTCGGGCGAGTTATACCCCAATGTGTAGAGCAGCGTGTGTGCCATGTCGGCCTGAAATCCCAGCGTTTGTGGCCGGCCCACCGTTTCGAGGAGATGGACCATATCGCGCCAGCTGTGCATACCGCCCCAACAGATCTCGCCTTCCGCAGCCAGCCGTTCACCATGCTCTTCCGCTATGTCGCAGGCCTGCCGAAATGTCTCGGCCAGCTTGTCCGTGTTGCTCGCCGGTGCTGCGTACCAATCGTCCGGATTGGTTGCTGAATCGATTCGAATGACTCCATAGCTGCGAACTTCAGTCTCACGCAGAATGCTTCCCAATCTGCATGCTTTCCGGACTTGCTCGAGAAACCGGCTGCGTTCTTCAGTACTACCCATCGCCGAGCCGCCTCCTGTAGGGGCCCATACCGGTGCCACCAGCGATCCAACCACTAGGCCGCGCCGGCGAATGTTCTCAGCGAGGTTCTTCACGTCAGCGCTGCTCGCGTCAATACTGATATGTGGATCTGCCAGGAACAAATCCACTCCGTCGAATCGCGTGCTGCCCACGCTCGCTGCGGCTGTCAAATCGAGCATTGTGTCCAGAGGGATACTCGGTTCACCATCCGAGCCTTTCCCGACCAACCCGGGCCACATCGCATTATGTATTTTGGGAAATTGATTTTTCTCGCGCACGCTTCGTCCGCTTAATCATACTGCGGCCAATGAATCGTTTCAGCCCCTCCGCGCGTGTTATTTTCTGAGTACAGACATATGCTACGTATCGTCCCGCTCGTCGTCTGCCTCGTCATCTCGGGTTTGCTGGCTTCGATGCAGTGCTTTGCCTGTTGTCTGCCGCTCAAAACATATAGCCAATCGCCCTGCCCCTCTCACCACCAGTCCTCTCCGGAGGATCAAAACCACAAGTGCTTGCACCACCTCAGTGACGAAACAGTTCTGGAAGCTAGTCACGGTTCCATGGACGTCGGTAATCCCCTCACCGCCTGCTCCATGGCTATTCTGACGCCTCTTACGCGCGTCGTGCGACCTTTGATTACAACTGCGTCTTCACTACCTCAATCTGCTTCGCCTCCCGCGCCACCATTATTTGTCGCGCTCTCCAACTTCCGTATTTAGGTCTCGTCGACTGCTTTCCGTAAAAAGCCAAGAGCATGCGCTCGCGTGTGCTAGTCCCTCCAATTAACAGGAAGTGAGTCATGAAGAACCGTCGTAATTTCTTTCACAATGCATTTCAATTTAGTGCCGGTGCACTAGCTGCCGCGCGGATCTCCGCATCGCCCGGTACCCCCGTTCCAGTGCAGACTCCCGATTTGCGCGATTTGCCGTTTACAGTTGATAACGGTGTCAAAGTCTTTAACCTGGTCGCAGAGCCGGTAATACAGGAGATCGCCCCAAACAAAACGCTAAATCTCTGGGGCTTCAACGGCAGCGCGCCGGGGCCAACCATTCAGATCACGCAGGGTGATCGCGTGCGTATCATCGTGGACAATCACCTGCCCGAGCCAACCTCCATGCATTGGCATGGCTTTGAAGTTCCTGTCGCCATGGATGGTGGACCGGGCATCAGCCAGGATCCCATCCCGCCCGGGGGCCGGTACGTCTACGAATTCACTCTTCATCAGGCCGGCACTTACTTCTATCACTCTCACATGGCCATGCAGGAAATGATCGGCATGCTCGGCGCCTTCGTCATGCACCCCAGAACGCCGCACACGCCGTCCATCAATCGCGATTTCCTCATCCATATGCAGGAGTACGCCGTGCTTCCCAACAACACTGTGCCGAACACCATGAACATGGAGTTCAACTGGCTCGTCTTCAACGGGAAAGCGGGTCCTGCCGCCACGCCTTTGATTGTGCGTCTCGGCGATCGCGTGCGTATTCGCTTGATCAATCTCGGTATGGACCACCATCCCATTCATCTCCATGGACACACCTTCCAAGTCACGGGAACCGAGGGCGGCCGCATCCCCGAATCTGCCTGGATTCCAGGCAACACGGTTCTTGTTGGCGTCGCACAATCTCGTGACGTCGAATTCGTTGCGAACAATCCCGGCGACTGGATGCTTCACTGCCACTTGCCACATCACATGATGAATCAAATGTCGTCGAACGTCGGTCCCATGTCGCGCCGAGGCGCCGGTATGCCTGCTGGGATCGATATGAGTCAAGGAATGGGCATGTTGCAGGGAACACCTGGTGCGCCGAGCGGCGACGATTATGGCCCCAGCTTAGGCCGAGGTCTTGGTGTGGGCTCAACAAACGATCAGCCGGTGGCCAACGGCATGTCCCACGACATGTCTCAAATGCAACACGACGGTGGCATGAACATGAACATGAACATGAACATGAATATGAACATGAACATGTCGGACAATGTGGCCAAACATGCCAACCGCGTTCCCGGCTTCCCACAGGATGCCTACATGGAAGGTCCCATGATGGCCATGGACAAAATGGTCGACCGTCCGCAGAACTACGGCTTGCGGCCCGGATGGAGCGGGTTCATGCAGGGCATGATGACCTTTCTTCGGGTCCTCCCGCCCGACCAGTTCGATCGAATCGAAGCCAAGATCGAGGAGGCGAAATGAAATTGACGATACTCCTCTTTACTCCGCTGATTGCCTTTTCTCAGAACAGCAGTTCTTCGGCAGACGATTTATTACAGGACGTCCGTACGCGGTCGCCTCTCGCTTTGCAAACATTTCAGCAATATGCCACGGCGTCGAATCCGACCTTACAGCAGGCGCAGAGCTATGTGAAGCAATCCGCTGCCCTCTCTCATCAAGCCGGACTTTATCCAAACCCCTCTGTCGGCTATCAGGGCGAACAGATTCGCGGCGGTTCATATGGCGGCGGTGAACAAGGAGCTTTCGTCCAGCAAAACATCGTTCTCGGAGGTAAGCTCCGGCTCCGCCGGAATGTCTTCGAGCAGCAGCGACGTGAAGACGAGTTTACTCTCGCCGAACAGCGTTATCGTATCCAGGGTGACGTAGGACAGAGCTTCTATGCCGCCCTCGCCGCTCAGGAAATCGTGAATGTTCGTCAGCGGCTTCTTGTACTTGCCCGCGACGCCGTTGAAACTGCCCATCAACTTGCGAATGTAGGCCAAGCTGATGCGCCCGATGTCTTGCAGGCCGAAGTAGAGGCCGATCAGGCTGCTATCGACTACACAAAAGCGCAGCGCACGTTTCTGCAGTCTTTCGCCGAGTTGTCCGCACTGGCCGGGCAACCCAACCTGCCAGTTAGTCCCTTGCAAGGCGATCTCGAACATCCGGCGCAAATTGACACCGCAAAACTACCTGAAAGCACCCTGCGTGATAGCCCCGAGGTCAAGCGTGCGCGGCAGGCCCTTTTGCACGCTCAAGCCGAGCTGAAGAGTGCCCGTCGTGAAAGCATCCCCGATCTCCAGTTGCGCGGCGGCGTGCAACAGAATTCCGAGCCGCTCTCCCCACTTACTGTAGGCGTTCAAGGTTTCGCAACGGTTGGCGTCAGTCTGCCGATCTTCAACCGCAATCAGGGCAACGTCGCCGCTGCGCAAGCCGAGGTTGAACGCGCTCATTCCGAACTGAACCGACTCGAGTTAAGGCTGCGTCAAAGTATCCAGGTGCCTCTACAAGCTTATCTGTCAGGCCGGTTCGAGGCTGATCGCTACCGCGACCAGATGATTCCGCGCGCCGAGGGCGCCTATCATCTTTATTTGGCCAAGTACCGCCAGATGGGTGCCGCTTATCCACAGGTTCTCATTTCCCAGCGAACTCTGTTTCAATTGCAGGTCGGCTACATCAACGCCCTCGCTAGTGTCTGGATGAACTCGATCGCTCTCCAGAACTACTTGCTTTCTTCTGGCTTATCTTCTCCCGACGTTAACGGGTCCTATACAACGACCGTCAACACTCCGAATACCGGAATTAACCAATAGTAGAGCCGGTCACCCGCCGATGGTTAAATTGATGCGCCGCGTCCGTTGAAGGCGTTCCGTTGCGCTTTGGAGCGCCTTCCGGCGTGATGCCTCCGCCGACTCCGCAATGCCTCGCGCGACCGTCGCGCCGGAATCTTTCGCTTCTACCTCAGTCAGGTAAGAGTCCCCGATCCGGTACGATGTAATCTTGACCGCCCATCCTTCAAGCTCGGTCTCTTGCTTGTTCCAGTCCTCAGCCCGCATGTGCCACCAGCCTCTGGACCGGATTTGCTGCCCCTCGTTCTACAGGCGCCCCTACTAAATTGCCCCACTCGGTCCATGAACCGTCATAATTGACCACGTCGTCGTACCCGAGCAAATACTTCAGTACAAACCAGCTGTGACTGGACCGCTCGCCGATCCGGCAATAGGTAATCACCGGTTTCTGCCCATCGACGCCTTCGTTATTGTAGAGCTCCTTTAGCTCGTTGAAGCTCTTGAACGTGCCATCTTCGTTCGCCGTTTTGCTCCACGGAATGCTGCGCGCACCGGGTATGTGCCCGCCGCGCTGGGCGGTCTCCGGCAATCCTGGAGGCGCCAGAATCTCGCCGGTGAACTCCTGGGGACTTCGCACATCCACCAGCGCCGCCGTGCCTTTGTCGACTGATCTCTGGACAGCCGGAAGAAAGGCCCGCAACGAAAAGTCGGGCGCTGTCGCTTTATAGTTCGTCGCGCTTATCCTCGGTGCCTCTTTTGTAATCTCCCGTTCTTCCTGCAACCATTTCTTGCGCCCGCCGTTCAGCAGCCGCACATCTTGGTGGCCGTAAATCTTCAGCTGCCAGAACGCCCATGCCGCAAACCAGTTGTTATTGTCGCCGTACAGCACGATTGTCGTGTCATTGCTAATCCCTGACTGAGACAGTAGCGCTTCGAACTCCGGCTGTGGAATCACGTCCCGCCGCACCTGGTCGGCGAGCTGTCGCTTCCAAGACCACGCGATCGCACCTGGGATGTGTCCCAGATCATAGGCTTCCGTCTCAACGTCGACCTCTATTAAACGAACTGCCGAATCGCTTAAATGCTCCGCAACCCAGTCGCTTGAAACCAGTACTTCCGGATGTGAATAGTTGGACATAAACAGCCTAATCAAAAGGTAATCAAGTAAGTATTTACTTGTCAACTACCCTGATGGGGATTAGACAGATTCAGCCAAGGTGCAGACGGGTACCGGTGTTGGTGTGTAAAATATTGAAAAAGAGCCGACATAGCTCAGTTGGTAGAGCGGCAGTTTTGTAAACTGCGGGTCGGGGGTTCAAGTCCCTCTGTCGGCTCCAGCCTAAATCACTGGATTCTTAGGCGTTTAGAAGTTGTTACTGCTCCAAACCCACTTTCCGCTGTGCCTTCTTTATGCCTGCTTTCCCAGCGGCAGCCAGTTCGCCGAGGTAAAGTTCGAGTTTGTCCCCTGCAACCTGAATGTCGCGCTCATCTGTGATGTCGTAGCGTTTTAAAACGCTGTCACTCTTGTGCCCGCTGATTCGCATGGCCTGTTTCTCAGGAATGCCGGCGCGAATCATGTTTCGCACAGCAGTGCGTCGCAGATCATGCCCCTGGTCCCAGCGCAGGTTGATGATCTCGCCGGAACGCATGCCGAGGTGGTATCCGATCACGAGTAGCGTGCGTTGATGATCGGGCAACAGATCGCGCATGAGTGGATATCCGGGATGTTCGAGAAAACCCTCTCGAACGTTATCCTCTTCCAGCAACTCGATAGTGAGCATTGAAAAAAACGAGCTGCGGTTTGGCCTCTAGGCCAAGCGCATAGCTGCGCTTTAATGCAGCCAAAATGCGATTGATCGTGGCGTCGGCGCACCAAGCCTGGCGTTTGGTCTCAATAAAGCGGTTGACGAGCTTATCATTCAACTGACTTGCCTTGAGTGAGCCGAAGGCCGGCCGCATGTGTTTATTCACATAGTTGATCGCGTTTTTCAATCCCCGGCGTTTGAACTTGAGCTGATCGGATAAATAGAGCTCGAGCAAATGATCGATCAGCGGCTCGCCTGCCTTGATCTCGCCCCGATCGACTTCCGCCTTTTTCTGATTGAGAAGTCGAACTGCTACGGTCTTGTTAGTCGATTTGGATGATTCGCGCCGCGGCCTGGTCTCACCTGGCACATAGTATTTAATCCACCAGATCTCGCCTCGAAGATATGGTTTGGCCGTTCCGCGTTCACCTTTGGGCATTCTGCTTTCGCTCCTTTGACTGTTTCCATCGAGTGTATCCGGGGCGGCGGTTGCGCGATCATTGTAAGGATACTAGCCCCCCCTCGCGCGGGGCTTGATCAATGTAGCGGTCCAGATCGCGCCTTGGGTTGGGCTCGACGTTGGTGAGTTCGGAGGGGCGAAAGATGATTGCAGGACTCTTTATCGGGACCTAACACGAGCGCGGCAATCGCCAGGGACGGTCGGACTGGAGTTAAAGCGCTTTGCTCGTAAGCTTTGCGAGTTCGTCCAGCTGCTCCTGGAAAGGAAGTGAAAACCTGCCATTTACCATGTCTAGCAAGAAGTACATGAGCGCGAAAGCGTGAAATATCGAGGAGTCAATAGAAGTTGTAGAAGGGCTATGGTCATAAATGAATTTCTCGCCGTGTGAATACGTTCGTGACATCGCAGATGCAAATGTTGCATGGGCCTCCAGCACTGGATTCGCATAAGCGGCAAGATAGAGCGTCGCAATTTCTCCACCCACCTTCTCGGCCATACTGGCGAGGTCGATATCCCAGCTATGGCTTAATTCCTGGGTTTTACAGACCTTGCATTTGGACTTCTGAAAATTGGGCTTGGCCTTTTCATAGGCTTCGACTATTTGAATGGGCGAAATAATTGAAGGTCTGCAATTGATCATCGGAATACAGCTTCTTGCTGTGTTGGAGAAGCCGGTGGTCTTGGATAGCACCGTATTCTTCAAACCTCTCGGATTTTTCAGGGTACTTGCCGAGATATAAGGTTGTGACAACGCGTTCATACAATGAGCGCAGCAGCTTTGTTGCGCCAAAAGCATATTGGTTGGCTGCGAGCAACAAAACTTCCCAGCATTCCTCAATACACTGATTGCTTAGAGCAAAAATGATTTTATCAGCAGTATCATTTAACGCTTTCTGAGTCTGTTGGATTCTTGGCGCTAAATCGGTCAGTTTGTTCAGGGCGTCAATCATGCCTGGACGCCTAAGCTCAATCTCTTGCCATTGCTGTTCTGATCCGATGTTAGCTTGCATATGAAAACCAGACCTTTTGAATCGGGGCTATTCCTTGGCGCGGCTGGCAGACGCGACTTTCAGATGAAAATAGGCTCGGTCGCCCGTCAGCGTTGCGGCCATGTCGTCCAGAGCTTTGGATCGGGGCCGCCGTAGCTGTCTGTATCCGGCACGCTCCTATGGCGTCCAGAAGCGCCCGCTTGTCACTCTCAGAAAAGTGGCCTTAGCTGCTTCGACGCATCGGTCCGAACCACAGTGTAGCAACGATATTCGCTCTTTGTTCGCGTGGGGCGCTCAGTAGCTTACGTTCAAGATCCGGCTGTGCCAGTACTTTCGGTATTCGCGATCATTTGGAGCCTTTCATCCTGATGTCTTTCCCCTGCTGAATAATTTCCGCAGTATGGGAGATCAACAAGCATAGTCCCCTATTGTCTATATTGTATTTGCGGCGTTCGTCCACTTCTATGCAGAGGCCTCGCAACTTGTCGAGATACCAACTTTTGAACTCGGGATCACTTTCAATAAAACTACTATGAAAGTTGGCGTCCGTCTCCTCTTCGAGGAATTGAAATAGGTCGCCTATAGCAGCGTGTTTTTTGACATCCGTGACAGAAATACCGTCGCATTTTCCAGTATCCAAAGAAGCACTGAAGTCGAATAGCATCATCGACAGGGACGCAATGTAAAAAGGAGGCTTGCTCATTTCTGGCCTTTCTGTTTCAACTCTTTGACCTCGAGTACGGTTTTGCCGATTAGCCTCGGACATTGCCAGAATTCGGATCGCAAAACCACTCGAGGGCCGCCTGGCTGATATGCCGCTCCAGCAACTTAGTTATGATCGAGCGCTTCAGCGATTTCGGCCTGAATCAGTTGCCGTATCGTTTGCGAAATTACGGAAGCTTCAACGTGCTTCAACTCACTTTTCTTCAGCAATACAGACAGCTCGATCTCGAGTTTCCGTGCTGTGGCGTCAGCGCCAGCCGTTGACTGCCCTTGAGTTGCGTGTGTCCATACCATTGACGATTATGTCACTGTGCCTACTCCTATGCTGAGCTACGCGAAGGGCCGCGAGCTAGACAGCTGTTTTCATGGGCTTTTTGGCCATTGCTCGCTTCCGTTTACCCTGGAGCAGTTTCGTAAACTGCGGGTCGGGGTTTCAAGTCCCTCTGTCGGCTCCAATAACTTGTGTGTCCGGACCGGACACATATGGTGGGGCAAGGGTCGGTGGGTGATCGCCGCCCCTACGCCGATCTTACGCGCCAGCCGGAAAGTAGGGAATCTAGCTGGACTTGCCATTCCGCGTCTGGCTAACGCTTTCCGGTTTGCCCCCATGGAGGAGTAATGCGGAAGTTACAGCTCAATACCGCTGGCACACATACAGCAATTTGAAGATTTCGGGAGTCGCCGCAAAGCTCTAGCGAACTGCCCCTCGTGGGCTGGAGATAAGTCCGAAAACGCCCGGCGTCTGCCGCTCGGGCAACATCGGCCAGCGCCTTGCTCCCACCAGCACCGGGTCCCGTCACGGATGTAGGGTGGCTTGCGGATACGAGAGCTGATAAAGGCGAGAACCGAATTTGAACATTTGAACCGGCCTCTTCGAATGTTCAGCACCTTGATCTTGCATTCAACGCGGCGATGGCGGAGTCCTTTGGGCGCCACGCTTCATCTACCGAGAAAAGATCATCCGAGCCTAGAATCACGGATCTTTCAATTACGTTCTGCAACTCCCGGATGTTGCCAGGCCAGCTATAGGACTGAAAGAGTTCGAGCGTCTTCGTGTCGATGGACGGGATATTCTTGCCGGCTTGGCTCGCGTACTGTTGAACGAAAGATTGGACTAACATCAAGATGTCGTCTTTGCGCTCTCGGAGAGGTGGCGATTCGATCGGAAATACATTTAACCGGTAGAAGAGGTCATCGCGGAAGGTCCCGCTGGCAGTGGCGGCTTTCAGATCACGATTCGTGGCAGCGATGACTCGGAGATCGACCGGGATGGACTGCGCTCCCCCGAGTCGTTGGAATTCCCGTTCCTGTAGCACTCTCAAGAGCGCGACCTGCGTGTCAGGCGGAAGTTCGCCCACTTCATCCAAGAAAATTGTTCCGCCGTCAGCGAGTTCGAAGCGACCGAGCCGGCGTTGTGTGGCTCCTGTAAAGGCTCCCTTCTCATGGCCGAATAATTCGGAGGAAATCAGCGCTGGCGCAAGCGCGGCACAATTCACGCTGACGAAGGCGCGTCCAGACCTCCGAGACCGCTTGTGAATGGCGCGAGCGATGAGTTCCTTTCCCGTACCAGTTTCGCCTTCGATTAGAACCGTAGAGTCCGTCGGCGCTACCTTACGAATTAGATTCAACACTCCAATTAGAGATCGGCTACGGCCAACTATTCCTTCGAATTCCTCGTTCGGGAGCTCTTCGCGTTCCACACGAGAATTGCTTCTGCAACAGCGTTGCGCAGATTGCGGAGTGAACTTAGATTCGCTCTGATCAGATTGGCAGAGCGGATAATCAGTGACAAGGCTAGTGGCAGCGGCGCTCATGATTGCAAATCCTTTACCGTCAAGGCAATTGTGGAACAGGTTCCGTCTGCGGAAAACCCCACATCGAGTCGCGTGCGGACTATATCGTGAGTTCTGGCAACCCTTCCGGGGAACGCGCGTAAACGGGCCGAGTGTCAAGCCGCCGCCCAAAAAGGGCAGCAGTTTATTTTGGGGATTGGCGGGTACGCATTAGTGCCCTCCTTTGCTGCGTGTCTAATTCTTTCGAGCTCGAATGTCGATGCGCTTCCATCCAAAGAGTCGAGCATCAACTGACCACGCTCCAGGTCCGAGCAGTGCCAAAGCCAGGGCGAGGGTTCCTAACAGGATTTTGACCCACGGATCTCCAGGCTGCGAGAGAGTATTCCATACCTCATAAACGGCCACTAGCACTCCTGAAATGGGAGTCCATAAGCCTAACAGCAGCAGCATTCCGGTAGCAGTCGCGAGTACGGATACTACGGCTAGTTGTGTCGGCGGCTCAGAGCGCAGCACTGTGACCGTGTGGCCAATTAACACTATGGCGGTAACCAGTCGCATGAACAAGAGTCCCGCACCAGGCCAGCCACCGGCGAAGGTTGAGAATAGTCGATGCAGAACGCCCCTGTCTAGACCCTATCTTTTTACTTGATATGACAGGAAGCCCCAAAGAGCGCAGCACCCACTCTTTCGAGTCTTTTTACGCCTCGCTGAAAAGCGCAGGCCCACCTAGGACTCAATGATTCCGCGCTTAAGCCCGATCATTGCCGCCTGCGTTCGGTCATTGGCGCGCAGCTTGGAGAGAATGTTCTTGACTCGGCCCTTGACGGTGTCTTCCGTGATCGACAGATGCGCGGCAATCTGCTTGTTGGCATTCCCGGCTGCAATGAGTCGAAGGACATCGACTTCTCCCACAGTTAAGGCATCATCGGTCGCATGCTCTGCAAGTTCGTAGGAGACCTCGGGAGAAAGGCTCTTTTTCCCGGCATGGACAGCACGGATAGTCTCCAGAAGCTCCTTATATAAGAGATTCTTTATCAGGTAAGCGCGAGCGCCGGTCTTCAGAGCTCGCAAAACCTGGATATCACCAGTGTAGGTGGTTAACACGATGATTCTCGCGTCGGGGAATTCGCTGCGGATGACGATCATGGCATCGAGACCATTCATTTCCGGCATCTGCAAGTCCATCAGAGTGATGTCCGGGCGATGTGCACGGAACTGCTGGATCGCTTCGCATCCGTTAGCCGCTTCGGCGACTAAACTCATGTCCGTCTGATCAGCCAACAATCCCGCGATTCCTTGCCGAAAAATCGGATGGTCGTCCACCGCCAGAATGCGAATCGGCTTCGGGCCGGGACTCATGACTTCATTCTAATTTTTCGTAAAAAAAAACGGACCGGAGCGGGCGATGTCCCGTAAGCAACAGAAGCAGGAACAGTCAACTCGACTTCCGTGCCGGAATCGGGTTTACTCCAGACATCGAGCTTCCCACTCACAACTTTGGCGCGTTCGCGCATGCCGTATAGGCCCCAGTGCCCTAGGCTCCGGTCCCCAGTGAGCATGTTCAGGTTAATGCCCTTACCGTTGTCTCGAACCCGCAAACGAAGCTGCCCTTCGTCATAGCGGATTTCCACTTCGATCCGCCGCGCCTCGGAGTACCTGCATGCATTGCGCAGCGCCTCGGCTGCGATTCGGTAGACTTCGTCTCGGAGAATTGGATGGAGGTCTCGCGGCGTGCCTTCCACCTGCACCCGAACATCAGGGCAATTCCCGCTAGTTTGGTCAGCCGCGAGTTCTTTTGCTAGAGCGCTTATAGCCAAGCTAAGATCGTTGTTTGCGTCCGCGGACAAGCGCAATTCGTGTACGGCATCCCGGCTCTCGGTGATTGCTTGCACCGCCTGATCAATCGCACCGTCGAGTCTTTGCTTGGCTTCCTCTGGACGTGCCGGGAGCAAGTTAGAAACAGCTTGAAAGCGAAGCAACAGTCCGTGAAAACTTTGCAACAAGGTATCGTGCAATTCGCGAGCGATTCGCGTTCGCTCGGCGAGGCGCTCGCGGTAGCCGAGGTCCATTCTGGCGGTCATCTGCCAGAGCCGGAGGCGATAAAGACTCCAGGCGAGCAGGACGAGCGCCGCAACAGTTGCAACTTGGAACCAGCGGGTTTGCCAATAAGCGGGCTCAACTTCAAAGGACACGACAGCCTCGTGGCCGCTCCAGCGGCCGTCCGGATCACGCGCCATCACACTAAATCGGAACTGTCCCGGCGGAATGTTTGTATACCCCACTTCGCGTGAGGCGGTGGGCTCGCTCCAGGCCGCATCGACGTTGTCCAGCCGATAGCGATACCTCACCGTTTCCGGACTCGACACGTTCACGCCAGCGTACTGGAAGGTCAAGCGGTGCCGTCCGGCAGGAACGCGGATTTGGCCGTTAGGCGCGATAAACTTTCCATCCATAAGCATGCCGTCCAGACGAATGGTTACCGGAAATGCCGGCCCGGCAAATGCGGACGCCGTCAGAACGGAGATCCCCTGGTTCAGCGAGAACCAGATCTGCCCGTGAGTGTCGTTAACAACCGAGCGGCTACGCTTCACACCTTCGACGCTTGGCAACCCTTCGTTAACTCCGAATTCCCTGTAATCGCCCGCACCGAAAAAGTCGTTCTGCAAAGCGGAACACCGCACTCGCAGAACACGACTACTAGTGGTGACCCATAACCAGCCGTTAGTCTCGGCCATGCCAAGAATCTCTCCATAGAGCACGTCAGGCGCTGTAACAGGGACGTGCACGGTCCCGGACTGGAGAAAGGAGATTCCCTTTGCCGTACCGATCCAGAGTGTGCCGAGCTTATCGAGAAATAGACTTTCGATTGCGCCCGGCGGTAATCCGTCGTGGGCCGCATAGGTGACCCAACGGTTGTTGCTGAGTACGGCCAGTCCGTTTGGCGTACCTACAACAATTTCTCCCGCAGCGTTTCCGGTAATGACTGAAATCGTCTTCGAGGGTAGTCCGTCCCGGGTCGTGAAAGTGTGCCAACTGCAATCTCGGAAGCGGCTGAGGCCTTCCTCGAGTGTCCCGGCCCAAACGGTTCCGTCCGGTGCGCGGTAGATCGAATAAACAGCATTCCCGCCCAGTCCATTTCGCTGTGTGTAGGTGGAGGTTTGAAGCTCGTCCCCGTGTAGCTGGAAGCGCGTCACGCCGCCGTATTTCCGGGCCACCCAGACCTCACCCCCACCTCCGGCGATTGAATAAACGGTGTCATCTGTCAAGCCCGAGACGCTAATCGGCTGAATTGAGCCCTGCGCGAGCCGGAACAATCCGCCATCCCACGGTGCAAACCAAACACTCCCCTGATCGTCAACGTAAATCGATCCGCAATTAGTGCACGGCAAGCCCGCTGAACTCAACAGAGTGGTAAACCCGCTGGCCCGGTACCGCTCGATGCTTTCCGGACCACCGATCCACAGATTGCCGGTCCGATCCTCGAATAATGAGGTTGCTGAGAAGCGTAGTGACGAACGATCCAGCGAATGAATTCTTCCGTCTACGTCAATATCCTTCACGTCAGCTCTGAACAGGTTGCCACCGGCGCCGATCCAAACGTCGCGGTCGCGGCCGCTTGCGAGCGCAAGAATCTCGAGATTCGTAAGCTCGTGATGGACCTCCTCCAATTTCCCACCATGTACGCTCAGCAGGCCCTTGTCTGTGCCGATGAGAAGCGTTGAAGTCCCAATCGGGAGGAGGCAGTTAATCTTCGTGTCTGGCAGGCCGGGGAGGTGCTGAACTTCAGGGGCGCCCTGCGTGAGTTTAAAGTGGAACACACCGTGATCGCGAGTACCGATCCAGAATGTGCTGTCGGCGGCTTGCGCCACCGCGGTCGGCGAACTGGGAATCATCCGAGCATCCAAGAGAACATGAGCCACCCCAAACCTGAACACAACGAGCCCCTGCGTTTCACTCGCAAAAAGCAGCCAGCCATCGCGGGTTTTGTTGATCGGACCGGCGCGATCGATCAGCGGCCCCACCAGGCGCCCGGCATCGTATCGGAAAACGTGCGTACGATCATCCGCGGCCCACAAGTGGTCACTCGAATCCGTGACGAGACCAACCACGGGGAACTTCGTTTCCACACTCGAATCGCCTTCCGGAATGGAAACAAAGGTCAGGCCGTCATACCTCACCAGCCCTTTGCTCGTGCCGATCCAGAGATACCCATTCCGGGTTTGTGCCATCGAATACACGTAGCCGCCCGGAAAACCTGCCGCTCGATCCCAAATGTCTTGGCTGTGGCTGGGTGTGATTCTTCCCTGGACTGCGCCCAAGATCGCCTGGGCCAGGACCAGAGACAAGATGGAAGAGACTTTCAGTAAGCTAAGGCAGAAGCTGAAACCGGTCCACAACAACTTCGGCGCGATGCTCAAGACCGGACGCCCGTCGCTTCCCATTCGAGTAAACATAAAGACTCATGCGGATCGATTCAGATCCGGGTGTCGGAACTTCTGATGTGAAGACGTGTCTCGACACTGTAGGCGCTCCAGGCGGCCCATCTGCCCGCGAGGTAGTCATTGTGATCCGGCCAGACTCCCAGACGATTGTGTGTCTCAGCTTCCCTGCTGGTGCGATGAAGCGTGAAACGTTACTCGCTAGGAAAGCAGGCTGTAATGTAAACTCCGCGTTCCTGTTGTCGGGGTCGGCCCAACGGCTGATATTGATGTCGAATTCGCGGTTGTTTTGCTCATCGGTTGAATAATCCCAGGTGAACATACCGAACACGACCGCAGGATCCAGCCTGGAAGTGTCTTCGACTGTAAAGGAATATGTGCCATAACCCAGGCTACGTGTTAGCTTCACCTCCGAACAGGTCCAGTGCTGATCTCGCTTGACAACCTGAAGATGAAGCGCCCCTGCGCGGTCCGTAAATACATTATTGGGATCGTACGAATTGCTGGCGCCGCCGCGGTCGCTCGGTTTCCAGCGAACCCGCCACGTGAAGTCACTGAACTCGATGAAGAAGGATGAGGATTTTTTCTGCCCGCGCGCAACGGCGACCTCGGCCACTGGTCCTCCACGCTGCGGTAACCGGCGCAAGACTGGCGACGGGTGGTAGGAAGAATCAACTAGCAGGGCCGCGTATTCCGTGCCGAGATGTACTTCGTTCCGCCAGGCGTGGTCGGGCAAAATAGCTGTAAAGCGAGAAGTCAGCAACGGCTGCAACCACCACAAGCTGCCGCACTTGGAATAGAGGACCATCCGCTGGCCTCGCCGCGCCTCATGCACCGTTCCCTCAATAACGTCTTCCTTGTCCTGATCTCCGGTACTCAATTGGGGCACTTGCGTAAACGAGATGTTCGCTTCAACGGCTCGCTTTCTACCCCCATGGCAGCTAGCCAGCGCAATGCACATCGCGAACAGCAGCAGGGTGGCCGCGGAACACAGTTGGCACCCATCCCTGATTCCTTGGCAGAATTTGGAATAGTCGTACGCCGCCGTAATGCGAATCGGCTTGGGGCCGGGGCTCATGACTTCATCATGGTTCCTTTATCCGAAAAACGCCACCAGCGCGAAGCCCGGTGATGTCCCGTAAGCAACAGAGACACGAACGGTCAACTCGAGTTCCCCTACCAGAATCGAGCTTACTCCAGACTTCTCTCGACGCCATGTTCCGTGGCGAGAAGGTCAACAGCAGCGCTGAAAACCGCGGTGCTTCACGTAGTGTTCCGAGAGCGAGCATAGCGCTCACAAGACCAAGGCGACATTATAGAAGCTGAGGAAACAATTTATGGAACGTTCGCAAAGGGATCAAGACAAATGGCCTCAGTTGAAATGGTCCGAATGGCAGCCGACTGCGGATACGCTTCATATGTGGACCCAGATCGTCGGCAAGACTCGACTGGCGCTCAGCCCTCTACAGGCGCATTGGTGGAATGTACCCCTTTATGTCAGTGCTCGTGGCCTGAGCACATCCGCAATGCCCTATGGCAGCGAACTGCTCGAGATCGAGTTTGATTTCGTCAGCCATGATCTGCTCTTCCGCCTCAGTTCCGGTGCAAAGCTATCCCTCCCTCTGCGGGCGCAATCGGTAGCTAGTTTCTTCGCTGAGTACCAGCAAAGTTTGGCCGCTTTGGGTCTGTCCGTCCATATTCATCCAGTGCCGGTTGAAGTCAAGTCTCCGATTCCGTTTCCGGACGACCAGGAGCATGCGGCGTACGATCCAGAGCAGGGTCACCGATTCTGGCGAACTCTCGTGCGAGTTGATCAGATCTTCCAACAATTCTCCTCGAGATTTATCGGTAAGATCAGTCCGGTCCATTTCTTTTGGGGAAGCTTCGATCTGGCGGTGACCCGTTTCTCCGGCCGTCCTGCACCGCCGCGCGTAGGAGTCGATCCAATCACCCGCGAAGCTTATTCCCACGAGGTGATCAGCGCCGGCTTCTGGCCCGGCAATGGCGGCTTCGGGGAAGCAGCTTTTTACTGCTATGCCGCGCCCGCTCCCGCCGGACTGGAGATGGAGGTTGTTAAACCAACATCGGCTAAATATGACACCACGTTAGGCGAGTACATTTTGAAGTATGACGACGTGCGTTCCCAGCCCTCGCCTGACGAAACTTTGTTGTCCTTCCTCCAGAGCACTTATGAAGCTGCCGCCAAACTCGCAAAATGGGATCGTAACTCCCTAGAGCGCAAATCATAGCTTCTGCTGGGAATTGGCCATAAGTCGCCTGATGCGCCCGCGCGCAAGTGAAACGCTCACCGTATCGAACCGGTCCAATATCGCAGATGAAGCGAAGACAATTTAACACCGTTTTGGGAGCCGCGGGACTAAGTCTAGCGAGTCAAGGTTACGCTGCTCAGAGTTCCCATGCCATACGTCCCGAACTGATCCAACTCTCACGAAACGGATGGATGCCGAACAACGAGCATTTACCGGTTCTCCTTTACAGGAACGCGCTTAACATTCAGGTTCGAGACCTGGCTGCCGATTGCGAGACATTATTCCAGCAGAACGGCTGGCCCCCGCAGTGGCGCGACGGCGTTTACGACTTTCATCATTACCACTCGACCGCTCATGAAGTGCTCGGATTTGTCGCCGGAGACGCCAAGCTGATGTTGGGTGGCGAGAATGGCCGAGAGGTCGCAGTCCATGCAGGCGATGTCGCGGTCCTGCCCACCGGCACCGGTCACTGTCGATTAGAGGCGAATTCCGATTTCCTCGTCATCGGTGCTTATCCGCCCAATCAGCATTGGGATATTTGTCAAAGCGCTCCTTCTAAAGAAGCGAACGCTCGCATGCGCCGCTTGCCGTTTCCGAAGTCGGACCCCGTCATGGGGCTAAATGGCCCGCTGACATCACTTTGGCAAAGCCAAGAGTGATACGATCGCTCCGCTACACTATTCCCGTATCAACGCAAACATGCGCAGCGATCGCGGGGTGATGTCGTACTCTTGGCCGATTGCGAATTCACTCGCCTGGTCCTTCCCCTCCGGATCATTAGTGTCGATCAGCAGCGACCACAGCTTACCGTCGGGCGAGTCCGGCAACTTAAATTTCACAATGTCGCTGTGCTCGTTGACGACGAGCAGCAGGGTGGCCTCTTTACCGCGCTGCCGGATGCCCGTCGTTTGCGCACGCCCGTCAAGCAGCATGCCGAAACAGCGCATGCCGTGATCGCCCCATTGCGCGTCTTCCATCTCGCTGCCGTTTGCATTGATCCAGGTGACGTCTTTTACGCCGAGTTCTTCGTTGTACTCGCCCGTTAAGAATAGGTTGCGCCGCAAGACCGGATACCGGTGTCGCAGACCGGTGAGCTTTCTGACAAAGTCGACTAGCGATTGGCCTTTCTCTTCGATCTTCCAGTTGAGCCAGCTAATATCGTTGTCCTGACAGTACGCGTTGTTATTTCCTTTTTGGGTTCGTCCGAACTCGTCCCCAGCCAACATCATGGGCGTGCCTTGCGAAAGCAGCAGAGTCGCCAGAATATTTCGAATCTGGCGTTCCCGGATGGCCTTGATCTCGAGATTGTCAGTCGGGCCTTCCACGCCGCAATTCCAGGAGCGATTGTCAGAACTGCCGTCCTTATTGTCCTCGCCATTGGCCTCATTGTGCTTCTCGTTATAAGTCACAATGTCGTTCAGCGTAAAACCATCATGGGCCGTTACAAAATTAACGCAGGCCCAAGGCCGCCGGCCCTGATGATTGAACACGCCTACAGAAGCACACATGCGCTCGGTTAATGCGGAGGCCGGGGCTTTTCCGCGCCAGAAGTCACGCACCGTATCGCGAAATTTGTCATTCCACTCGGCCCATCCCGGCGGGAAACCGCCCACCTGGTAGCCGCCCGGACCGCAATCCCAAGGCTCGGCGATCAGCTTTACTGAATTCAATACCGGATCCTGGCTCACTGCTTTCAGAAAGCCGCTCTGGTTGTCGAACCCGTTCGGCTCACGTGCCAAAATCGTTCCGAGATCGAAACGAAAGCCATCCACATTGGTCTGCTCTACCCAATACCGCAAACTGTCCGTCACCATTTGAATCACCCTTGGATGGCTCAGATTGACCGTATTTCCCGTGCCCGTGTCATTGATGTAATAACGTTTGTTATCGGGCAGGAGGCGATAATAATTGGCGTTATCGATTCCCTTGAATGACAACGTTGGGCCTTTTTCGTTGCCTTCCGCCGTGTGATTGTAGACCACATCCAGAATCACTTCCATACCTGCGTCGTGAATCTTGGCGACCATCTCCTTGAATTCGCGCAGACTGTCTTCCTTCCTGGCGGCATAACGAGGATCCGGTGCGAAAAAACCTATCGTGTTGTAGCCCCAGTAATTGCACAAGCCTTTTTCTAATAATTGGTTGTCGTCGATGAAAGTATGCACCGGCAGAAGCTCGATACTGGTCACGCCTAGCGACTTGATGTAATCGAGCACCTTGCGTGTAGCCAAACCCGCATAAGTGCCGCGCACATTCTTCGGGACCGATGGATTGAGCTCGGTGTAGCCTTTCACATGCGTTTCATAGATGATCGTCTCGTCCCATGGAATAGGTCGCCGCCGCACGCGTTTACCCCGCCACACAAACTTTGGGTCTACTACTGTGGACTTCGGCATAAACGGCGCGCTATCGCGCTCATCGAACGTGGTGTCGTCGCCCGATTCCATCTTGTATCCAAATACTGCTGGGTCCCACTTCAACGCTCCGCGATGGGCGCCTGCGTACGGATCGAGCAGCAGCTTGTTGGGATTAAATCTATGGCCGGCAGTTGGTTCGTATGGTCCATGCACGCGGTACCCATAAATAGTGCCTGGCGTCACGCCAGTCAGGTACCCGTGCCAGATCTGGTTCGTATATTCTGGCAGCGCAATGCGATCGGTTTCCTTTGCGCCCGAAGGATCGAACAAGCAAACTTCGACCTTCGTGGCATTCGCGGAGAAGAGCGCAAAATTTGTACCTTTCCCGTCCCAGGTGGCTCCTCGTGGATGCGGCAGACCTTCTCTGATGCGGCTTTCTTTCGTTTCGGCCATTTCGTGCTTCCCTTTTTATTTATTGAAAAGTAACTCGGTGCGTGTTCCCGGCATGAGACAAACCATTCGAGCGGAAGTCTATTTCATGCTTCGCGCGAGTTTGCCCGGGAACGCCAAGTTATTTCCAACAACAACGAAGTAGAGGCGAGTATCAACTGATTCGTTTCGAGCTCCTCATTGGCGCGCAGCGTTCACTTCCATCCTGCTCAGTGAAAAGACTTCCTGCTCAAGGTCTTTCGTCAGCGCCTCGGCAGATCTGGTCTTGTCAAGTGCGAGTACGCGGCCGACGTGCACCGTCACGCGTCCGGAGCGGAACCAGCCGCGGCGCTCCGCTTTCAATTCACCCAATCCCGCCAGGTAAACCGGAAGAGCCGGCGAGCCTAATTCTTTCCATAGAAGGCCGGTCCCACTCTTGAATGATTGGGGAGTGCCGTCGTCCGAACGACGGCCTTCCGGAAAAACCAGGACGTTATAGCCCCGATCCATGGCTTCTCCGGCATACCGAAAACTCTGGCGAAAGCCGCTGAACTGCGGTAGTGGGAATACGTTGAAGAGGGCGGTGATCAGAAAATAGGCGATCGGTGAAACCAAGTCGAGGAACCAGTGTCCTTGTTTCCGTCCCTTGCGCATATCGAGCAGCATCTCCCCCGACATCGCGATTGCGACACGTCGCCGTGCCCGCCCTGGCAATCCGAACAGCACAAAAGCGGCGTCATAGGAAGTGACATGATTCGCCACAATCAATACCGGCGTGTTCGGCAAGTTAGCCACCTCTCTTTTCAGCTTCGGCTTGGCTAGGAACCGCAGAATGGGTATCGCAATCGCTTCGATAAACACTGCCCGGATTCCTCTTTGGCAGCGCCCCAGCGTCCACCTTGGATACTTATGCTCGGAGACCTTTCGGGCGGTGGCCGCGGTCTGCCGTGGTGCCATGCGTACCAACTTTTCCACGTCTCCTTGTGTCTTCACCCTTTCGAGTGCGCTGTCTTGGATGGCCACTCCATATTTCTGCTCGAGCTCGGCTTGCAATTGTACTCGCCCCAGGCTGTCGAGATTCAGTTCCTCTTGATCTGGTCCTTGCGTTGTTTGCTGGACTTCGCCGACAGCAATTCGCCTGGCCACCTCGCGGCGCAGAATTTTGCCGGTGGAGGTTCGGGGCAGATCCGGTTCGGGCCACGCAACCCAATCGCGCATCTGCTGAAAGCCGGCCAGTCGGCGGTTGGCGGCCGCCAATGCTGTTTCCGGGTCACCGCCCTCCTGCATAACGAGAACCGCCAGTGGTTCCGGACCATGCTGGTGCATCGTTTCTACCACCGTGGCAGCTTTCACCTGAGGCTGGTCCGTCAGCGCTGTTTCCAGATCTTCCGGATGAATATTCAAGCCCGACGAGGTCACGATTACATCTTTTTTTCGGCCGCGAAAACGCAGATTTCCAGCGGCATCGAATTCGGCCAGGTCGCCGGTCGGCAGCCAATCTTCCGCTTGCTGTTGCATTCTTCCGTTCTGCCAGACGCTCGTCGAAATGGTATCTCCACGTACCAGCACCTCTCCTTCGCCGCTTAGCCGCACTTCACGGCCCGGCAAGACTTGTCCGATTGTGCCCAATGTGGGACGGAAGGGATGATTCAAAGTGACAAGCGCCGTCGTCTCGGTCATGCCATAACCCTGCACCACCACGAAGCCGAGCGCATTCCAGAACCGCTCCCCTTCGATCGATAATGATGCTCCTCCGCACACGAATGCCCAAAATTTAAGACCGAAAAGACGGTGGATGCGGCGGAAATGCCACCATCGTCGCCAAGCCTTCCATTCTTTTGCTCCTTCCACGTTGCGCACCAAATCCGGATCGAGACCCGTTACATGCAGGCGCATCAGGTCGAGCACACGTGGTACCGCCGCCAATACGGAGATCCGCTCCCGCCGGATCTGTTCCACCAACTCGCCTGCCACCAGGCGCGTTTGGTAGTGTACTTCGGCGGCGAGCAGCGGCGGTATCCACAACCCCATGAACTGCCCAAAAACATGGCTGAGCGGCAGCGTGTGCAGAAAACGAATCGGGTGAAACGGCCGTTCGAAGCGCAGGTATTTTTGCATCTCCCGCTCGATCGGTAGCAGACTGGCTAACACGTTTCCGTGCGTGTGAACAACGCCTTTGGGTTCGCCTGTGGTACCGGAGGTGAAGACGATTTGCAGGGCGTCGGACGACGAGAGAGTTTCCGGGACTGTTATTCCACGCGCCGGGATTGTTTTTGGCAATTCCTCGAGAGAAAGGGTGGGAATCGCCCATTTTCCCATTCCCAACTTCTCCTGGTCGGCAAGCAATAACCGGGGGTTAACGTCGCTTACGACGCGTTGGGCAAATTCCAAACCACCGCCTATATCGAGCGGCACAGCGAGGACGCCTGCCGTCACACACCCAAAGAACGCCGCAACCCACTCGGCTCTGTTCTGGCCCCAAAGTACGACACGGTCCCCTTTCCTGATCTCGCGAAGTGCCAGTTCGGCCGCGAATCGGCGGGCCAGATAACCTAACGCACCATAGCTCGTTCTGATCTGTCGGAGGCCGTCTGACGTTACGGTCGCCGTCTGGTCGGCGTGGCGGTCAAAGTCGTCGAGCAGAGATGCTAGGCTCTCGCGCGCGGGGGACACGACTTCAGGCTACGCTACGGGCACAACTCCAGAACGGTCACCAGGTTTCCTTAGGCGCCCGCCGCAGCCGCACGTTTTTGTGGGACCGCCTTTACCTCATCGCTCGGTTTCGCCGGCCGTTCGCCGCTCGCCTGGTAAACTAGAGCCGGACCGCCTTGTTCGGTCGCTGAGATTTCACTCAAAAAAGCCAAAGAGCGGGCGGTGCGGGCAGCGATGCGCGTGCCGTGAATACACAGCTCCCGCAGAAGCTTGAATCCGGCCGCGTCGTAGCCGCTCAGCCGCGTAATGTCGATGATGAATAAGCGGGGAGAGAGTCCGTCTAGCGCGGAATTCCAGTATTCCTGGACTTCCGTGACGATCGCTCCTGAAAAGCGACCTTCAAGTTCGACGCGAACCTCGTTTGCTTGATCAATTACTTTAATCCTGGCCACGACACAGTCTTTCGAAAGATGGATCGCGTCCGAACGGAAGAGGCTACAAGAAGTTTTGAACTATTCCAAAAAATCCCGCTGAATTTGACGCTATTTTTTTTCCAGTGCCTGAATGCACCAGCCTTCGTTGATCCGCTCGCTACCATGAGAAGAGTGTCTCTCATTTCGCCTGTCGTTTCTCCCTTTTATTTTGTAGTTCGCCATTGCCGGAGGTGCCGTTAACTCATGCCTGCGAAAATTCTTCCAGGCGCACCCTATCCGCAAGGCGCTACTTGGGACGGCACAGGTGTAAATTTTGCGCTTTATTCGGAAAACGCCACTCGAGTGCAGTTGTGTCTGTTTCAGGACCGCGATGCTCCCGAATACCAGACCGTTGAAGTCACCGAATGTACCGGTTATGTTTGGCACTGTTATGTGCAAGGTCTGGCCATCGGGCAGCTGTACGGATATCGCGTACATGGCCCTTATAAGCCGGAAGAAGGGTTGCGTTTCAACCCGGCGAAGCTATTGATTGATCCCTACGCGAAAGCGCTTACAGGCCGGGTGAGTTGGGATACTCCCGTCTTCGCTTACAAACTCGGCGATCCTCAGGCGGACCTTAGCTGCGACCCTGGCGACGATGCCTTAGGCGTTCCCAAATGCGTGGTAACACCCTCGCAGTTCGATTGGCAAAATGACCATTCGCCAGAGATTCCACTCCACGAATCGATCATCTACGAAGCTCACGTGAAAGGCATGACGGCCCGCCATCCCGATGTGCCCGAAAATTTGCGAGGCACCTACCTCGGTATGGTCAGCCAGCCGATGCTTGAGTATTTCAAGAAGCTCGGGGTGACCGCAGTCGAGCTCATGCCCGTTCATGAGTTCACCGACGACAAGCACCTGCTCGACATAGGGCTGCGCAATTACTGGGGCTATAACACGATCAACTACTTCGCTCCTGCCGCCCGCTACGCGACGCTGGGCGACGAGGGCCAACAGATCGGTGAGTTCAAAGCCATGGTCCGCGAATTTCACCGCGCGGGAATTGAAGTCATTCTGGACGTGGTTTACAATCACACCTCCGAAGGCAACCAACTGGGACCCACTCTCAGCTTCCGCGGCATCGATAACCCGACGTACTATCGCCTTACCGCTGATAGCGGCCGCTACTACATGGACTACACGGGTACCGGCAACACGCTCAACATGCGTCATCCGCAAGTCCTCAAAATGGTCATGGACAGCTTGCGTTACTGGGTACTCGACATGCATGTCGATGGATTCCGCTTCGATTTGGCCTCGGCTCTCGCACGTGAGTTGCACGACGTCGACCGCCTCTCCTCTTTTTTCGACGTCATTAATCAGGACCCCGTTCTGTCCCGCGTCAAGCTCATCGCCGAACCCTGGGATGTAGGCGAAGGTGGGTACCAGGTCGGCCGCTTTCCCGCTCTGTGGGCTGAGTGGAACGGCAAGTATCGAGACGTTGTCCGCCGGTACTGGAAGGGCGACGACGGCCAACTCGCCGAACTTGGTTATCGCCTCACCGGTAGCAGTGATCTGTATCAGCGTGACGGCCGACGCCCCTCGGCAAGCATTAACTTCATCGTTGCCCACGACGGATTCACTCTTCAGGACCTCGTAAGCTACAACGAAAAACACAATGAAGCTAATGGCGAAGGCAACCGTGATGGAGCCAACGATAATTATTCCTGGAATCATGGCGCCGAAGGTCCTACCGACGATCCCAAAATTCTCGAGTTGCGTGAGCGCGAGAAGCGCAATTTCTTAACCACTCTCCTGCTCTCTCAGGGTGTGCCGATGATCTGTGGCGGTGACGAACTCGGGCGTACCCAAAAAGGAAACAACAACGCCTACGCGCAGGACAACGAAATTAGCTGGATCGATTGGAGGTTGGACGAGCGCAGCCAAGCGCTCCTTCAATTCACCTCCCGATTGATTGAGCTCCGTAAATCACATCCTAATCTTCACCGCCGCAAGTTCTTCCAGGACCGCAAAATAAACCCGGCTGCCACTAGTAAGCAACAGGTGGATGGACTGGAAGTGCGCGACATCTGTTGGTATCGCCCTGACGGCCAGGAGATGACGGAAGAAGAATGGAACGCCGGCTGGGTCCGCTGCCTTGGTGTGCGGCTCAGCGGCCGCACGCTCGATGATCTCGACCGTCATGGCGAACTCGTCCGCGACGACTCGTTCCTCTTTTGCCTCAACCCTCATCACGACCACATCCAGTTCTATCTACCGCCCTGTTCCGCTCAGCGCTGCTGGAATCTGCTGCTCGATACCAGAAACCCCAATTTCTCTCCCGCCACGCTCATCGGTGCCGGGCATTCGTATGACATGCTCGAACACTCGGCCGTGGTGTTTGTGGAGGCTGCCAGCGAAGGAGAGCTCGAATCCCAGCGCGACGAGACGGTGCGCAAGGAGCACGAAGTGACCCTGAAGCGCAGCCGCAAATTAGTCAAGAAATAGTTAGCTATCGGGGAATACGAGCGCCAGCCCGTGTCTTCAATAGAAGAAGTATTCGCAAAGTACTACGGTTCGCGCTAGTTTGTTTACTGCTCTTGCTCGTTCCTTGTCGGCGTCCGCGGCGGATGTCCCGGCGGAACTCGCGCCGCCCTCGGGGAATGTACTGTTTCTCACAGCTCACGCGCGCGGCACGCAAAACTATGTTTGCCTGCCCTCCAGAACCAGCGGTGGTGCCAATGCCTGGACTTTTTTTCACCGCAAGCCATCCTTTCCTTCCAGCAGCAAGTACTGACGCATTTCTGAGTCCTCAGCCGGGACCAACTTTGCCACGAAGCGGGCCGCACTGTTTCCGGCGAAACCGATGAAGTGATTTGCTCTACTTGGTAAGTCACTCGATTCCAGCAAAGTTTGGAGTGCCAAGATTACAAGGCATGAACGCCGGCTCCTATCCCAGATGCCCGCCGCCGGATCCATTCCCTGTCTTCTGCTTCAAGCGATTACTACCAGAGGCGGAGCCTCCGGTCTACTGACTAAAACCACCTAGATCCAGCGTCTCAATACCTAGGGTGGATTCGCGCCCACCGGCAGTTGTCGGATCCGCGACCAGGCTCTGGTCGCGTGTGCCGCCGATTACTCCGTCTTCAGCGCAAAGCCAGTAGCCGTGCCAGGCCGCGCGTTTAGAACCGCTCATTCTTGCGACTGGCAGAGTGTCTTCTAAAATTTCATCCCACTTGGTAGAATGTCTGCTAGAATGGCAAAACAACAACCTTATAAAGACCGAATCGAAGTCATGCAGGGCACGCTTGACATGTTGGTGCTGCGCACTTTGCAATGGGGTCCGCAACACGGGCATGGAATCGGTCAGGCTATTCGCGCCAGCTCCGAAGACGTTCTCCAGATTGAACACGGGTCTTTGTACCCGGCGCTTCATCGGCTAGAGCGGCAGGGATGGTTGCGCGCTGAATGGAAGCCTTCGGAAGCCAATCGCCGCGCCAAATACTACAGTCTAACGGCGGCAGGGAAAAAGCAGCTAGCTGCGGAAGAGTCGAAATGGCAAAACCTGGTGGCAACGATTGCGCGCGTGATGAAGCCGGCCTAGTGTCTGGCAGAACATGACCGTCAAGGGAGGCCCAAAAAATGAAGTGGTTTTTTCGAAAACGGCGCAGAAGAGAACAAGAGCTCAACGAAGAACTAGAGTCACACTTCGCGCTGGAGATTCAGCAACGGGTGGAGGGAGGCGAGCCCTTAGAGGAAGCGCGTGTCAAAGCCAGCCGGGACTTTGGAAACCTGTCTCGAGTGAAGGAAGTGACCCGCACTATGTGGGGTGGAAACGTGTTCGACGCTCTTTGGAATGATCTACGGTTTGCCGGGCGGCTTCTTCGCAACAACCCTTCGTTTTCCGCCATTGTGGTTTTTACCCTGGCTTTGGGAATCGGCGCAAACACCGCGATATTTTCCATTGTGAATGCGCTGCTGCTGAACAGCTTGCCCTATTCACATCCTGAACGCATGGGCACGATCTACACACGGGTCACTGGCCCCAGCCCCTCTGATGAACGGCAGCACCTGAACGGTGAACAATGGGAGTTGCTGCGCGACAATGTTCCATCCCTGATATCAGCCATTTCAGGCATAAGAACCTCGGGCATCAATCTCCGGGCAGGATCCCAAGTTGAGTATCTTCATGCGGACGCATTTCGGCGCACTATCTCGATGTCCTGGCGATCCACCCCATCATCGGACGCAATTTCTCGGGTGGCGAAGATCGCCCTCACGGCCCAAAACCGCCATCCTGAGTTACGGCATGTGGCGAAATACCTTCGGCTCTAATCCCAACATTCTGGGAAAGGTCATCCTGTTGAAGAGCGAGCCGTACACGGTGATCGGTGTGCTCCCTGAGGGCGCGACGACTCCCTTGAACGCTGACCTATACATAGCGCTTCAACCGATCCGCGAGGGCGAAGGACAGGGAACAAATTTTGAGGCCATCACCCGGTTGCATGATGGCGTCAGCTGGCAGCAGGCGGATGCCGAGATTACGCGCGCCTGGGCTTTTCGCACCGAGCGCTATGAATTAAAGAACAGCCCCGGCGCGCAGGTTACCTACTATTCGGTACCTCTGCAAAAAGGGCAGACGGCTCAGTTGCGTCCGCAGATTTTGACGCTGCTGCTGGCAGCGGGATTCATCCTGCTGATCGCCTCCGCCAATCTTGCCGGTCTGACACTGGTGCGCATGCTGCGGCGCGCTCCCGAAATTGCCACTCGGCTCGCGCTCGGCGCCTCAGGCTGGCAAATTCAAAAGCAACTCTGGATTGAAAATCTATTGCTGCCATTTGTGGGCGGAACGGCTGGAGTTGCAGTAGGGTTCGCCGCTTTACGTGGACTGCTGTTGCTTCTGCCCGAGCACTTTCTTCCCGTTGCTAACGTTCCTCTTTGATGGCCGCGTATTGGCATTTACTCTTCTCATTTCCCTCCTGACCAGCGTACTTTTTGGCATGCTTCCCGCCCTTGCCACGCGAGAATTCGATCTGCGCTTTGCCATGGTCGCCCGCGGCGCAACGGCTGGAGATCGCTTGCGTTTGCGACAGCTGTTAATTGTGAGCGAAGTTGCCCTCACCGTCATGTTGCTGGCCGCTTCCGGATTGCTCGTTCGCACTCTCATTCACCTCGAGACTTCGCCCGCGGGATTTAACCCCACTGGAGTAATGACGGCGCGTGCATCGCTCGACGATGTGCGCTATCACGACCCGGCAGTTTTCCGTAAGCTGCTCTCGGAAAGCACGGCAGCGATGCGGCAGATACCTGGCGTCCAACAGGCTGCCGTCGGCTTGAGTCTGCCGTATGAGCGGTCCTTGCTTAGCGCAGTGACACTCACCGACGGCAAAGAAGCGGGACAGCAAGGCATGGCGGACAACGTATACGTCACCGCCGGTTATTTCGAGACCTTGCGGATTCCGGTCCTGCAGGCCGATCCTTCACCGAACGGGACGGCCCGGATGTGCAGCACGTGGCCATTGTCAACCAGACCTTCGCACAAAAATATTTCGACGGGGCAAATCCTGTTGGTCATTACGTAAATAAAAACACGCTCATTATCGGGATGGAAAATGTAGCCATCGAACCTGGACTAGATGCTGCTGCCCCTCTTACCGGCGAAGAGGCGATGTATATTCCAGCGGCGCAAGTGGACGCGCAATTCCTTTCGCTAGTTCACACGTGGTTCCAGCCCAGTTGGATTGTCCGCACAGCGGGTCCGGCGCAAGGGTTAAATACACAGATGCAACACGCGCTGGCAAGTGCCGACCCCAGCCTACCCTTCTCCGGCTTCTACAGTATGCGCGACGTTCTGGCGAAGACCTTGGCCACACAGCGTGTCGAAGTGGCGCTGCTGAGCGCGATGGCAGCTCTCGCCCTGCTGCTGAGCGCGGTTGGAATTTTTGCACTGGTGGCAAATATCGTGGCGCAGAAAACACGCGAAATCGGGATACGTATCGCTCTGGGTTCCAGCATTCGTCAAGCCATGATTCATGTCGGGGCGCCGGGGATTCGCGCTGCGGCATTGGGACTCATCCTGGGCTTGATCTTATGCTCGGGAACATTGCGTGTGATGCACAGGGTTGTCTATGGAGTAGGCGTCTATGACCTGCCCACCATCTTTACTGTCGTCTTCGTGCTCGCATCTGTAACGCTCATTGCTACTACTGTGCCTACTCTGCGAATTGCCGGAATCGATCCTGCCAAGACACTGCGGAATGAGTAAGGCACACAACTCAGCCAATAGCAAATTGAATTCCTGGCGCTTAGAGCCGTTTTTGTTTTGACAGTTTCGGCGGAGCATCTCCCATTGCGCTGCGTCTCGATTAGAACTACAATGTGAGAAATACCATGATGGGTGAATTTGATTATCGGCTGCTGGCAGCGGCGGCACGGCTGGGTGAGAACGCATAAGGCGCCGCCATTCGAAACGAAATAGAAATGACGACCGGATTTGCCTGATCGATTGGTGCGCCTTACACGACGCTGGAGCGGCTGGAGGCCAAGTCGCTGTTCCGGACTTGGATGGGGGTGCGACGCCGCAACGGGGCGGCCGGGCGCGGCGCATGATGGAAATAACTGGGCGGGGAAGTGCGCTGCACTCGAGTTTTACAACGTGGTCATCAAGTAGGTGAGGGTGTCAAATGGGAACCGGCGCGAGTTGGAAGCAAACGATGACGCGAGCGGGAGAGCGGTGGGCAAGCTGGTGTGGGCGAAGCGTGGCCTCTCCGTTCCGTGGCTATCTGTTTTTGAGCTGGCCCACAGCTTACTTGTCGTACTGGCGGCGCGCCAGCATACCGGGAACAAGAAAGTAGTTGCATGAGAACGATACCCATGTGGGTGGTTTTGCTATTTATGAGCCCCGTGAAAGCGGCTCCGCAGGCAGCTATCGGCAGCATGGCCCCGCACTTCGCGGTGACCAGCCAAGATGGCAAGATGATCCAGCTTTCCAACTATAAAGGACGCGTGGTGTTGCTGGATTTCTGGGCCACCTGGTGTGGCGGCTGCAAGAAAGAAATTCCCTGGTACATGCAGTTTCAGTTTGAGTACGGAGAACAAGGCCTGACGGCAATTGGCGTGTCCACAGACGAGGAAGGGTGGCAGAAGGTCAAGCCGTTTCTAGCGACGCATGCAGTTAATTATCCGATTGTAGTGGCGAACAAACAGATCGCGTCCGCTTACAAGATAAGCGAAATGCCTGTGACGCTGCTGATTGACCGCTCGGGTAAAATCGCCGCGTGGCACGTCGCAATGGTCAATAAAGACGCGTTCGAAAAGCAATTACAGGCTCTATTGGCTCAATCTAACTGATTGCACTTTCCCGAGTTGATACGATCACGGCTGATTGATTAATTCGGGAGGATTTGTTGTCATCATTAAAAGAATTGCGGCGCCGGGAATTTTTGGCGGTTGCAGCCGCTCCGCTATTACGCGGAATGGCGGTTCCAAAGATCAAAGATGTTTCTGTGATTGCCACTGCTCCCGCTGGCGTGCGGTTGGTAGTGGTCAAGATCCAAACCGACCAGGACGGGCTGTATGGCTATGGTTGCGCGACGTTTACCCAACGCGCGGATTTGGTGGTGGGGGCGGTTGAGCGCTACCTGAAGCCATTTCTCATTGGTCGCCCGACGGATGCCATCGAAGATCTTTGGCGGGCCATGTACAATTCTTCGTACTGGCGCAATGGTCCAGTCTTAAACAATGCGATCAGCGGAGTGGACCAGGCGCTTTGGGACATCAAGGGCAGGCAAGCAAACATGCCCGTCTACGAACTGTTGGGCGGAAAGTGCCGGCGTGGGGCGCTGATCTACTCGCATGCTTCCGGCGCCGAGAAGGAAGAAACCATCGAACAGGCCAAGAAGCTGATGGCGCAGGGAATCAAAGCGGTTCGCTTGCAGGTAGGCGTGCCGGGGCAGGCGGCGTATGGCGCGTCGAACGGAGGTGGCCGTCGGAGCGAAGAGGGCGATCCCGTATTCGAGCCGGAAACATACGTGCGGCGCACGCTCGCACTCTTTGAAGCGGCACGGAAAGAACTCGGGCCCGAAATAGAAATCTTGCATGATGCGCATGAGAGGGTGTCGCCACGTTTGGCCGTGCAATTTGCCAAAGACTTGGAGCAGTTCCGGCTATTTTATCTGGAAGACGTGTTGTCACCCGAAAACATCGAGTACTTCAAGCAAGTTCGGGCCAATTGTACGACGCCGCTGGCCATGGGCGAATTGTTTAACAATCCGCATGAGTGGAATCTGGTCATTAAGTCATCGCTGATCGATTACATTCGGGTGCATGTATCCCAAGCGGGCGGACTTACGCCGGCGCGCCGGATTGCGGCGTTGGCCGAAGAGTTTCAAGTGAGAACGGCTTGGCATGGACCAGGCGATGTATCGCCGATCGGCCATTGCGCGAATGTAACACTCGATCTCGTCTGCTACAACTTCGGCATTCAGGAATGGACCTTCCCTTCCGAAAAGCTAAACGAAGTGTTCGACGGTTATCCGGTTTATAAAGACGGATACGTGTTTGCGAACGAGAAGGCGGGCTGGGGCGTGGAGATCAACGAGAAAGCAGCGGCGAAATATCCGTTCGGGTCAGAGAAGGGAGAGCGGAAACAGTTGAACGGGGGGTGGGGCGTAGTGCGGCTGCCGGACGGTACCGTAATCAATCAATAAGTTCAGAATGGAAGATCGGCGAGGCCAGCGTGATTGGCGGGCGGGGGTCCGAGAGCCCAATGCGATCGGATTCTTGTATCGCAACGTCATTGATGCTCGCTTCCCGGCGTTGCATCAGACCGTGCTCATTGAATTCCCAGTGTTCGTTGCCCTCTTCGGCGGCGCGGACGTTGGTCCTGGCAGATTCGAGCGTAAATGGAGGAAGGGGCGGTCTGGAATCGGGTTGGCCGATAAGTTGTGAATAGCACGTCAAGCTACTGAGAAAAGTCGTCGTCCTGTGTGCAGTCGCTGCTGGCTTCGATCCACTACGAGTCCTAAGCGGTAGTGGCAGGTATTCTCACATCCGCCTCGGCGAGCCATTTCTCGGCCGTTCTGAAGGACGCTCGTATCGCGCTCGCTAAAGCGTTTATTTCCTCCTTTGAGAAGGAGCAGGCGGCGCTATAACAACGATTCTCTACTTCCTCCAAACGGACTTGCAGAGCGGGATCCACAAAGCGTAACGTGCCTCCGCGAAGCCAATGGGTGGAGGCTTTGGCTTGAGCAAAATCGGCGCGCTCAAGGGCAGCGACCAGCGTGTCGGCAACGGACGGAGCGGTGGCGAGAAAGATCTCGAGCATGCTCTTGAGAAACTCCGCTGAATAAGCGGGTCGGGGTAAGTTTTGGCTAGGGGCATAAGGAGTTGCGTCCACTTCGATGGCACAGGCGGGGAGTTCGGAGTGCCGTGACGCTTCCGCCCAGGTGAGGCATTTGGTAACGAGTTCGCGCTCTCGAAATGGCTTAGGAACAAAATCATCCATGCCGGCTTGCTCGGCGCGTTCGCGATCCTCTTGAAAAGCACTGGCCGTCATGGCAATAACGGGTACCTGACCGGCGGGACCGCTAAGCTGCCGTATGTGCCGGGTGGCGACGTAACCATCCATAATTGGCATACGGCAGTCCATAAGAATCAGATCAAATCGATGCTGGCCGGCCGCTTGCAGCGCGTCGCGTCCATTCTCGACCTCGTGCACTTCAAAACCAGCTTGTTCGAGCGTGAGGCGAGCGACCATGCGATTCGCGGGATTGTCCTCGGCCAGGAGAACTTTTACTGGGGTGCTTCGCCGGACAGAAGGAAAGCGGCTGGCGGACTCCTCTTCGGAATCCTGATTTCCTGGGGCACTCTCATTGGCTTCATTTACGATGCCGGCATCGAGCGTGAAATGGAACTGGCTGCCTTGATCCACTTCGCTATCTACCCAGATGGAGCCGCCCATTAAATGCACCAAACGAGCGCAAATCGCGAGGCCGAGACCAGTTCCCCCGAACTTGCGCGTAGTGGAGGAGTCGGCCTGTGAGAAAGCGTCAAAAATAGAGCTGAGCTTATGGGCGGGTATGCCAATGCCAGTATCATGCACGACAAAGTGCAAACGGACGACAAACGCATCGCGCGATTCGCAAAACACCGAGAGGCTGACCGAGCCTTGTTTCGTAAACTTAATCGAATTTCCGACGAGGTTCAAGACGATCTGCCGGAGGCGTACTGGGTCCGCATGTACCGTCCGCGGGATCTTTGGATCGATGTGCAGAGAGAGGCGGAGTGATTTCTGTTCCGCGCGGAGGGCGAGCGAGCGAACCGCTGACTCTAGGCTGTCACACAGGTCGAAGTCGATAGGATCGAGATGGAGCTTGCCCGCCTCGACTTTCGAGAAATCGAGAATGTCGTCAATGATGGTGAGAAGGCAGTCGGCGGAATCCCGGATGATTTCAAGATACTGATCCTGCTGTTTGGTCAGCGTGGTCGAGAGTAACAGGCTGGTCATTCCGACGATGCCGTTCATCGGTGTGCGAATTTCGTGGCTCATGTTGGCTAGAAATTCGCTTTTCACACGGCTGGCTCGTTCGGCTGTTTCCCGGGCTTTGACCGATTCGCGTTGGGCGCGCTCGCGTTCCGCGATTTGCCGGCGCAGCTCGGCCGTTCGTTCATTCACATGCTGCTCCAGAATCCTCTTGCGGCGCTGGAGTTGCTGGACATGGGCGAAGTGGGCGCAAACGGCGACCGCTATGAGGGCCAGCACGCAGAACGCGTAAAAGAAAAATGTCTGATAGAAGTGCGGCTTGAGCGAGAAGGCGAGGCGAGCGATGTAGGGGCTCCACGTGCCGTCGGCATTTCGGGCGGCTACTTCGAAGGCGTAGGGACCAGGCGGAATGTTCGTGTAATAGGCGACCCGACGTTGGCCTGCGTCAATCCAGCCGTTATCAAAACCTTCTAACCGGTAATGGAAACTGGTTCGGTCCGGAGCCTTGAAGTAGGGGGCGGTGTAGCGAAATTCGAGTTTACCGGCGCCCGGAGCTATCTGTAGCGGAGAACCGACTGGAACTGCCTGATCATTGATGACGGCGTCCTCGATGACAGTCCGTTGTGTACCCAAATCCCACGGCAATTTAGACGGATCTACCATGGCCACACCACGCATGGTCGGAAACCAGAGCTTGCCATCCTGTGACTTCCAACCCGCTGGCTGGAAACCTCCGTTGCATTCGCGCGTGGCCATACCATCCGCCGTACCATAAACGTAGGTCGGAATGCGTGATATTTTGCGGGCGGCAAACCTGTCAAGGTCACGCGGATCAACTCGAAAAACGCCCTTGTTGCTGCTCATCCAGAATCTGCCGGACTCGTCCGTCAGGATGCGGAGGATGGAATCATCGAGCAGCCCGTCTTTAGCGGTAAAGACGGAAAATTTCCCGTGTTGCAAGCGATCGAGTCCACCGCCATCGGTACCAATCCAGAACGCGCCATCGGAACCCTCGAAAATGGACAGGACGACATTATTGGAGAGGCCTGCCTTCGAATTGAACGTGGTGAACCGGCCATTTTCAAAGAGGCTCAAGCCGCCGGATGTTCCGACCCAGATCCGGTGCTCCCGATCTTCATAGATGACTCGGACAACATTGCCGGCAAGGCCCTTGGCTGTATTGAAGGTGGTGAAGCGGTGATCGCGCCACATGCTCAGTCCGGCGCGGCTGCCAATCCATAGGGTGCCGTCGGAACCGACCAGGGTGGCAATTACCGCATCGGCTGGCAGCCCGTCTTTTTGTGTGAAGGTGGAGATCTTACCGTTCTTAAGGCGGTTCAGCCCTTTGCGAGTGCCAATCCAGATGGCGCCATCCAAATCTTCGGAAATTGTGAAGACGAGGTTACCAGCCAAGCCGTTCTTGGTCGTGAGGCTGGAAAACTGTCCGTGGTGAAGCCGGTTTACTCCACCGCCATTGGTACCGATCCAGATATCACCGGTATGGTCCTGGAAAACAGGCAACACCATGTCATTGGTGAGCCCGCTAGCCTTGTCATAGACCGTGAAAGGTGGGACGAAAAGCCGGGCCAAGCCGCCGCCGCCGGTTCCGATCCAGAGATTGCGGCCACGGTCCTGATAGATAGACCAGACGTCATCGACGGGCAAGCCATTCTTCGTGCTGAACGTGCTGAACACGCCGTGAGAGAAGCGACTGAGACCGCCACCGTTGGTGCCGATCCAGAGGTCGCCATTAGCGTCGCCGCGCAGAGTGTTGATTACATTGCTCGGCAGACCATGATGCGTGTCGAAGATATGAAACTCTTCCCTTTCTAGCCGGACTAAACCACCGCCAGAGGTGCCGATCCACAACATCTGACCAATCGCGAGAAGTGACCGGACGTAGTCGTTAGGTAGACCGTCTGCCGTGTGATAACTATGGAGTGTTTTGTGCCACAGGCGGCTCAGACCTCCGTGGGTACCGATCCAAAGCGCGCCATCACGAGCGTGCGCCAAGGCGAACACTTCGTTATCGGCGAGTCCGTCCGCGGTCGTGTAGGTGTGGAAGGTGCCGGCGTGAAACTGGTCCAAACCTTTGCCGTCGGTTCCGATCCAGATATCACCTGAGGGATCTTCGAGCAGAGCAAGAATGGAATCGCTTGAAAGGCCGTCGCGCGTGGTGAAAGTGTGGAATTCACCTTGGGCAAAGCGAGTCAGACCACCTCCCATGGTGCCGATCCAGATATTGCCTAGGTGATCTTCAAGGAGCGCATCGACTTTATTACTCCGGAGTTCAAGAGTATTGCTTTTGTCGAAGACAGTAAACCGGAGGCCGTCAAAACGGGCCAAGCCAAGCTCCGTGCCGACCCAGAGATATCCATTGCGCGACTGGAGGACGGCCAGAACATTGTTTTGTGGTAATCCTTCAGCTGTTTTCCAGGTGTCCAGATGAAAGCCGGCAATCGGCCGGGAAGGCGACAGGCCGGGAGGCGGCTCTTTGGTGGGACGGAGCTCTTTGGCGAGGGTAATACTGGCCAGGCTATATAGCAGAAGTCCGGCGAAGGTGGCGTATCTAGGTAACAATTCTCAAAAAACCTTGAAAAATTTTCCTGTTAAGGCATTTAACCCTGGAATATTTGCCTAATATAACCTACAATCAAACAAATTAGTACCTTTTACTAAGATTTTTCTGGCAAGCTCTGGAATGGTGCTGGGAAGCTGATAATGCCAGTGTCCAGCCAGGCAAGTGTTGAGGATGCCAGGAGAGGATACGTAGCAGCGAGGCGAACGCGTAAGTAAATGAAGAGCATGATTTTAGCTGTATTTATTGCGGCGGGTCTCAACTGGCCGGCCGCTGCGCAACAAGCTTATTTGTCGCAGGAATTGCGTCACTTGAATACGAGCTCGAATCTCCGGGTGATCGTGCAATTTAAAGAGGCTCCGACGCCAGCGCATCACCAGATGGTGCGTGACCTGGGAGGGCAGCTCCGCTCGGAACTGAAAATGATCCGGAGCGGAAGTTACACCTTGCCGGCAGACCGCTTATCGGCGCTCGCGGCGGACTCCCGGGTGGCGGCTATCTGGCCTGATCGGCCGGTGCACATGATGCTGGACAACACGACAGCGGCTGTGAAGGCTCCCGCGGCCTGGAATTTCGGTCTCGACGGTTCTGGCATCGGCGTGGCAGTGATCGATAGTGGAATTTCTCCGCACGATGACCTGCAGGGCGGGAACAGAAGCCGCGTCGTTTATAGCCAGAGCTTCGTCGGAAGTGATGGAACCGATTATTACGGTCATGGCGAGCACGTCTCCGGTATTCTGGCCGGAACGGGCAGCGATTCTCAATGCAACGCCTGCACGCGCTGGTTTCGGGGCGTGGCTCCAAATGCAAATCTGATCGATCTGCAAGTGCTCGATGGAACCGGTCAAGGTTCGGACAGCATCGTCATAGCCGCCATTCAGCAGGCGATTCAGTTGAAGTCCCAGTTCAATATCCGGGTAATCAATTTATCGCTCGGGCGTCCGGTTTACGAGAGCTACTCGCAGGATCCTTTGTGCCAGGCTGCGGAAGCAGCGTGGCAGGCCGGTATCGTAGTGGTGGTGGCGGCGGGCAATGACGGCCGCGACAATCCGGTCGGCAATAACGGTTATGGCACGATCACGGCGCCCGGTAACGATCCATATGTCATTACAGTAGGCGCCATGAAGACGATGGGCACACCCGATCGCTCAGACGATCTGATTGCGAGTTACAGTTCCAAGGGGCCGAGTGCGATCGATCATGTCGTTAAGCCGGATCTGGTCGCGCCCGGCAATCTCGTGGTGTCCTTGATGTCGACAAACGGCAGCCTGCCGGCGCAATATCCCCAAAATCTGGTGCCGCTGAGCTACTACGAGCAGACCGATTCAACGGCAACATCGACCTCGTATTTCACGCTGAGTGGGACCAGTATGGCCGCCCCGGTAGTAAGCGGAGCCGCTGCGTTACTGTTGCAGGCTCACCCCAAGTTAACGCCCGACCAGGTGAAGGCTCGTTTGATGCTGACGGCATATAAGCAATTTCCAACCAATAGCACCGCCACCGATCCAACCACTGGTCAGACCTTCACCAGCGAATACGACATCTTTACGGTTGGCGCCGGATATCTGGACATTGCCGCCGCGCTAGCGGATTCCACTTTTTTCTGGGGTTCGGCGCTGTCGCCCACTGCTGTGTACTCCGCTTCGTCAGGCGCGGCAACCATTACCTGCAGTTCTAGCTCGATTTGCAAGAGCCAGTCGTTATCCGGCAAGCAGTCAACGTGGGCTTCGAATTCGATTTGGGGTACGCAAGTCGTAACCAGCTCTCAAACGGTCTGGGGTGATCAGACAGTCTGGGGCGATCAAACCGTTTGGAGTGATCAATCGGTCTGGAGCGATCAATTCATCTCGAACCTGGCGGCCATCGATCTTTCGCAGGCGTTAAGCATTTCAATAAACGGCGAGAAGTAGTTGCGCGGATAGGCCCAAATTCAATAGCAGGCCCGAACGTCGCTTGCGCGCGGTTCTGTTTTGGAGGGACAGGGCATCATAGTGAATACGTGATGGTAAATTCGTACGTCACTTTGCTGGTGCTGGCGGGCGGCGCCTCGATTGCTGGACTGTTTGGCTCCCTCCTGGGAGTAGGGGGCGGAATGTTTATCGTTCCGATGCTGGTCCTAGGATTTCATCTTCCCATGAAGAGCGCCGTAGCGGCCAGCATCGTTTCAGTGATCGCCACTTCGAATGCGGGCGGATCGTCCTACGTCGACCAAAGGATTACAAACCTGAAATTGGCGATGTTTCTCGAGGTGTTCACTACAGCCGGCGCCATTGTGGGCAGCCTTCTTGCCCTGCATGCGCATGAGTGGGTCATGTTATTAGTCTTCGCTCTGGTTCTCCTATATCTTGCGTACGCGAACTTCGCCACCCGCAGCCTGGACGATCGAAAGATCAGGAATGACGAGTTTGCGACGGGGACGCAGGACGCGATCACACGTTTTCTCAATTTACGCGGAGTGTATAAGGATAAAGCGGCGAACAGGGCGGTGAATTACGTAGTAACCGGCGGTTATGCCGGCCCTGCCATCTCCCTGTTGGCGGGGATTACCTCGGGAATGCTGGGCGTCGGCGGTGGTGTGCTAAAAGTGTCCGCCATGAATCGGTACATGAACGTCCCCATGAAGGTGGCGGTTGGCACGAGCAAGCTGATGATTGGCATCACGGCGGCAGTCAGTGCTGCTGTCTTTCTGGTTGCCGGGCTGATTCAATTTGCACTGGTAGCGCCGATCGCGATCGGAACAACGCTCGGAGCGACGCTTGGCACTTCCATTATGAATCGCCTGCACAGTTCGACGTTGAAGTGGATCTTTTCGGTTCTGGTGCTTTATATCTCCTACTCGATGCTGGCGAAGGCGCTGGGGGAACGGTTCGGCTTGTTGCTGCCGGGGATTGGATAGGAGCAGTGGGGCATAAAGAGGTGAAAGAGGTAGCGGTCGAACCGGTTAAGTCAGCTGATCCCGGAGATCGGCTGTACTCTGCAGTTTACCGGGCCTTGTTAGCCGGCATGATGCTTAGCACGCTGCTCTTCGCCGCCGGCATACTGATGACGTTGGCGGTTCATGCGCCGATTGTGGCCGAGGCGCTGGCGCCGTTCTCCTGGCGCGTGCTCCGCTCAGGAAATCCGCTTCCGCTATTCGCCCTGGCTACTTGCATCCTAATCTTGACTCCCATGGCCCGGGTCGCGGTTGCCGCGGTGGCTTTCCTGCTCGATCGCGATTACAAATTTGCTGCCATTTCGGCCGCGGTGTTAACGATTGTTCTCATGACGCTCCTATTCCAAGTAAAATTCGCTAATTAAGTAAGTGCCAATATGAGCTTTTGGCCACGACAGTTGAGAATTTAACCGCCCAGCTCTCACCAAGTCTCTGGAGCACGTGTTCGTTCTCCGCTCTTTTACCAAACTGCCGTGAAACTTAGCGAAAACCGAAGTGCCGAACTTGTGCCTGGGCGGCAGTCTGCCACTCGTGGCCTACCACCCGAGTTAGTCTCCGTCATAGAAGTTTTTTCGAGGAACGGAATTTCCTTAGAGTGTCTCTTAGCTGCTTCGTGGAGCCAGGTCCTTGGCTGCTACGTGGGGTCAGATCGAGAGCAATTGCCTATATGGGTGTACCAGATTAGGCACCCCGATTCGCCTTTCGTTAAACTCGCGCAAGTGCCTTTGGGCGGAGATACTCGTGTCGAAGACTGGCTACACGCGATCTCAGCAGCCATCGTACAGGCCCCGGAGCTACCGCTTGCGAGTCTGAACGATTCGGCAGCGCCCGAGTGCAGAAATGAGCTTTCCGGTATCCCGAACATCGTGAGCGCCGCTTCTCTAGCAGACTCGGCCGCTCTTGCCGAGCGGTTGGGCAAGGCCATCGTGATTTCTTGTACCAGAGGAGCGGACGCGTTTCTTGGTATTTCTTTCGATTCGACACGCTTCAGCTCCACATGGGCTGACATCTTGCTGGATTGCCTCCAACACGTCCTTACAGAGTTTCTGACGCGGACGGGGCAGCTGATATCCGAGATAAGCCTGGTTTCACCTGAGTTACAGCAAACTTATCTCGGGGCTGCGGCTACTATTACGGATGCCAGCGGCTCAGATTTCGTACAGGACCGAATTGAGGAATTTAGTCAACGCGATCCAAATCGGGTGGCGGCCACATTCGACGGCACGGAAATGACCTTCCGGGAACTGAATGAACGCGCCAATCAGCTAGCGAGTCATTTGGTGAGCCTTGGCAGCGGACCCGAAACGATGGTCGCGGTGCATCTCGCTAGATCACACGAACTGTTGATCTCTATTTTGGCGATTCTAAAGACCGGCGCGGCCTTTCTTCCTCTTGATGCCGCTCTTCCGTGGAAGAGAGTCGAAACGGTTTTGCAGGATTCGGCCGCCGGAATTGTTATCACTTCCCAGAGCCTGGCCTATCGACTGGATGACTCGGCTACGCTGACGGTAACGGTAGACGACGAGTCGCATGATTGGCGGCATCGAAGCACAGCACCAGTCCACTCGAATGTCAGTGAAAATAACCTGGCCTACGTGATTTACACGTCGGGCTCGACCGGCACGCCCAAAGGGGTGATGATCGAACATCGCAATCTGTCGGCGTTTTTTCTGGCTCTTGATCAATTGGCTGGAACAGATCCAGCTGCATGTAAATCAGGTGTATGGCTCGCCATGAGCAGCATTTCTTTCGACATTTCGGTTGTGGAATTGCTATGGACACTGTCGCGCGGCTTTCACGTCGTCTTGCATCGAGGCGACGGAGGCTTGCCGGTATTTTCCGGCCCAGGCTCTTTACCTGAGCAGATGGAGCAATATGGCGTAACGCACCTTTTGGCAACTCCGATGCTAATGCGCATCCTGGTCAGCGACCCGGCCGGTGCCGCTGCTTTGGCCGGATTGCAGATGTGCTTGGTGGGAGGCGAAGCTTTTCCTCCGGCGCTTGCATCTCTTTTGGTCGAGCATATTCCTGGAAAACTGTTTAACGCCTATGGCCCTACTGAAGCTACGATATGCACCACAGTGAGTCTGGTCGAGCATCCCTCCGAGACTATTCCGATCGGGCGACCCCTCGCTAATTCGCGCTTATATGTAGTCGATCGATGGAACCGCTTGCTACCCCCACTCGCGCCCGGTGAACTTCTGATCGGAGGACCGAGCGTAGGACGTGGTTATCTGGGCCGCACGGAATTGACGAGCCGGCGGTTCATCTCCAATCCATTCGATATGCAAGATAGGAATCTGGTCTATCGAACCGGCGATCTGGTCCGCGTCAACCTGGGTGGGGAGCTGGAGTTTCTGGACCGTCTGGATTCGCAGGTGAAAATCCGTGGGTACCGGATCGAACTTGGAGAAATTGAAGCAGCGCTCAACCGGCATCCGCAGGTGCAACAAGCCGTAGTGCTCGCCGTACCAGACGTGAGCGGTGAAAAGAAGCTGGCCGCCTATTACACGACTTCGAACGGTTCACCAATTCAAAAATCGGACCTGCGCAGACATTTGCAAGAGACTTTGCCCGCTTACATGGTTCCGGCCGCACTAAGCCACTGTCCCGAGATGCCCTTGCTCTCGAGCGGTAAAATCGATCGCTCGGCTCTGGCGCAACACGCCGCCGAAGAACGCTTACAGGTTTTAACGAGTGAGATCGTGCACGAGCCGGTTAGCAATGTTGAGGCTCTGGATGACGAATCGAAAGCTATCGAGCAAAATCTTTGCGCTTGGTACGGTGAGCTTCTCAAGGTTCCGCAGATTCGTTCGACGGATGACTTCTTCGAGCTTGGTGGAGAATCCCTGGCCGCAGCCCGGCTGATGCGGCGTATCAGTGAGCAATACGGAACCGAAATTCGTCTGAGCGCTCTTATAGACGCAAGAACTGTTCGCGCGTTAACCGCCTTGATCAGGGGCGAAAACAAGGTAGAGAAGCGTTCGCCAGTTGTGCCATTTCGCGCCGAAGGGTCCAAGCCGCCGCTCTTTTTTATAGCAGGGCTGGGGGGTAACGTCGTCAATTTCGAATTCGTTTCACGACGGCTGCCCGACCGCCCTGTTTACGGGGTGGAGACACAAGGACTGAATTCTAATGGTGAAGTGCTCTCGAATGTGGAAGAGATGGCCAGCACTTACCTGACTGAGATTTGCCGCGTACAGCCCCAGGGTCCCTATTCTCTGGTCGGCTACTCGTTCGGCGGGATCCTGGCTTTTGAAATGGCGCAGCAGCTACGATCCATGGGCCAGGATGTCGCATTTCTCGGCCTACTCGACACCGCAGAGTGGCGATACAACCGGCAACAGCTGGACGAATTGAGCGTGCTGAACCGCTTCGGCCTAAAATATGGATCGACGCTGAAGCAGATTATCTTGGGACCGGAGCGGCGCAAGGTGCTTGTCAATCGCCTGAAGGCTACGTTCGAACAGCGGAAATTAGCTGCCATGCGGTCGGCCGGACGCCACGCTCCTGCTTCGGTAGCGAGTGTCGAGCATCGCAATTACTTCGCTCTTACACAATACGTTCCGCGGCATTACAAAGGAGAGCTCCAACTCTTTCGCTGCACGGACAATTCGCCCCTACGCGGTAACGATGCAACGCTTGGCTGGAGTAAGTTGTGCTCGGCGGTTACCGTCAGACCGATCGAGGGTGATCATGAAAGCCTGACCGCCTCGCGATTCGCTCCTTTGCTGGCCGAGCAACTGGCACAGGCACTCGCCGTGGTGGAAGGCGAGTCCACGATCAAAAGCGGAAAACGGAAGAATCTCAGCCGCCGAGACGCCGCTTAAAGCCTCTCGCCGCGCTCCAACGTAGTTGTATCAACGCTTATTTCTGAGTCCAGAATTCCGGATCGGCCTTGACCATGGCCTCGGGCGCGTAACTCATCTTGGGATTGATCTGGAATACATGAGACTCCGTTGACTCGACCGCGGCCGCCGTCAGTTCCTGTAACTTCTTCATCTGGTCCGGGCCAACCGCGGATGCAAAGCCCTTATCATCGACCATCTCCTGGTCAACTTCCGCCAGCGACTTCCTTGGCGTGATAACGATGAATCTGTTGCCGCTTTCGACTCCATACATTTTCTCAAATGCGGCCCAGTGTACATCGGGCTTCTTCTGGTAAGCGTCTATGTACATCTTTGCCAGTGCATCGAATTGTTCGTTGTGTCCAGATCGGACGTGGAAAATGGTTATGTCCATATAGCGCATGTGCGCCAAATCGACTGGAGCTCGTAAGCTCAAATCTGGCCGATACGTGAAGGCGCTTAATTCATGCGATTCGAGCAGCGCGCCATCGGCCGCAATCGCGCTGTCCAAAGCCGCTGAGAGAGTGGGCTCTTTGGCCGTAGCGGCCAAATCTTTCTGCCAGGAATCGAAGCAATCGTAACCGTAAACGAAAATCGTTCGATCTCGGCCGGAGAGCGCATCCATGGCCATGTAGTGCTCGGGCCATTTTGCCGCGCTGAAGGCCTGGACGAAGGCGGCTTCGGTTTTTTTGTGCGTACTGGGCGAAACGCCCGGCTTAAGAGTTTCGTTAGAAATAATTAGCACTTTCGGCGGGGAAGTGACCCCGGCCGATTGCTCCTGGGCCGCAGCGAATTCAGCAAAACAAAGCGCGAGGGGGAAAAGGCCTGCCGCTGCCAACAGTCCCAAATGTTTTTTCATGAAGGCGCGCCTCCAGGCGCGAGTTGATATGGGTACCCCTACGGTAGATCTTTGTAGCGGCATATGCCACTCATCCTAGTACCACTACATTAGGGCCGCGCTTTCGAAGAAGTACTAGACCGCAATTGCGAGGCGGTGGCTGCTGGCCTGAAGACGAGTGAACGAAGGATGCCCTGATACGCTAGTGCCGCTACATATCCGGCTGCTGGAACAAATCCGTGGACACTGCAGCCGGTAAAAGCATTAGCTGAATCCCGCTGCAAAAGCGGAACCGCTTCATCTGACCCCAAGCTGACTCGAAAACTGTCGAGCGGAATTGACAAACCGCCGCCATGCGCTTTCAAATAAGCTTCTTTCCTGGTCCAGCACCTGAAGAAGGCTGCCGTACGATCGGTTTCCGGCAAGGCGTTCAGATCGGCGAGCTCGTCCGGGTGAAAGAAATGCGCGGCAACCTGGGGCAGGTCTGGGCTAGACCGCTGGCGCTCGACATCCACCCCGATTTCGCAGCCTCGAGTGAAGGCGTACACCGCCAAATCTTCCGAATGGGAAAGGTTAAACATGAGATCAGAAGACGGAGTTTGGATCCGCGGCTTACCGGCCGGTCCATAAGCAAATTGGACCGTTTCCGGCGATACGTCCAAATAAGATCCCGCGAGCAGACGAAGGACGCCTCGGGCAAAGATAAATCTCGTGGACAGATGCTCGAAGGCGAAAGAACTGGAACGGCTGCGCTCGTCTGACGAGAGGACGTGATAATAAGCGGCCAAGTCTTCGCGGTTTCCGAATAACCTCACCATCCAAAGATGAACTTCCGGAACCTGTGTCACAGACCGATTTTAGTTGTGCAGGCCGCCAACGAGTTGAAGACGCTTCAGGAGGCTCACAAATCGTGGATTAGAGCGGCATCTGTCGAACAGCGGATCGGCTCCAATAATGTTGAGCCCTTTTCCCCGGTTTTGGTAGGCTTTCTCCAACCAGTTCATGGCGCGGTCGCGATCCCCGACAGCACAATACACAATTGCAATATCGACGCCAGACACATAGCGCTTTTGGGACGCATCCTCCAGCTTCCGGGCAATAGCGAGCGCCTCACTCCGTTTTCCGGCGCCGGCCCGAGCGCTGCCCTGGAGCGCCCAAATATTCGGTGCATCTCCGAAGAGGCGATTTGCCGTGTCGAACTCGTTCGTTGCCTGCTCGAAGTCGTGTTTTTGTTCGTAAACCTTCCCCAGCACGAGGTGAGCCTCGGCAAAGTTCGGATCCAGTTCCAGCGTTCTGCGGAGATGAAGCAGGGCGCCATCGGGATCTCTGGCATAATTGAACACTTCGCCCGCGTCCGTGTTGATGATGAGAGAGAGCGGATCGAGTTCGAGCGCACGCTGAACTTGCGCTTCGGCCTCTTTGTGCCGCCCCAGGCGGGAAAGATGGAGGGCATACCAATGATGCGCGGTCGGGTAACTCGGGCTCAGTTCGAGAGCCCGCTTGAATTCTTTGGTAGCTCCCTGCCAGTCCCAGTCATAATCGATCTTTACCGCCGCGAGCGCGGTATACGCTTGCGCGAGGCTGCTGTCGAGCCGAAGTGCCTGTTCCGCAGCGTCCCGAGCATGAATGAGCGATTCGGCGGGCGAGGGTCCCCCATACGAGCTCAGCAGAACATATGAATCGGCGAGTGCCGCGTAGGCATTTGCATAATCCGGATCGATCTGAATTGCCTTCCGGTAATAGGCGATCGATTTCTGGAGGCCGTCGAGCGTGCGCTTGTTCCAAAAGTAGCGCCCTCGCAGATAGGCTTCATACGCATTTCCGCTGCTGGGGCGATCGACAGCCTCGCTACTTGTCTGCGGACTTAGGGTCACACCGATCTGATGCGCAATGTCTTGCGCAATTTCGGTTTCCAGGGCGAAGATGTCGGAGGCATCCCGTTCGTAGGTTTCCGCCCACAAATGACTGTCCGTTGACGCTCTTATGAGCTGCGCCGTGACGCGTACGCGCGTCCCGGAAGTCAGAAAGGTGCCTTCCACAATGGCATCGACGTGTAACTCGCCAGCGATTTCAGGCAGTCGCTTGGTCGAGGAGCGATAACTATCTGTCGACGTGCGGGAAATGACCGTTAAATTTTTTATTTTGGCCAGATCGGTAATAATCTCGTCAGTAAGTCCGCTGATTAAGAATTCTTGCTTTGGGTCCGAGGATAAGTTGCGAAAGGGAAGGACAGCGAGCGACCGGATTTTCATATCCTTACCCGTCAAATGTCCACCCGCCAAAAAGCGCTCCCGCCATTCGCTCCGGCCAAGGAACAGAATGGCTAGGACAATTAGAAATCCGGTTGCCGCCACGCCAGGAGCTAACCATCGAAGGGCCGGTGCGGGAACGGGTTTCTGTACGAGGCTCGCCGGTTCACGCTGCCAGTCCCAGACCGGCACATAGGAGCCTTTCGGGAGATCTATCCGAACCGCGTCTTCTTTCCCAGGCCCCTCATAATACCCCTCGAGTTTGGCGCGCAGCCGCCGCGCCTCCACTCGAACCACCGGATCGCTCTTGGGATCATAATCGGCGTGGCGGTCAAATACCGCTATACCGATCAGGCTCTCTTTAAGCTCGTCTGAGTTATGCTTGCCGGCAAGGCGCCCCTCTACCACGAAAGTCAGGAAACGTTGCATTCGGGACGCGCGGAAAAAGCCGGGACTGGCTAAAATCCTTTTCAGTTCAAAGAGCACAGCTTCGTCCGGGACTGATAACTGGTGCTTTGTAACTTGCATACCAAAGTAGCCAATCGACAGCGCGGCGTTTGCAGTGGCCTAGCAATTTTACTCTAAGTAAGAAAGAAAGTATACCCCGTTTTATACCTCCACAACTCCTGCTCTTACCTTTCCGATGCCCTTACCTTTCCGAAGTTCGGGAACGGTAACTAGCTTAGGCGAACCTAAATAGCTTCCTCAAGACGAGGAACCCTGAACGCAGAGATTTTCTCAAGTCCACCGTGGCTGTAACAGGTGGCGGCTTATTGGCAGGATATGAGACCCGGGCACAGAGTAACAGCGAAGCTCTGCTTGAGAACAAGCTGTCGACCCATGCCTTCATTCACGATTTCGCGCAGGGCGTGTGGGGCGGAATCAGTGACGATCCGTCGCAGGACATGGCCACCATTGAAATGTATCCTAATCGGAACCCGCAGGACCATCTGAATCTGGGCGTCGCCAAGTTCCCCTACAGTTACTGGAAGCGTGGCTTGGACACTTATACCGAGCTCATGCAAATCGTGGTTTCCGACATCGGAGGAGTGCTCGACGTGTTCGAAAATATGGTGCCCGCCAACGTTTTCGAGAATACCGTGATCGTCTTTGTTGCCGGTCATGGAGAATGCTCCGGGCGCACGGCATGGTGCAAGGCAAGCTGACGACGGTTTACGAGGAAGCCTGGCACATTCCGCTTATTATGGTTGACCCGACCCACCGGTTTACCGGGGACTCTCTGGCGATTGGACGAAGGGCAGTCTGGCCCACGTGCTCGGTTACGGCGCGATGTTCTAAAGAGAACTGGCGGCATCGGGCGGCCGTGGTGGATAACGGCGGCCGTTTTGCTTTACTTAGCTCCGGTGAACTTTGGATGGCCAAGCGAACTGGAGCATGCGAACGCTGCAATCCCAACTTGTCGCAAATATTCGGTTGGTCCAACAACGGGCCAAATGCGGAAGAGACGGGGCCCGCCGGCACATGTGTAACGATCCAGGGCAAAATGGCATGCGATCCGAATTGCGCCGATGGAAGCGGCTCGAAGGTGGTTCGTTATTTGGTCCCGCCGATGAACCGCACAGTGCTGGCGCAATCCGTACGGGCGACACTTTACTCCCAGACTATACCGTCCCGGCTATCAATTCCAGCGCGCCGCCGAGGCCACTGCACTGCGTGCCGCTAGACATAAGCAGAGCTTTCGTCAACTCACTGCTATCTTTTTGAGTACCGGCGGGGGCATATCTTCGCCAAAGTGTGCTTATGTCAAAACGTTTCTACTTATTTGTTCCTGTGGCATTCCTCTGTGTCCTGATGACCAATCGTCTCTGGTCGCAAAACAGCACCCCTCCACCGGCCGATCCTGAAGAAACAGACATCTTTCACAATCTGCACTTCCGAAACCTCGGCCCGGCTGTAGCAGGCGGAAGAGTTACCTCGGTAGTCGGTGTACCTGGCAATCCGGATCTCTACTACGCCGGCGGAGCCGCCGGCGGCGTTTTCAAGAGCACCAACGGCGGGATCACCTGGAAAGCAGTCTTCGAGCATGAAGCGACGGCATCCGTTGGTTCGATTGCCCTGGCGCCCACCAATCCCAATCTGGTTTGGGTCGGCACCGGCGAAGCCAATGTTCGCAACGACGTGATTGATGGCGCGGGTATTTATTTGTCACCGGATGCCGGCGCGTCCTGGAAATGCATGGGGCTGCAGAACGCTGGCCAGATCTCGCGTGTCCTGATAGATCCACACAATGCCAATATCGTTTTCGCCGGCGTGTTGGGAAATGCCTGGGGGCCCAACGAAGACCGAGGGGTTTTTCGCACCATGGATGGCGGCAAAACCTGGAAGAAAGTTCTGTTTGTGGACGATACCACCGGTGTTTCAGATTTGACGATGCAAGCGGATAATCCTCAGGTGCTTTATGCCGCCATGTGGCACTTCCGCCGCTATCCGTGGACGCTCGAAGATGGCGGAGCAAGCAGTGGGATCTATCGCAGCACGGACGGGGGCGAAAATTGGAAAAAATTATCGGAAGGGCTGCCGGCAGGTCCGCTTGGTCGCATCGCGATTGCCTCTGCGCCGAGTAACCCAAGTCATCTCTACGCCTTGATCGCCGCAAAAAAAGGTTTGTTATGGCAATCGTTCGATATGGGAAATCATTGGAGCGAGGTCAGCGATAATCACGCTCTTGACGTTCGCCCATTTTATTTTTCCCGCATGGTGGTCTCGCCCGTCGACGAGAACAAGATCTATTTTCTGTCTTTCGAAATGATGGAATCGGACGACGGCGGAAAAACCGCACACCAAGCCGATCACGGCGTTCACCCGGATCACCACACACTTTGGATCGATCCCCAAAATCCGTCCCGCATGATCCAGGGCAACGACGGGGGCGTATTCTTGAGCATGGACGCTGCCAAATCGTGGCGCTTTGTCGATTCATTGCCGGTCGAGCAGCTTTACCAGGTCGCGATCGACTCGCAAGTGCCCTACACTGTATGCGGCGGCCTCCAGGACAACAGTGCCTGGTGCGGGCCGTCGAGCAATCCTGGCCGCAGCAGCGTAACCAATGCTGATTGGTATTCGGTTGTTGGCGGTGACGGTGAATATGCCGTCCCTGCTCTCAGCGATTCCAACGTTATCTACACCGATGCCCAGAATGGTTTCATCGAACGTCTCGACAAGCGGAATCATCTTTCTCATTTCGTGCGCCCTTATGTCCAAAGCGTCGAGAATACGCCGCCCGCAAACTTGAAATACCGCTTCAACTGGACCAGCCCCATCGCCGTTTCATCGAAAGATGCCAATGAGGTCTATCTCGGCGGCAACGTCGTCTTCAAGTCAACCAATGGCGGCCAATCCTGGGCTCCGATCAGCGGCGATTTAACGCGCAATGACAAGAGCAAGCAAGTGATCTCAGGCGCTCCCGTCCATCACGATATCAGCGGCGCGGAAAGCTACGATACTATACTCTCCATCACGCTAGCGCCCACCGACCGGAAGGTGATATGGGTCGGTACCGACGATGGATGCGTGCAAGTGACGCGCGATGCCGGCAAGAGTTGGTCGCGTGTGGATCCGAACATTCCGGGAGCGCCGCAGTGGACCCGCGTGTATCAAATCGGCGTGTCGCCTTTCGATGCCGGAACTGCTTATGTCTCCTTTGATGCACACGAGCTCGCCGACCGCCACTCTTACGTTTTTAAGACAGGTGACTATGGGCAAACCTGGCATCGGCTGACGAACGGCTTGCCCGATGCGCCGGTGGTTGTGGTTCGTGAGGATCCGAATCTTCGTGATTTTTTGATTGCCGGAAGCGAACGGGGCTTATACTACTCGCGCGACGCCGGCGGCCATTGGAGTCAATTTGAAGCGCATTTTCCGACCACGCCTGTTTGGGATCTGAAATTCGTGAAAGAACGCCATGACTTGGTAGTCGCCACGCATGGCCGCGGATTTTTCGTGTTCGACAACTTGCGTCCGCTCGAGGAGCTATCGGCAGAGATACAGGCCAACGACTTCCACCTTTTCAGCGCCAGTGACGGGATCCTCCTTCATCACTGGACTTTAGACGAAAACAATCCGGTGCCGTTTTCTGCTCCCAACGCGCCCCGCGGAGCTGTCATCGATTACTTGCTTAAAGCGAAACTGGAAGCTTCGCCTGAACAGAAGCAGGCGCATCAAACGCCCGCGAAGATCATCGTCACGGACGACAAAGGAAACGTCGTAGCAACTCATTACGGCCCCTCGAACGCCGGCATCAACCGCTATGTGTGGGACATGCGGTATCAGGGTGCCCGGCGCCTTGATTCCGGTATTCCGACCAGTCCCCTCGAGCCTGGAGAACTCGAGGAGGTTCGATTCTTCACAACCGGTCCTGCAGTGCTGCCCGGCAAATATGAAGTGGCTGTTACGGTAAACGGTAAAACCCAAAAAGCCGCAGTCGCAGTCCGGCCTGATCCGAACCTCAACATAAATGCCGAAAACTTCCGCAATCAAACCGAAGCGGCTCTCACATTGCGCAACGAAATGATCGCCCTGAATAATATGATCGAGCGCATCGATACCATGGATCGCCAAATCGCTGAACTTAAAAAGAGCCTCTCGTCAGAAACGAGCGAGACTCAAAAATATGCTTCCGTCCTGCATGAGAGCGACGAGCTTCGTGCCAAACTCAAATCGGCCAAAGACAGCGTCTATGATCCCAATATCCAGCATGATGTGGAAGAAGATGATATCCATCAACTCACAGCTCTCCATGCCAATGTAGAAGGACTTGCGGGCGAACTCGCCAGCGCGTACGATGAGCCGCCCAACGATCTTCTCCGGCAACATATGGACAATCTCAGCGTTCAAGTCCGGCAACGCTTATCAGCCTTCAACGATTTGCTGAAAACCGATGTGGCGAATTTCAACAAAGCCGCCTATGCTTCGGGTGCATCGACGCTTTTCGCCGGAGAACCGATTGCCGTGACCCCGGCTCCTAAGCTGCCGTAGCGCTGATCAGACAGTATCATCGAACTCCATCTTTAGAGCTGCAGGGCGTTTGATTTTGGCTCCATATCGGATTCGCACCAGTGAGCCGGTAATCACCAAGAGGGCGCAAATCTCGATCAGAACCTTCTCGCCATCGAGCAGATCTGGAGACTGTTTCTTCAAATTTGGATCGATGATGATCCCATGAAGAAATAACATCGCTCCCGCGGCGTAGGCCACGTAATGAAAAGCCTTCCAAAAACGGAACGTCATACGTTTGCGTAGATACGACGTGGTGACAACGAAGCACACTAGGTAAAACGCTGCTGCGCCAAAACAGTTATAAAGGCGCTGGCCGGGAGAGTTTAACGGAAGAATGATGTCCGGCACGTGAAACTTGGCGGTGGCTGAAAAGAGAAGAAGAACCGGATGCAGCACCACCAGTCCAAGCGCAATGTAGGCGGTCCAGTTGTGAATGTCGAAGACGCGCCTGCGCCCGTAAGGCCACCAGCGGCGCGGCGGGTTATAGCGGGTAGACAAAATCAATCCCAGCAGAATATTGACGGTCAGCAGGATCATGGCCGTCAGCCCGGCGTAACTTGAAAGGTCGACCGCTGTCATCAGGAAGAAGGTTCGCTCGATTTCTTCAAGATAACTGCCGGCACATCAGCCTCCCTCACGCTTTTGTTAAAGGTGGGAATCTTGACCTCCATCACTTGATTCCACGCCTTCAATTGCGCATTGATCTCCGTCGCTAAATCCTCATATATTTGCTGATCGGCGGACGTCGGCTGCGTATCCGACGACTCAACATCGGACAGTAGAGCCGCGAGTTTATTGTTCAGCCTGACAGGAAAGTTTAGCGGATCCTCGCTCGCCCGGCTCTTCGTTTGATAGAGCGCTTCTTCAATTTGCGTCATCTCGGCGGAAAGGCTCTTAGCACGGTCGAGCACGGCTTTTGATTTCTCCGTCTGAGATCCGGATCCTAAACGTGTGGTGAGGTCGTCTATCTGCTTCCTCGCTTGCCGAATCTGAATGACAGTTTCGTTGGTTCTGCTCAGCTTATCGCGCATTTGAAGCCCCAGCGCGAGCTGCGCCGCAAACTGCTCGGGCGTAGTCGCGATACGCGGATCTTTGCGAATTTCAAATTTTTCGGTTTGCGTCTTGCCGTCCGCAGTCAAGCGCACCTGATAGGTTCCCGGCGTCACGGCCGGTCCGCGCACGCTGCCGGCCCAGAGAACCATACCGGGAAAGCGTGTCGCATCCGGATAGCGAAGGTCCCATTCAAAGCGGTTGAGTCCTTGCTCGGCCGGCGCCTGAGGCGGCTTTCGAACGCCGCGTGGTTCCTCGCCTTCCTCTTCTCCTTCGGGTGCTGCGCCGCCGGACGCTGATGCTTGTTCCGCTTCGGCGGGTTTGCTGGAAAACTTCTTGATCAGCTTGCCGCTTTCGTCCAGAAACTCCAGAGTGACTTCGCTTTTCGGTTTGCTTTTGAGCCAGTAATAGATAACGGCGCCGCTCGCGGGATTGGAACCCGCATCTACTTGAGCACGTCCAAAGCCGTGCCCGAACGCCGCTCGATACGTATGTTTCGGCTGGAAAAGATGGACGTCTTCATCCGCCAATCCATCGCTCAATTGAGCCAGAACATTCGTGTCGTCAAAAATCCAAAATGCCCTCCCGTGAGTCGCCGCCACCAGCTCGTGCTCGCGTTTCTGGATGGCTAGATCCGCTATCTGCGTAACCGGCAGATTCAACTGCAGCGACTGCCATTTCGCGCCTCCGTCGAAGGAAACATAAATGCCTGTTTCTGTTCCCGCGTAGAGTAAATTTCGCTTATTCGGATCTTCGCGAATGCAGCGGGTAAACGCTCCCGGCGGAATGCCGTTTGTGATCTGCTGCCAGGTTTTGCCATAATCCGTCGTCTTGTAGAGATACGGACGATCATCATCAAACTTGTACATGGTGCCGGCTATGTAGGCAGTCGCCGGATCGAACGGAGACGCCTCCATGGAATTAATCTGTATCCACTCGGGCGCATTCTTCGGAGTCACATTCTGCCAATGCTCACCTCCATCGCGCGTCAAATGCACCATGCCATCATCCGCCCCCACCCACATCACACCCTTCTGCACCGGCGACTCGTTCACCGTGAAGATCGTGTCATAGTATTCAACGCTGGTGTTGTCTTTGGTAATCGGACCACCCGATGAAATCTGTTTTGTTTTGTCGTTGCGAGTCAAATCCGGACTAATAGGCTTCCAGCTTTGGCCTTGATCGGACGAAGCGAACAGGACGTTACCGCCCGCCAGCATCAGATTCGGATCATGCTGCGAAAAGAGCAGCGGGAAATTCCACTGAAAGCGATACTTTAACTTGTCTGGCGCCCACCCCATCTCGTTATCTGGCCAGATGGTTACGTTACGAGTCTGTCCATCGCGGTGATCGTAGCGCGTGATTAGGCCATCATAAGAACCGGCGAAAACGATGTTCGAATCCTTCGGCGATGGTGCTATCCAACCGCTTTCGCCGCCGCCGACCGGGTACCAATCGCGCTCGCCGATCGTGCCGCTTGCGCCGCGGGTCGCAATCTTCACGGTCGTGTTGTCCTGTTGGGCGCCGTAAGCGTGATACGGGAAATCGTCATCAAGTGTCACGCGGTAAAACTGCGCGGTGGGTTGATTATCTTCAGTGCTCCAGTTCTTCCCGGCATTAGTGGATACCGTCGCGCCCCCATCATTGCCCTCAATCATGCGCTGCGGATCGGTTGCGGAGATCCAAAGGGCATGATTGTCTCCGTGCGGTGTTGCGATTGCGTTCCAGGTCTTCCCGCCATCATCGGAGCGGAAAAAACCCACGTTCGTCGCATACACCTTATTCGGATCTTTGGTATCGGCGAAAATGCGGCCGTAATACCAGGCTCGCTGGCGTAGCTTCCGCTCCTCATTCATCTTCTTCCAGGTTTTTCCGCCGTCGTCGGATCGGAACACGCCGCCATCTTCCGCCTCGACCAGTGCCCAAACGCGATCAGGATTCGCTGCCGAGACCGTCAGCCCGATGTTCCCAATCGTGCCATTCGGCAGCCCGGGATTCTTAGTGAGTTCGTGCCACGTATCTCCACCGTCAGTCGATTTAAAGATGCCGCTCGAAGGTCCTCCGCTCTCGAGATCCCAGGGCTTGCGATACGCCTCCCAAAAGCCTGCGTAAAGAATGTTCGCATTCGTCGGATCGAATACCAGTTCGCTCGCGCCCGCTTTCGGACCGCGCGAAAAAATCTTTTGCCAGGTCTTCCCGCCATCTTTCGAGCGATAAATGCCTCGCTCGTCGTTCGCACCCCAAACGTGCCCCAGCGCCGCCACATACACCAGGTCGGGATTCTTCGGATTCACTCTCACCCGGGAGATCTGGCGTGTGTTTTCGAGGCCGATGTGCTTCCACGTCTTTCCCGCATCGGTCGACTTGTACATGCCGTCGCCAATCGAAACGTTGCCGCGAATGTCGTACTCGCCGGTCCCGGCGTATACAACGTTAGGGTCCGACTCAGAAACCGCAATGTCCCCAATAGAAGATGTGCCAAAAGGCTGTCCGTCGGAGACGCATTCCCAACTGAAGCCGCCGTTGGCGGTTTTCCACACACCGCCGACCGCTCCGCCGAAATAATAAACGTTCGGCTGCGATTCAACGCCCGTTACGGCCACTACTCTGCCGCCCCGGAACGGTCCAATTAGCCGCCATTTCAATGCCTTCAGACGGCTCACATCTTGCGCGTTCATTACGGCGGTTGCAAATAGAAGAAATGTGAGGATTCTTTTTCGTGTCATTCTCATCATGCTCGAGACGAATCGCGGACAAGGCGGGTACGCAACAATGCGGACGAAGCAATATTGTACTTGAGTCAACAGTAATCACCGATGCTGTACGCTGGATTAATCCCTTTGATCCGAGTATTCCGCGCTACAGTTATCCTATTTGCTATCTGCTTAGATCTCGCGGCGCAGACACCGGATACCGCCTCCATTCACGGTCAGATCGTAGATCAAAATCAGGCAGCACTCGCGGAGGTGAAAGTTGCCGTTACCAACAAACTGACGGGGCTCCAACGCACCGCGCAAACTGATTCTTCCGGTAATTTCTGGTTTGCCGGTCTTCCGGTTGATGGCAGCTACGACATTACGGCAAACAAAGCAAATTTTACACCGGCTGATCTCAATAACGTCACACTTGCCGGCGGGACCGCCGCCAATCTCAAGCTTGCACTCACCGTAGCCGGCGCAAAAACGGAGATCACTGTTACTGGAACGGCCGGCGCAGTGCGAACCGATCAACCGCAGATCGGAGATCGCCTCGGGACAGTGCAACTGGAGACAACACCGTTACTCAACCGCAAGATCACCTACCTGCCGCTTCTGAACGCGGCAAATCGTCCTGCCATCAATCAGGGTGACGTCTTCATGAACCAGAACTTGTTCACCACCAACGGTGCCGGGCGGCGGCAAACGTCATTTGAAGTGGACGGCGCTACGGGTAATGACAGCTGGGGGCGCCAAACGATTCTTTCCAACATCCCACTGGCCGCAGTGGGAGAAATGACCATTCTGGTAAATGGCTTCTCGGCCGAGTACGGTGGCAGCACCGGGAGTGCCATCAACATCGTTACCAAGAGCGGCGGCAACGAATTTCATGGAGAAGCTCTGGGTTTATGGCGGCCCTCCGCTACCGAAGCAAAGCTCTCCGGATTCAACTCCATGAATGCCGCAAGTGGCAATGATCTAACCAACGATACGCTCGGCCAGGGAGCCCTGTCATTGTCCGGTCCCATCGGAACCGGCAAGCGGACACAATTTTTCGCCGCCGGCGAATACAGCCTGGAAAATCGCGCCTCGCCCGTGACATCCCCTCTCGCACCCGGCAACTTCATCGGCCAATACCGGAACTGGCTCGGCTTCTTGCGCCTCGATCATCAATTTAACGACCGGAACAATCTCTTCTTTCGTAGCGATGTCGATGGTTTCTATGACACCAACCCAAATGGCACGGTTGGTGGAAACACCCTGCCCAGCGTGAATCGCGTTTTCCGCCGCCGCACTTACTCAGACGAATTAGGCGAGACCGCGACCCTGACCCCCTCTATCATCAACAGCGTCCGTCTGCAGTTTCAGTTGGCTTCACCGATTACCGAGTTCGATCCGATAATCTATGGCACGCAGTATTCCGTGCCGATCTCGACCGGGGGCACTTTCACATCGGGCACTTCTCAATCGGCGCTGCTGATGAATCGCCAGTACCAGGCGAACGATACCCTCTCCGTCAACTGGGGGCCTCACCAGATTAAGTTCGGAGCTGACGCCATCTTCGCTCATAGCGGTGGGAACAGCAAAGAGTTTGGCGGCCCTGTTTATGACGGTGAGTTTGTGTACCGAACCTGTACGCAAGTTCTCTCAGTTTGCGAAAGTTCCGCCTATCTCAACAACATCAACAATGTCCAGACCTACACACAGAGCTTCGGGAACGCCAACTACACTGTCAACGATACGCTCTGGTCGTTGTTTGTGCAGGATGATTACCAGCTTCGCTCCGATCTCACCATCAATCTGGGGCTTCGTTATGAACAGCAGACGTTCACCGACTCGCGTGCTAACTTTGCTCCGCGCGTCGGCTTCGCCTATAACTGGGGCAATGAGGGGAAAACTGTGATACGTGGCGGCTTCGGCATCTACTATTCCCAAATTGTCGACAACTCCGAAGCAAACTATGCGCTTACCGGACCCACCGGCGTCTTCAACTACACTGCCGGGCCAGGCCAAGTCGGCTTTCCGGCTACCGTTTCAGCTGTGCCGCTTCCCGCCTTTCCCACGGGAGCCGTCGTCCCTCTTCGCACTTTGTATGTGCGGCCCGGTGATAGCGCCTTTCTTAACCAGTTCTTTCCCACATCTACCCTGGTTGGCTATCCTAGCCGACTCTTAAATCCATACTCGGAACAATGGACTTTTGGAGTCCAGCGCCAGCTCCAGCCTGGCTGGGTATTAAGCGTGGACTATGTCGGTTCTCACACGCTCAGAATCAACCGGCCACTGGATGTGGATGCGCCGTCTCCCTTCATCCGAACCGCTCCGGGCGAGAGTCGGTCACCGCAAGCCGCCAACTGCACGCGGCCTTACTGGATCTGGTGGTACCAGCAGCACAACCTGGCTTGTAATTCAACGAACGCCACCAATCCAGAGGCTCCTTATAGCGTGATCCAAACAGATGTCAACAATGGTTACTCCTACTACGATGCCCTGGACGTCAACCTGAGTCATCGTTTCAGCCACGGATTGACAATGTTGGCGAGCTACACCTGGTCTCATGCCATCGACAATGTCGACCCCGATGTCCCGAGTCAAAATCCCAACGACGCGAACTTCACCGGCCGCGTCGAAAATGGCGATGCAATCTTCGATCAGCGCCAGCGTTTTGTTCTAAGCGGCGTTTTCGCTGCACCATTCCATATCAATCTGGGCGGAATAACCACGCTCGGTTCGGGTCTACCCTATAACATCACAACCGGAACCACCAATAGCGGCGATACTGGCGCAACTACTGATCGCCCTGTCATTGACGGTGCAGTCGTCGGGCGTAATACCGGCCGGGGCCGTCCTATCTACGAGCTCTCGCCTTTTATTGAACGGCCCTTTACTCTCGGGGCCGAACGCGTAAAACTCACGCTCCGCGCCGAAGCCTTCAATGTATTAAATCACTCTAATTTCGTCGGCTATAGCGGTACGTACGGCAATGGTGCCGCGCCCGGTGCTGGGTTTGGCCAGCCGCTGCCTGGCATCACAAATCAGTTACCCGCCAGGTCCATGCAGTTCTTGGCCCGTGTCGATTTCTGAGAGTGCCAAAGAGGGCAGATGCGCGCCGCGGAACAGGGAAACACCTCGCCAGCTCTATTGGCTTCTTGCCTTCAACGCCATCCATTGCTGGGTGAGCTTCGCCAAGGCGGCGCGCCGTTCCGCCACCGCGGCGACCACCTGGCTTGTCGGGGCAACATCGGCTTCCTGTAACCCCTGCAGGAGAGCGGTTAAAGTTGCGCTCACACTCCGCAACGTATCCGGTCCGGGAACTCCGCGCCTCGCACCTCGTCCTTGCGCTTCTCCTTCCAGAGCCTGCGCGGTTTCATCTAATTCCACCAGCTGCTGCGAGTTGCTATCTCGCGTTGCTTTAATCTGCTGCTGCAAGTGCGCGCGATAAGCATGAATTTCTTCCAGCGTCTTCGTGTTTTCCAGCAAGTCGTCGTAAATCTGCTTTGACAAAGTGAACTGCTGGGCGAGATCTGTTGAAGCTGTGCGAACCCGCGGGTCCATTTCCACTGTAAGCGGTTGTGTGTAAGTTTGCTTGCCGGCCGTCAGGCGAACTGTGTAATGGCCCGGCATCACCCAAGGCGAGTTGGTGGCAGGCGCTGTCTCCTTGAATACCGCTTGCATCGGGTATTCTTCGCGTTTCTGGGGCAGCGGGGTGTAATGGATGTCCCACAAAAAACGATGCAAGCCGGGCTCATTCGAAAGACGTAACGATGGGCGCACCCAATATGATGGAATAGCAAGGCGGGGGTCGATTTCCGGGACTGGATCGCTGCTCGAATATTTCCTGACGAGCTGATTCGAGCCGTCGAGAATCTCGAGCGTGACCTCGCCAGTAGCATTCTTGCCGAGTAGATAGTCGATGACCGCGCCATCTGGCGGGTTCTTACCGGCGGGCACATCAGGCGGCAGCGGAGTATCCGTATTGGTATCCCAGCGCACTCGCATAGCTGTTTGTGGTTCAAACAGATGTGCCTGTGATTTTACAATCGAATCGCTGAATTCTCGCAGCGGCTCGATATCATCGAGAATCCAAAACCCGCGTCCATGTGTAGCCGCGATCAAATCGTCGTTTTTGACGAGCAGATCCCGTACAGAGGTAGCGGGCATGTTTATTCGCAGTGATTTCCAGTGCTCGCCGTCATCGAAAGACACATACACCGCCCGCTCGCTCCCCGCAAACAGCAGGCCTTTGTGCTTCGGATCCTCGCGCACCACGTTTATAGCCGCTCCGTCTGGAATACCGTTCACGATCTCTGTCCAGCTGCCGCCCCGGTCCCGCGTGCGATAAATATGCGGCCGCAGGTCATCCAAACGAAAAGTGTTGACCGCCACATACGCCGTGCCCTGATCGAAGTGGCTGGCATCAATGATCGATACTTTTGCCCAGGCAGTCAGTGCTGGCGGAGTGACATCCTTCCAATGCGCGCCGCCATCGGACGTAACCTGGACTAATCCGTCGTCGGTTCCCGCCCAAATCATATCGATATTCAGTGGCGAAGGCGAAACGGCATAGATCACGCCGCGTTGGGCCGGTCGTGCACTCGGCGCGTCGCGATACTTACCCACATTCTCGGGTACCTGCCACGTATTGCGCGTCAGGTCTGGACTAATCTGTTTCCAACTCTCGCCGCCATTACGTGTCTTCCACAGCGTATTTGACGCGAAGTACAAGGTGTGCGGATCTCTCGGTGAGAAGACGAGGGGGGCCGTCCGTACCACGCGGTAGTCCCCTTCACGGACCGGTTTCGGCCCGACATTTTGTACCTGGCCCGTGCGTCGGTCGTACCGTGTTACTTTGCCGCCGTAAACGATATCCGAGTCGAGTGGATCGGGAACGGCATTGCCATACTCCTCCACACCCACCGGGTGCCAATCGCGAAATGTGATCTCGCCGTCCGATCCGCGGGTCGAAATGCAAACGGACCCGCTCTCCTGTTGCCCACTGCAAACACGATACGGAAACGCATTATCCGCGGCGACATGATACATCTGCGCTGTCGGTTGGTTGTACCAGTCTGTCCAAGTCTCGCCGCCATTCACCGTCACAATTGCACCCTGATCGCTGACTGCTAACATCAGTTCGGGATTAGTCGGATTGATCCAGATGCCCTGATAATCATCCCCACCTGGGGCGCCCCGAATACCGCTCCACGTTTTGCCGCCGTCCACTGACTTCCACGTCACCACGCTCGCGCTGTACACTGTATCGGGATTTTTCGGATCCACCACGGGAACAGGCAAATCGCCGCCGCCGATGCGTGCTGCGGGCCGCGCGTCATCCGTGATCTTGGTCCAGTTGTCGCCGCGATCGTCCGATCGGTAGATGCCGGTGCCACTCTCCGTGGCCACCGCCGCAAACACCCGGCTGCTCTTGCTTGGCGCGATCGCCAGGTTCGCCTGGACCACTCCTTCGGGCGGCAGCCCATTCGTCAAAGTTTGCCAATGATTTCCACCGTCAGTCGATTTAAAAATTCCGCCATTCTTGCCGCTCCAGGCCGCGTTCTCCCACGGGCCCTGACGAGCTTCCCAGAAAGACGTGTACACCACATCCGGATGCTCCGGATCGATCTTTACATCGTTTGCCCCTGTGTTCTCGTCTTTATAAAACACTTGCTGAAACGTCTCGCCGCCATCCGTCGAGCGATACAGGCCGCGCTCTTTATTTGGCCCGTAAGGGTGTCCGAGCACGGCCACGAACAAACGATTGGGATCGCGCGGATCGACCGCAATCTGCGGAATCTGCTGCCCATCGCGCAGGCCTAGGTGCTTCCAATTCTGGCCGCCATCCACCGACTTGTAAACTCCATCGCCGGTCGACAGATCCGGCCGCTGCAATCCTTCGCCGCTCCCCGCGTAAATCACTTTGGGATCAGATGCCGCTACTGCAATTGCTCCTACTGATCCTGTATCTTCGTGATCAAAGATCGGCTTCCAGGTATGCCCATAATCGTTCGTCTTCCATATGCCGCCATTCACCTGCGCGATGTAAAAGACATTCGGTTCAGTCGGAACGCCTGATAGTGCTCTCGTGCGGCCGCCCCGAAACGGACCAATATCGCGCCATCGCAACTCGGTAAATATTTTTGTGTCATACACGTCGGCTGCCGACAGCACTGATAGACCGGCTGCAAACAAAATTAAGCCGATGAACGCTGTGGCGCGGGAAATCTGCATTCGCATCAACCGCTACACTCAGTAATTAGTGATGACCGGATTGAAAAGAGCATGAAAATATGGGTAGCGATCAACTACTTATTGAGAGAAATTTGCTTGCGGCTCCTCTTCAACCCTGACAATTTGCACCGGGCTAAATCCCATTCCGTGAAGTTGTCGATTCAGGCTAGGGACCGTTCGCTGCTTCATTGCCTTCCATTCCGTCATTCTGCTCTGTAACATTCGATCAGACTGTTGGTAGAGTGCAATCGCTTGTGCCGTAGGCGTGCGATCGGCGCCTTCAAATGCGTTCAGCGCAATCGGAAAAGCGCGGCTGATCGCATCAAGGCCGGAATCGCGGCCCTTCTCCCCGCCACTCTGGATCTCCTCGGCTTGTTTATCTACGGCGGCCAAGCTGTCTTCCAAGTCCGTATTGTTGCGCGCGCCATCTTTGATCTTTCCGAGCTGAATCCGCAAACCTCTAATCTCGCCGGCAGCAACCCTTGCCGTCGTCATATCTTCGAATGCCCGCTGCGCCCATCGAAGCTGGTCCATCAGCACTGCATTTGTTGCGTGCGACCGCGGATCCATTATCACTTCGAACCGTTGTTGACCGGCAGACTTTCCGTTTACCGTTAGCTTCACTTGATAACTGCCGGGGAGGACTAGTGGCCCTATCCATGTCTGCAGCCCAGTGTCTTCGTCATCGGCGGTTGCCGATTCGCTCTTGCGCCCATAGCGTAAGTCCCAAAAGAATCGATGCATCCCCGCCGCTTCACTTAATGACGCCGCCTGAGGCAGCCAGCGGGGCGCAATGGCGAGATTTCTCGGCGCTGCGGGTGCCTTGCCCCGACTCGAGTAATGCCGGATAGTCCTGCCGTGCACATCCGAAATCTCCAATTCGATCGGGCCGGGTGCCTCTTCCGCCAAGTAGTAGTCGATTGCCGCGCCGAGCGGTGGGTTCTTCGCCTGTGGCTCCTCTGGAGGCAGCGGTGTCCCTGCAAATCGATCGTTGGTCGTGCGCACTGCTCGGGCAGGCTGGTACAACCATGCCGCCGAGCTCTCCATGTGCGAATTCAGCTGCCGCAGCGACGAAATATCGTCGAGCACCCAGAATGAACGGCCATGTGTCGCAACAATGAGATCGTTATCGTGTACGGCCATATCGCGTACGGACGTCACAGGTAGATTGAGTTGCAAGGACTGCCAATGATCCCCGTCATCGAAAGAGACATACGGTCCGAGTTCTGTACCGGCAAACAGCATGCCCTCTCGCTTCGGATCTTCACGGACTGAATTGAGAAACGCTTGATCGGCAAAGCCGGCCACAATCGGCTGCCAGGTCTTGCCAAAGTCATGTGTCCGATAGAGATAGGGCCTTGTGTCGTCCAGGCGGTGACGGTCAACTGCTGCATATGCCTCCCCGGCTTTGAAATGCGAAGCTTCGATCTGAGTAATTTTGCTCCACGAAGAAATTCCACTAGGAGTAACGTCCTCCCACACACGGCCGCCATCGCGAGTAAGATGAATCAGCCCCGTG
>DATAYL010000543.1:0-91826 GCA_036272575.1 Bryobacteraceae bacterium | reverse complement strand
CTGCGGAACATACACGACCTGCGGATTTGCAGGTTGAATCACAATGACCTGCGGCGACTGCTGAACCACTTGCAGCTGAGACGTACTGCGGAGAGCTCCGGAAGCATATGCTTGGGCCCGCAGCCGTTGGATGGAATCCATCACCATGCCCTGGTTGGAAGAGAAGGCGGTCCCAATCGCAGCGTAGTCGTCTATGTTCTGCGCCATCATATTTAGCACTTGCGGAAAGCTGACCAAGGCCAGGAACGGCGGATCGAAGCCCTGCTGCTGAGCCGCGTTCGCCAGCGCGTCACCGCTGAGGCCGCCGTTTTGCTGAAGCCACCCGTCCACATCCAGGATCTCCTGCGGGTTAGTAGAGGCCGCGGTGATTTGCGCGATCAGCGCATCCGGATAAAGAGCAATGGGCGCAAGCAACTGATCGAGCTCTTGCGGAGTAGGCATCGCAGCCTGCGCCCAAACATCGGCGGATGACTGAGATAACAAGAGAAGAACAAGCGCGACGGCAACCGGCGAACAGCTTTTCCAGCGGAGCATTCTTATCAGGCCCAACCTCTTTCGAAAAAGTCGCTTCTGAGTACATCCCGTTCTATCACGGCGCACCGCAGATGGATGACTGGATTTGATGCAGATTGGCGCCGCATCGGGGTTGCGGAGGAGTACTTGTCTCGCTGTGGATATTTGCTTCTTTACACGGTATTAATTGCTCTGTAACACTACTCCGGTAACTTGGGTTGAATTTCTGGGACTTGAACTGGTGGGAGTGTGCTCGCTTCGGGCCGAGCGGCTCGGACAGTTTCAAGCCTTCAAAAGGAGCCTATGAGCAGAAAAACCATATGTGGCACTCTGTGTGCCCTGCTGATGACCGTGCAATTTGGGATGGGACAGAGCGCTTCTCCGGATAGTGGCACAGCAGCCCCAGCTCCCGCGGCAGCGTCAAACAATCCCGAAGATCTGAAGCAACTGCGCGACAGGATCGCGGAACAGGAAGCCCAGATCAAGCGTCTGCAGCAGGCGGTTGACGAACAACAGAGATTACTCGAGAAATCGATGGCGGCCGGGCAACCGGCGGCTTCGGGGAAGGGACAACCGGTCAATGGCGGAGCAGCAAGTAACACACCCTCATCGAGCGCAAACGCAGCCAATGCGGATGCTTCAAACATTGCGCCGATCAAATTAATACCGGTGGTGGGCGGGACAGCGCCGCTCGTGCTCGGAGGCGGAGCGGGCCAACACAATACCGCTACGCCACCCTCGGCTCTCTCCTTCAGCATCGGAAACACGACGTTCACGCCATTGGGGTTTGTGGACGCCACCTTCTACGGACGCTCCACCAACGTCGGCAGCGGAATCGGAACGAATTTCGGCAGCATTCCCTATAACAATTCGGCAAGCGAACACCTTTCCGAAGCAAACTTCAGCACGCAGAACTCGCGCATCGGTTTTCGGGTCGACTCCGAAGTCCTGGGCGCGAAGGTCTTGGGTTACTTCGAGGCGGACTTCCTAGGCAATCAGGCCGCGACACTTTTTGTATCGAGCAACGCCGACACGTTCCGCATGCGCAATGTCTTCGTCGATGTGCAGAAAGGCGGCTTTGAGTTTCTGGGCGGTCAGGACTGGAGCTTCATGACGCCGAACCGCAAAGGCCTGTCACCTCTGCCGAGCGACATCTTCTACACCCAGGACATGGATACCAATTACCAGGCGGGTCTCGTCTGGTCGCGGCAGACACAGTTCCGTTTCGTTGCGCATCCGAACGACAATTGGGCCTTTGGCGTTTCGCTGGAAAATCCGGAGCAGTATACCGGCGGAGCGAACGGAGCCTCGACGGCCACCATTCCCGCGGCTTTCGCCACAGCCGCCAGCACTCAGTTTAATAACGGCGGCGGAACCAACTACACGGCGCCGAACGTACATCCCGACATCATCTTCAAAGGCGCTTATGACGGACATGTGGGCGACAAGCTGATGCACGTGGAAGCCGCCGGATTGATTCGCACATTCAAATTCGCGGCGGGTATGGGCAATCCAGTAAAGTACAACAGCTACTCGGCAACCGCGGCATCTGGCGAAGTCAACGGGAACTTCGAAGTGGCTAAGAATTTTCACCTGATTGCGAACACCTTCTTCGGCTCCGGCAACGGCCGCTATATTTTTGCGCAGGCGCCTGATGTAGTGATCCGGGCCGACGGCAGCATTGCACCGCTGCACTCCTACTCGACCGTGGATGGGTTTGAAGCCAATCTGCGGAAGAACACGCTACTTTACGCCTATTACGGCGGCATCTACATTGATCGTGCTCAGATCTTCGATTCGACCGCGGCCGGCAGCACGCTCGCAAAGCCGGTATACGTCGGGTACGGCTACAAAGGCTCTTCATCCAACCGCGCGATTCAGGAAGCGACCATGGGCGTCGTGCAGACCTTATGGAAAAACGAGAATTACGGAGCGCTATCGCTGATCACGCAGTATTCCTATTTGACGCGAAACCCGTGGTCGGTCGCAACGGGCGGCCCGACTGGCACGCATACCAACATGTACTGGGTCGACGTTCGCTACACACTGCCATAGGTTAGAAAGCCAATCGCAAATTTTACCGGCGCCAGCTTCAGCTGGCGCCTTTTCTTTTTCGGGGAGGAAAACTAAGGAGGGCTCTAAAAGAAAACGCCCCCGGGCAGAGCCGAGGGCGAAGGTTGATGTCCCGCTAGCGCGGGAGGTAAATTTACTTCTTCTTCTTTGCCGGGGCCTTTTTCGTGGCCTTCTTAGCAGTAGCTTTCTTAGTTGCGTTCTTCATCAATTAGATTCTCCCTAAACGTAAATTTGCAATCTATACAGATCGCAGCGTGATTCATATATAAGATTGTTCGCAATAGAAGTCAAGAAAAAAAATTCAAAAGAGCTTCGAACGCGAACTTTTGGACCTTAAACGTAGTGGCGGGAATTTGTTTTACCTCTCCCGTACCGCTTCCGCGTCTGCTCAATAAGTGCGATGATGAGGGCGAATTGCGGAACCGTAAAAGAGAAATGCGGCGCCTGATGGGCATGAATTCAGTCTCGAAGTTATTCGTCAGCCCCATTCTGATTTGCGTGATCGCGGGCGTGGGGTGTACGCACAGGCATCGTCACGTCGCGCGTAACGGGCTTCCTCCGGCGCCCGCGAAGAAGGCGCAACAGTCCGCGGCGCTGCCGGCCGGATACACCGAGCAGGGTTTAGCGAGCTGGTACGGGGTCCCCTATCACGGGCGCCCCGCCGCTGATGGCGAGATCTACAACATGGAGACGCTGGTCGCGGCGCATCGTACGATGCCTTTCAACACCTGGTTAAAAGTAACTAATCTGGCGAACGATCAAACGGTAAATGTACGGATCATCGATCGCGGTCCATTTGTGAAAGGCCGCATCATTGATTTATCTAAAGCGGCAGCCCGGCAGATTGGGCTGCTCGGTCCAGGCGTGGGGAAAGTTCGAATCGAAGTGGTCAGCGCCCCAGTGGAGAATCCCGCGAGGGATTGGTACGCGGCGCAGGCGGGGGCGTTCGCGAGCCGCGAAAGCGCGGAGCGTCTGCGAGCCGAGTATGCCGCGAGATTTGGCAGCGCGAGTCTCGCGGTAAAGCAAGGTGCGGTTCCGCTCTGGCGAGTGCTGGTGGGAAGAGAACCGTCTGTTGAGGCAGCGCAGCAAATAGCCAGTACGTTGTCCGCTGAGCACCGGAACGCATTTGTGGTGAGGCTGGATACGGTGTCGGAGCGATCGTCGGCTGGCGCAAGTGCATCCAGCGCCGCGCCTGCGAGCACACCTCTGCGGTAAGGCTGAATTCGGCCTGAGAGTTTATCTCTTCTGCTGCTACTAAGAAGACGAGCGGTTCCGCCGCTGAATCCTCGTGCTTTCACAAATCGCATTTGAAGTTTCCCCGTTATCAACTCTGATTGGCGAATCGCCCGCGATGAAGCAGGTGCATAGGCTGATCTCGCGCATGGGCCGCTCGCGGTTTCCAGTGTTGATCTTAGGCGAAACAGGAACCGGTAAAGAAGTTGTGGCCAGGGCGATTCACAACCTGGAAGGGCGCGGGCAATTTGTAGTGGTCGATTGCTCTTCGCTGGTCGGCCCTTTAATGGAAAGTGAATTATTCGGGTACGCCAAAGGCGCGTTCACTGGCGCTCATACGCAAAAGTTGGGATTGCTCGACGCGGCTAATGGCGGAACGGCCTTCTTCGATGAGATCGGCGAACTACCGCTCGAGATGCAGATGAAGTTGCTGCGGGTCTTGCAGGAAAAGGAGTATCGCGCGGTGGGCGCACTAGCCCAGAGGAGTTCGAACTTCCGGGTGATTGCGGCCACCAATCGGGATCTGGCATTGGAAGTAGAAGCGAAACGCTTCCGGCAGGACCTTTTCTACCGTCTGAACGTGATGCGTGTGCGGCTCGCTCCCCTGCGGGAGCGGAGAGAAGACATTCCGTTGCTGGTGGAGCACTTTCTGGCACGACACGGTAATGCGCATCGCATGGCGGAAGAAACCATGAGCGCACTGCTGAATTATGAGTGGCCGGGAAACATTCGCGAGCTGGAACATACGGTGCAGCGGATGGTGGCAATGAACAGCGGGCCTTGGCTCAGCCCCGGAGATCTCCCCACTACGCTCGTGAATAAAAAACTCGAATCCGGCGAATTTTCTGAAAACTCACTGTTGCCGCTTGCGGGCAATCTCAATCGATTAGAGCCACGAGGCATCGAGCCGCTGGCCGATGTCGAGCGGCGAGCCATCTTGTCGGCTCTCGAATACACCAAAGGCGACCGGACTCTGGCAGCCACCATGCTGGGCATCGGCCGGACAACCTTGTATCGCAAGTTGAAGGAGTACGGGCTGTAAGACTCGGGTGGCGGGGTGGCCCTGTAAGACTCGGGTGCCAGGGTGGCCCTGTAAGATTGGGTACGTGCGCTTCGCGCTCGACGCTACTTACAGCATTGACTCCCAGCCGAGCGGCATTGCCGTTTACTCGAATCATCTGCTGGACGGGTTGGCGGCGGCCTACCCGCAAGAAAAATTTATTCACTGCTATCGGCCAAAGCAATATTGGCGGGCGCGCCGCTCCGCCTTCTCCAATGTGAGCAATCGCATTCTTCTGCCTGCGCTGCCGACCTTTCATGCGGACTTGTTTCACGCGCTCAATCAACGGATCGAGAAGCGGCCGGCACGTCACGTGGTAGCTACCTTTCATGATCTGTTCGTGATGACGGGCGAATATTCGTCGCCGGAGTTTCGAGCGCGCTTTACCGAACAGGCGCGGCGGGCGGCGGATCGCGCGGATCTGATCATCGCCGTTTCTGAGTTTACGGCGCGGCAAGTCTCGGAACTGCTTACTGTCGAACCAGCTCGGATTCGTGTGGTTCCCCACGGCGTGCAGATGCCTCCTGGTCCTCTTCAAGGACGTCGAGAACCGTTGATTCTTTTTGTTGGTGCAATTCAAGCCAGAAAGAATGTGACGCGCCTGGTCGAAGCGTTTGAGACATTACCTCCGCCCTGGCGGCTGGTCTTGGCGGGCGCGCCAAACGGTTTCAAGGCTGCCGAAATACTCGCTCGCATCCACGAGAGCTCCAGCCGTGAGCGGATCGAAGTCACCGGTTATATCGCTCAAGAAAGCTTGAATCGCCTTCTTTCACGGGCCTCTATCTTTGCATTTCCGTCGCTTGATGAAGGTTTTGGCATGCCCGTGCTTGACGCCATGGCATGGGAAATACCGGTAGTCACTGCCGATGCGTCCGCTTTGCGAGAGATTGGAAGCGGCGCGGCCCTACTGGTCGATCCCCACAGTGTGGCCGCCATTGCCGAAGCGCTCCGAAGATTAGCGGAACAGGAATGGTTGCGCGTGGAAATGATCAGAGCCGGAAAAGTAAAAGTAAAGGAATTCAGTTGGCAGCAGGCGGTAGATAAGACCTACGCGGTGTACAAAGAACTTACCGGATGAGGGGAAATGCCACTTAGTCTGGCCCGTCTGCTCGCGCAGACGTTGTTGTCGTCTGCCGAGGTGACGAGACTCTACTTGCCTTCTTCTTCGACTGAGATTTTAAGAGCTCGCAAAAACTTCTGGTCTTGCGACGTCAGGCGAATCTTCCCGGTCGACTCGTAGCGGACGGGTCGAGCAGCCTCTTCCGGAGATTCTGTATCGCTATCTGCGTCTTCGTCTTCCCGTTTGTTAAACCCGATCGTTGCTTCCAAGACCAGGAACACATCGTAGCCAGCTCGTTTGATTTCGCCGATTGCCCCGGCAATGCGGTCCGAATCGGAAAGAGATTCGTTGATCGCGTTACCCAACTCCTGCATCAACTCTTTCAATCTATCGTCCAAAATCTCCTCATTCCCGCTCTCTTTCAGGTTATCACCCAGTGCACGCTTTCTGGCGGAATATGACGTGCCCTGACATTCCTATTACGTTCCTGAAACATAGTGCGATTTTCCCAGCTGAAACGCTGATTATTTTCAATACCGAGCATGGCTCAAAGCCCTAGGATTTCTCGCCAAGCTCTTTGCCACGGTCTTCACCACTAGATTTCAGAGTTTTTCTGCTCGTACGGTTTCATCGAGTAGCGCGAGGCCTCCGCCTGTGCGCCTCCCGTATTATCGTGCGTGCGGATGGCGAGCTTGTATTCATTAACCGCGCGATCGCGTTCGCCGTTCACGTCGAAAATCTTCCCGAGATTCACATGGGACCAGACTTCAGTCCATTTCGGATCTAAGTCCCCGTTGATGGCGGCACGGAACTCGTTAGCGGCAGACTGGTAATTGTTCTGTTTGAAGAAGAGTTCACCGATGCGGTAGTGGGCGAGAGAGCTATTGTGGTTCACTTCAAGCGCGCGCTGGTATTCGCGCAGAGCATTGGCGAAATCGTTCACCTCCACAAACTGCTCGCCGCGCCGGATGGCCACGGCAATCTGCATCGTTGGGTCTAGGCGCAGCAAGACGTGTTTAGGATCGAGCGTCAGCTTACGCGGTTTGCCGAAAGTGTCCACGCTGAATTCAGAAGAAGTACCGGTGACTTCGATGACCTTATCCTCCGGGTTGCCTTCCGTTTCGATATGCAAATCGACTGGCATGCGAAACGTGTCGAGATCCTGAGTGATCTTACCGACCACGCGAAAGCCTTGCTGGGTCCGAAAAACCGTGTAGTCAAGTTTGAATTCAGGCGAGCCGCTCGATTCGAGCCATTGGATAAAGAAGTAGCGGAGGTCCTGGCCCGACGCTTGCTCCATAGCCTTACGGAACATCTCTGTGCTTACCGACTGCCAGCTATATTGATCGATGAAGCCGTGCATGCCTTTTTTGAAGTTGGCGTCGCCGACCACGCTGCGCAACATATTAAAGATGGCGCCCCCTTTGGCTGCGGTCAACGCCCAATACTCTGGGGAATAATCTTCTAAACGCGCGGCCTGGATGACAGGAGGATCCTTCACCGTCAAAGCTTCCGTGTATGTATTCTTCAGCTCCGCTTCCGCGGCGCCCGTACCTCCGGTGTGCTCAATGTAGAGCAGTTCCGAATAACGAGCGGCGCCATTTTCAAGCCAAAGGTGGTTCCGGTTGACAGGCGATACCAGCACGCCCCACCATTGCCGCGACAGCTGGTTGGTAAGAACGCGCGTGGCGACCTGGCTCGTAATGGAACCTGGAGCAAGAAAGATAATGCCCGGAGCGGAGTAGCCGTTCACCGCTCCGTCTTCGGTTTCGACCAAGGCGAGATTGGCCTGCGGAGCGAGACCATAAGCGCCGGTCAGAAAAGTCATGATCTTTCCGGTGTCCTCGCCATAGGCCTGTGCATCCGCAGCTTGCTTGTCTCGAAAGTAAATCTGCGAGGTGATGCCTTGCGAGCTCACTCGCGTGCCCTCGCCTTTCACAATCGCAATACTCCCTGGAAAGCTGGCTTTGTCGTAGTGGAACGAGTAAACGAGACCGTCTTTGGATGGATCGGTTTTCAAATCACCGCTGCCGATCACTCGGTAATCGGAAGGAGTGGTAATGTGCAGATCGGCTGTGAAGCGGTTAACCGTGTAGCCGCTTACCGGGAACCAGCGCGCCGGATAAAGAAGGTAGCCGTAATCGGGATGAAGCGCGGCGAACTTCAGCCCCGACACCGGAGAGTCTTCGTTGCCGGTCAGCTTGCCGTCGTAACTGATCGAAATCCGGGTCGCCTGCCCTTTGACTAAGCCATTCGGATAGTTGATGTGAACTGTGAAATCCGGAGTGTTGCGCGACGTCGCTAAGTTACCGCCGGAGGCGTCAAGCGCCTTCGAAACAGTTAACGCGTTGTTGAGCTCAAAGCTGACCTCATTCAGATTGTCGAGCGGCGTAAAGTCTATTTTCGCGGTCGAGGTGATCGATTGTGTGCGGGGATTGATGACCGCATCAATCGTGTACTTCTGGACCTGAATCGTCGCGTGCTTTTCCTGAGCCCAGCTGCTAGCCGCCAAGAGCAGAAGGAGAAAAAAAGCCCATCTGTGACACCGCATCATCTTTACTGTATTGTCTCCCGGTTTCGTTCAACACCTGGATTTAAAAAACGTGACTGGAAAGGGCACGCTGGCGCGGAATCGCGGCGGCAATGATCTCGGCAGCACGTTGCAGCGGATCGCCCTGCCGTGTGAGAGTCGCCCTTACTTCCGCCAGTTCACCGCGCATGGCATCCGTCAGTCTGCGATTCTCGAGCAGCGCCTGAGCCGCCGCGGCAATCTTCTCCGGGGTCATTTCGTGCTGGATCAACTCGGGAACAATGGCGCGGCCGGCGACTAAGTTGACCATGGACAAAAATGGAACCTTTACCAAACGCCGCCCGGCAAGCCAGGTGAGTGGCGCCACCTTATAAAACGTCACCATGGGAGTGCCGAGCACGGCCGCCTCAATGGTCACAGTTCCACTTGCCGCCAGCGCGAGATCCGCATGCCTAATACAATCCCAAGTCTCGTTTTCAATTACTTTGATGGCCAGGGATTCAATTGGTTCCCGGAATTTTTTCAGCGCCGCGTGCGTCTGGAAGCCTTGTGGCGTGGCAAGAATGACCGATAGCCGCTGAGATTGGCGGAGCAGGGCAACCGCTTCGAGCAAAACTGGCAGGTGACGGCAGGCCTCACCGGCCCGGCTGCCGGGCAACAAGACAATCAGCCGCTGATCCGCCGGAAGTCCGTGGAGACTTAGAAACTCAGCGCGGCTGGATCGCGGCTTTACCGGGTTGCCCAACGTGTGCGCCAACGGATGACCTATATAGGTGGCATCCACCCCTCGATCTCGAAACCACTCTTCTTCAAATGGGAAAAGACAGAAGAGTTTATCGACCAGCCGGCTGATCGCCTTCACGCGATGCTGACGCCAGGCCCACACTTGAGGAGCTACCAAGTAGAACACCGGCACTTGCAATCGCTTCAGGTGGCGAGCGAGACGAAGATGAAAATCGGGACTGTCAGTTAGCAACGCGCCCACCGGCCGATGTTGCCGTGTATAGGTGATAAGTTTGCGGTACTCGCCGTAGATTCTTGGTAGATGCTCTACTACTTCCGCCAGGCCGACGACGGCCAATTGCGAGGCATCGACGACGGATTTGACGCCCGCCTGCCGTAGCTTCGGACCGGCGCATCCATAATAAACAAGGTTGGGGAGCGCCTTCGCTAAGTGGCTTACGACACCGGCGGCATACATGTCACCGGACGCTTCGCCAGCAGAAACCAGAAATTGCACTTGTATTTTCTCGATTTTAGCAGTGGCTTCTAAGTCACGAAATCTTTCCGGGGGCCAATTTGCCGCCGGTTCGCTCTGCTAGAATCGAGGTCGAAAACTTAGATGCCCAGTCAAAGAGAGCCGAATCCCGCCGTTCCGGCTCAGGCCAATCTGGCGAGGCTCAGCGTAGGCCAGTTTGCGGAGCGTTTCCGGGGCGAGGTCATCCCCCTTAGCAATACCTTTAGCTACTTCTGCGCTTCGGTGCCCATGAGCGAAGAGGTCGTCAAAGAGTACTTGGAAGAGCCGATCGCCGCATTGCCTGCGGCTCTCGCATCCATGCTGCCCCGCATCTCTATCTTACTCGTGCCCTATCTCGAACGTACGCACGACCGGACCGCCACAAAAACGACGCGCAAAAAGCGTAAAAGTACTGATAAAACCGCAGACTTCGTCGTGGCAGAGCGGCCTGCCGATGGACAGCAGTCCTGGGCGTCGCAAGTCAGCTTTGAAAATGAAACCGTTCTGGTGTTCGCACTGAAAGAGCAGGACGTTGCGGAATACCATTACCGCTTGTACCGGCGTTTGTCCACGCTCGTGGCGGACAATTGGTCCCCGGAGGCCTCTTCAGCCTACAAAGCGTTGATTCGGGAAGAACTGACCGGCAGCGTGCATGGCGAGGTCGATGATGACAGTTGGCAGGCTAAGCAGACTTTATTGCGGCGGCAATCGAACATTAAGCGCGAGACGCTGTTGTTTGAAGATTATGTACGGCAATCTTTTGTCGATACGCTGACGCTCTATCTGCATGGCATTTGCTGCGATATCGACGTGGAAACCGGACCGCGTCAGCTGCCGAGCCGCTACTTGCGCAAGCGCTTGAACGCTTTGAAGACCCTGTATCCGCCGCCCTCCGGTTATGCAGTATTTCCGGAAGACGGCGATCATAACCGAAGCGACGACTAGTCCTTATTACATTTGGGATCAGGCCTTAGCGTCATCAGTGTCGCGCAATGGCGCGCTACTCTGCGATCCGTTACAGTGAACCTAATATGAATTGTCCCAATTGTGGTTTGGCCAATCCGGACACTGCGAAATTCTGTGCCAACTGCGGCACGCCGCTGGATAACACCGGGCAGCCGCGGCAGACTTCCTATCAACCCCCACCGCCCTTCGAACCGTCGAGGACTGTACCAGGAAAAAATTCCGCGACAGTGAAGAAGATCGGATTGGGATGTCTGATTGCGATTGCCCTGGTCCTCTTCTTTGGCCTTTCCTGTACCAGGGCTTGTTTCGGTCGGCGCCGCTATTACCGGCGCTACGCCGAGATTGTTCGTCCCGCTATTCCGCGCGCTGTGATCTCGAGCGTTTTCGATCGATGAGCGCCACAAACACCAGAACGTTGGCGCCGGTTAACGCGCCTCACCAGGTGCTGCTAGCCAGCTTGATCGGCACCACAATCGAATTTTTTGATTTCTACATTTACGCCACTGCGGCGGTACTGGTTTTTCCCCGGCTGTTCTTCCCTGCCTCCGATCCCGCTTCGGCCACGCTCGCATCACTGGCGACGTTTGGAATCGCCTTCCTGGCGCGACCGATTGGGTCAGCGCTCTTCGGGCACTTTGGCGATCGCGTCGGCCGCAAAACCACCCTGGTCCTCTCACTTTTGACTATGGGTATTTCGACGGTAGCGATCGGCGTGTTGCCGACCTACCGTGCTATCGGCTTTGCCGCTCCGCTACTGCTTGCACTCTGCCGCTTTGGTCAAGGGATCGGTCTCGGCGGCGAATGGGGCGGCGCCGTGCTCCTGGCTATTGAGAATGCACCTCCGAAAAAGCGCGCCTGGTATGGCATGTTTCCGCAGTTGGGTGCGCCGGTCGGCTTCTTTCTCTCCGGTACTGTATTCCTGCTGCTTTCGCGATGGCTCACGGACAAGCAGTTCTTCGCTTTCGGTTGGCGCCTTCCTTTCCTTGCAAGCGCCGTACTTGTATTTCTGGGCCTTTATGTGCGCCTGAAGATTAGTGAGACTCCTGTGTTCCGGCAAGCTCTCGATCGGGGCGAGCAGGTGAAGTTCCCCATGTTCGATGTAGTTCGCAACCATGCGCGGGCGCTGGTCGCAGGCATCCTGTTGTGCCTCGCGACGTTTGTCCTGTTTTATCTGATGACGGTTTTCTCTCTGTCGTGGGGCACCAGCGCGCTTGGCTATAGCCGCGGCAAGTTTCTGTTCATGCAGTTGTTCTGTATCTCTTTCTTTGCGCTGACGATACCCATCTCGGCGCTATTTGCGGAACGGGGACGGCGGCGCGCGATGTTTTGGGTGACAATAGCGATCGCGGTTTTTGGATTGATCATGGCGCCGCTGTTTGCCGCTGGGACTGCCGGCGCTGTGGTGATGATGGCACTGGGCCTCTCACTGATGGGTTTTACCTACGGGCCGCTGGGCACGGCTATTTCTGAACTTTTTCCGACTCCTGTGCGCTACACGGGAAGTTCACTTGCCTTCAACTTTGCCGGCATTTTAGGAGCTTCGCTGGCGCCCTACATTGCTACCTGGCTGGCCAAAGGGTACGGGCTGCCGTATGTCGGATATTATTTGGTCGTGTCGGCGATCCTCACGCTTCTCGGATTAGTTCTAATTCGCGAGACGAAAGACGAAGACCTGACTCGTTCGACCATCTGAAGCGGTACTTCCGGAGGTAGCTGCCAAGGTAACCGCCGATCTTCACACGCCTTCGTTTTAAGAAATTCAGTTACGCGACACACGCCCGAAACCTTTTACACATATTCGTCTCTGGCCAGTTGGCTTGACCCGCTACTCAGGAACTCGCCCTCGACGGCTGCCGGCATAAATTTTTATACTCTGTAATATTCGGTTACGATCCTGGAAGAGGTCCGGCGGAACAATTATTCCGAGAAAAGAGGCGTGTATGGCGGAGATTCAACACCAACTGAAGATGGGCGCAGCGCGACCAAAGATCCTGGAAGCGCTGACCACCTTGGCGGCGCTGGAGCGCTGGAATGGAGCCCGTGTTTCGGGTGGACCGCAAGAGTGGACAGTCGCCTATCAGAACGGGGCGACATTTCGCTGGAAGGTCATCGCGGCCACCAACGACCAGGTAACGTGGCATTGCGAAGACGGACCGGGAAATGCGAAGGGGAGTGAGCTGAGCTTCGCGTTCTCAGACACTGACAAGGGCGGAACACTCGTTCGATTGGTGCATCGGGAAAGGGCGGGAAGTGACCCAAATCATCAGAAATGCAACACCTTGTGGGGGGTGCTGCTTGGGCGTTTGCAACAGGAGGCGGAAGGATTCCAAGTCACAAAACGGCAGGTCGAAGTATGATTGTGACCGCTAATAGGTCGAAGCAAATGGAAGTGAAGGGCTCTGAATTGTGCCGATGACTTGGTCGGGAAACCTGCGCGGGCAGCAAAGCTTAGTCGAGTTTACCTCGGCGATGGAAGCAGCCGGCCTGCTCGTGCGCATTAAAGAAAAGAAGCGCGTCGATCAGCTGCCGTTGCTTATGGAACAGTATCCGAAGCAAGCGGTGCTGGTGGAAAAGATTCAAGACAGCGAGTTTTCGTTCTTAGCGAATGCATACGCAACTCACGAGCAGTATGCGTGGGCATTGGGTTGCAAACGGAACGAGTCCGGCGAACGCATCGCGGAGCTCGCCAAGGGACGCATCAAACCAGAGACCGTTACGACGGCGCCATGCAAGGAAGTGATCCTGAAGGGAGATGACGTAGATCTCACGCGCCTGCCCTTGTTCCTGCATCATGACCGCGATGGGCACTCCTATACCAACGACAACCTGGTGATCACAAAGGATCCGGATACCAATGTGATCGATTGGGGCGTATACCGCTCGATGTTCCGCACAAAGAACGAAAAGAATTTTGACATGACCTGCACGAGTCATCGCGGCCGGCTAAACGGGTTAAAGTACCAGGCCAAGGGCCAGAACATGCCGGTGGCGATTGTCTTAGGCGGCCCGATACTCGACAAACTTGCCGCGCTTTCAGGTGTACCGCCGGAAACACCCGACTTCGAAGTCTTGGGCAGTTTCTACGGGCAGGCGGCGAAGCTGGTGAAGTGCGAGACCAATGATCTACTGGTGCCCGCAAATGCAGAGATCGTCCTCGAAGGCGAGGTCATGACCTGTGAAGGTTGGGTGCACGATGAGGGTCCTTATGGCGAATTCACCGGGATGTACGGTGGCGGGCTGAAACACAATCCGCGGGTCGTAATCCATTGCATGACCTTTCGCAAGAACGCAATCTACCAGCACGCAACGATCGGCGGGAAGCATCCCGGATACACCGACAACATGATTCAACTGCCCGCGGTAGAAAGCGACCTGTTCAATGCGCTGGGACAGGGCGGTATCGAGGTGGTTGATGTGCGTTGCCCGGCCGGGGGGCTTTCGAATATCGCCTATGCCGCGATTCGGCCGCGCGGCGGCGGCGATGCGAAACAGGCGCTGGCGATTATGCTGACGAGCTCGAAGCAGGGTTTGCCGAAGGTGGCGATGGTGTTCAACGACGACGTGGACATCTGGGACGACAATCGCATCGCGCAGTGTATCGCATTCCGCTACATGCCGGACAAGGACACAATCATTATTCCTCAATGCAACACTATGTCAACAGACCCCAAAATAAGCGATCCTGACCATCCTTTCTATGCTTCGAAGATTGGCATGGACTGCACCATTCCTCTGGTGGGCAACTGGGATCCAAGTAATTTCGCGTGGTCGTCGGCAGTGGATCTGGGTGAACCTCCGTCGAACCTGAAACCAATGACCGAGGATGAAATCTTGACAGACATGACGGCGTATATCAAACAAACGCCCCGGTCTTGGCGCGACATTTTGCAGAAGTATCACGGGCAGCCCTACAATCTCATTTATCGGTCATTCGGGCGACTCCGCCATCAGCTTGGCCGAGCAGGCGATAGCCCATGGTTCCGCTATACCTTCGCGGACCACGACTTTGCCTTCGAACCCGAGCCGGCTCCGAAGGTGTCGAATTTTGACCCGCGTCACCGCTGAGTTGAGAGTCGTTAAACAGTTGAACAGTTCAACTTCTCAAGAATGCGAATGGCCCCTTCTTTGCCGCGATGACCGATCTCGTTATGCGGGCCAACGCAACTAGGGCAGCCGGCTTCGCACTTACAACTCGAGGCTAAATCCAGCGCGGCGCGCAACAGTTCTTCGCGACGGCGAAACAGCGGATCGCTTTGCCCGATCCCGCCGGGATAATTATCGTAGAGAACGATGTCGGGTTCAAAAGCCACACTCTTCTGGGCAGAATCATCGAGCACCGTGACTGCGAGGTCGCGCGGGTCGCTTAGCAGCAGCACCGACGCAACTGTTTTGAGAACGTTGCCGGCGCCGTGAACCGAATCTTGTAAATCGGCGGTTGAGAAGCCGGCAAAGTCAGAGAAGAAGCCGGCGGACAAGTGCAGCCAGAAAGCGGTCGTGTGCATTTCCTGCTCGGGGAGCGATAACAATCCCGCGCCAACATTTTCCAGCGTGTAGAACTTGATTTTCTTAAAACCGACGACTTGTCGCTTCACGCGCACTTCGCCATGCGCATACCAATCGACGGCTTCAAATTGCGAGAGCTCGCTCACTTGTGTGTAAACGATGGCGTCGGTGAAGTAGTCGGAATCGACCCGGCGGACGAATGCTTTACGCCCGTCGAAATCGAGCTTCTCGACCTGGAACTGGCGCGCGTCATGTAGGTAGATTGCTTTTTCGTGCAGTGTCGTCAGGGCTGAAGGGAAATCGACTTCGCCAATAATCTTGTGATCCTCCGTGACATCAATCACCAGGAAATTGTCACTGCTGACGGCGCGCAGACTGACCGAATCGGCCGGATAGCTGTCGCTGACCCAGTGCCAGCAGTCGCCCGAGTGATGAAGCAGTTGCAAGTCCTCCGCGAGAAAGCGGCAGAGTTTTTCGATCTGCTGGCCGCCAAACGTTTCGCCATCGCGAATCGGCAATTCAAACGCCGCGCATTTCAGATGATTGAGGAAAATTTCTAGATTATCGGCGTTGATGTGCGCTTCTTCGGGCGAGTTGCCGAAGAAGTAGTCGGGATGCTCAATGATGTATTGATCGAGCGGCGCGCTGGACGCAACCAATACGGCAACTGAAGTGGCGCTGCGGCGGCCGGCGCGCCCCGCTCGCTGCCAGGTGGAGGCAATGTTGCCCGGATAACCTGCCAGCACGACGCTGTCGAGCGAGCCGATGTCGACGCCGAGTTCGAGCGCATTGGTGGCGATGACGGCACGGATCACGCCCTCGCGCAGGCCGGCCTCGATATGGCGGCGCTCCTTCGGCAGATAGCCCCCGCGATAGCCGCGTACCGCTTCGTGCGAAAAGGGAAGTTGGGCGCACGCGTCTTTTAAATACGTGGTGAGGATTTCGGTGGCCAGACGATTGTTAGTGAAAACCAGCGTTTGGGCATTTTGCCGAACGAACTCGAGGGCCACCCGCCGGGTCTCATGCAGGTAGCTCCGGCGGATGCCTAATTGCTGATTGACGACCGGTGGATTATAGAAAACAAAATAGTTATCGCCCGACGGAGCGCCATTTTCCGAGACCAGTTCAAACGGTTCGGCGGTAATCGATTCGGCCAACTCTTTCGGATTGGCGATCGTCGCGGAGCAGCAGATGAACTTTGGGTTCGTTCCGTAAAATTCGCAGATGCGCTTCAACCGGCGCAATACGTTGGCAAGGTGGCTGCCGTAAACGCCGCGATAGTAATGCAGTTCATCGATGATGAAGTATTCGAGGTTCTCAAACAGCTTGACCCACTTGGTGTGGTGCGGCAGGATGCCGGTGTGCAGCATGTCCGGGTTAGTCAGCACTACATTTGCTTTGTCGCGAATGGAGCGCCGGGCGTCGGACGGTGTGTCGCCATCGTAGGTATGGCAGGTCAGCGGCCCGCCAATCGCATCATTTAAGCGCTGAAGCTCGAGCCGCTGATCTTCGGCCAGAGCTTTGGTCGGAAAAAGATATACGGCGCGGGCAGCAGGGTTCGCAAGAATGGTCTGAACAACGGGCAGGTTGTAGCAGAGCGTCTTGCCGCTCGCGGTAGGCGTAACGACGGCGACATTTTGGCCGTCGAGCGAATGCTCTACCGCGGCGGCCTGATGAAGATACAGTTTTTCAATGCCCCGAAGTTGAAGAGCGGTTTGCAGTTTCGGGTCGAGGCGCACGGGAAACGGAGAATAGCGGGCCGCTCTGGCGGGCTGGTGACGAATCGCCCGGACAGGCGACTCGTGCTCCGTCATCAACTGCTCAAAACGTCCGACGAACGCGGACAACGGAGACGGTGGCGGGATGGTTAGGGCGTTCTCCGCAGTGCGCGGTTCCCCGAAATCGAGAGCAAAGTTCAAAATCTGATTCGCCTTTTGTTCTACCATAACGGACTTCGCGGCAAAGGACAAAAGATTTCGATGCCCACCGTGACAGAACGCCCAGGCATATCGACGCCGGTAATCTCCTGGTATCGCGTATTTGTCACGTTGGCGAGTTGCAGATAGGGGTGAAAGCGCGAGCGGTTCCAGCCGATGTTCACGTCCCAGAGGGCATACGCATTCTGACGGTAGCGGTCGAGAACGCCGACGCGGGTACGTGCCAGGAATCCGTGCTCCGAAAATATCTGCCAAGTGGCAATAGCTTCGTTCACCGGATAATTGAAAAGATATTCCGATTGTTCACCTGCCGCTAAGGCCTGCGACCCATGCAGCGCGGTGTATTGGACAGAGGCAGTTTGTCCGTAAGGGAGCGAGCCGGTGATGGCGGACTCGAAGCCGAGAAAGCGGATGGCGTCGAAATTGGTGGCGATCCAGGGATTGGCGGGTGAGGCGCGCACGTAATCAATACCGTTCTTTTCATCGCGGTCAAACACGGTCGCCGTGGCGCGCCATTTGGGATGAAAGTACCAGTCGGCGCCCGCTTCGTAGTTCATGGCTTCTTCAGGTTTCAGATCCGGATTGCCAATGTCGGCGGGATCGTGATAGTAGAGGTCCGTGTAAGTGGGTCGGCGAAATGCACGGCTGACTGAGCCGCGTAGCTTCAGGCTGCCGGCGAGCCAAACGCCCCCACTTACAGTTGGTGCGAAGAACGTTTGGTGGTGTCCGAAAAATTCTTCGCGCGCGCCGAGCGACAAGGAGAAGCGGCGCAGCGCACGAAAATCGAGCACGCCATACCCGGCGCCTTGCCGGCGATGGTGATAACCGAGATTCGTACTCTCGATACTGTCGTAAAACCCTTCGGCTCCATAAGAGAGCCGGACAGAACGGGAGAGATCGTTATGCCGGCGCAAGGTCACATCCCAGGCCTCGTCAGAATGGCGATTGGCATCAAGGGTCGGCTGGTCACGGAAGAGTTCAAACAGGTCGGTGTGGCGGCGGAAGGAAAAAGTGAACAAAGTGTTCTCGCCGAGCGCCTGCGAGAGGGCCGCATACCAGGTTTTGGTACGCTCCCATGAATTGTAATTGCCGTAAAAGTTATTTGCGCCGAAGGGACGATCGAGGCCGGAGAAGAAGAGCCGGGTAACGCCGAGCCGCGTGTGAAGGAGCGTCTCGGAGGAACCGGCTAAATTGCGGTATTCGCGATCGTCTTCAAAACCGTCGGAGAGTTCGCGCTCGAAAGAAAACTGTTGCGAGACTGGTCCTTGGCTGAACGAGAAGCGGCCGCCCTGTGAATTAGTGCCGAAGCTGCCCCCGGCGGCTTGCAAAACGAGTGCGGGTTCAGGGTCGACGCGAGTCAGCACGTTGACGACACCGCCAATGGCATCAGAACCGTAGAGGGTCGAGCCTGTGCCGCGCAGGACTTCGATGTGGCTCATCGCCTCGAGCGGCACGGGAACATCGAAGTTATGATGTCCGCTCTGTGCATCGTTTACGCGCAGTCCATCGACAAGCACAAGAGTTTGGCCGAAGGTGCCGCCGCGAATCGAAATGTCACTCTGCACGCCCGGCGCTCGTTCCTGCAGATCGATGGAGGAATCAAGCTGCAGGAGATTTTGCAGGCCGCCGAAGAGAATCTGCTCTTTCGGCAGATCGCCCATCACGTTGACGGAACGGTCGAGTTCTTCGAGCGGCAAAGGCGCGGCCACTCCGGTAACGACAACAGTTTGTCTTTGTGGAGGCGGCGGCGTTTGACTTTGCGCGTAGAGAACTAAGGGACACAGCAACCCAAAAAGAGTCTTCAACCAGCCACCGGGAGACCAGCCAATTTCTGTACGGTTTGAAATGTGTCGCTGTCGGCGGCGGTCTTATCGGGGCGATATCGTTTGACACGCGCAAAACGCAAGGCAAGACCGCTCACATAACGCGCGCTCACTTGAATTTCATTGAAGGCGATTTCGACCACGATCTTCGGCTCGACAAAGACGGTGTACCGATCGCGGGCGATTTCAATTTTCTGCAGTTCCGCCGTTTGCCAGGCGAGCATTTCATCGGTAAGGCCTTTAAAAGTTTTGCCGAGCATGGCGAAGCCGCCTTTTTCGATGTCGCGCGCGCCGAGATGTAAGTTGCTGAGCCAACCCTGGCGGCGTCCGTTACCCCATTCGGCGGCCAAAATAACCAGGTCGAGCGTCCGAGCCTGCTTGATTTTTAGCCAGCTTTGGCCGCGCGAGCCGGCGGCATAAACGGCGTTACGCGCTTTGGCCATGATGCCTTCGTGACCGCTGGCGAGCGCCTGATGCAGGAAGTCTTCGCCACGATCCTGGCTCTCGGTCGACAGATGCGGCACCAGATGATTATTCGGTACGAGCTCAGAGAGATGGCGAAAGCGCGCGGCCTGCGGCTCATCGATCAGCGAACCGCCGTTGAGGTAAAGAAGATCGAACCAGACCGGGGTCATTGGCAATTCCTGCAAAAGGGCAGCGATGTTAACCTTGCGTCCGAAGCGGCGCATTGAGATCTGAAAAGGTTGAGGACGCCCGGCCGGATCGAAGCTTAGCACTTCGCCGTCCAGAATGAGCTCTTGGCTGGGAAGCGAGCGAACCGCTTCGACGATCTCCGGCACAGCCGCGCTCACGTCGTTTGCGCCGCGCGAATAGATCTTCACCTCTTCGCCTGACTTGTGGGCCTGCACGCGGGCACCGTCGAATTTATATTCGAGAGCGGCTTCGCCGCCAAGTTCCTGGAGGGCATCGGTAACATCCTCGGCAGTCTGCGCGAGCATGGGTTGTACCGGACGAAATAGTTGGATATCGTATTTCGTCAGACCAGCTTCGCCTTCCGCCATCGCAACGCGGGCGATCGGAGCCGACCCACCGGCCATCATGGCAGCGCGACGAATGCGCTCGACAGGTAAGCCGGAAGCTTTGGCAAGCGCTTCGAACATAATGCCCTCGAGCGCGCCCTGGCGCAGCTCACCAACCAGCAGCGCGGATAAGAACTGCTGTTCGGGTTCCGTGGCGCGTGCGAACAGCTGATGCAAGATCTCGCGTTTACGGTTCTCGGACCCGGCGCCGCTAACCTTTGCTAATTCGTCGAGCGTGCGATCGAGTTCGCTCAGTTCGATCGAAGGTTCTCCGGCCGGCGGCGCCAGCGAGGAACGAAGCGTGGAATAACCTATTCCGATTCGCCCCTGCCGCGTGCTTCCCGAAAGATAGGACACCACGATCTCGACTTCTTCCGGACTTAGTCGCTTCAGCAGCGAGGCAAGCCGATCGATTTTTTCCAGCCGCTTGGTGGTCGCGGCCATCTGACGGGACGTTTCGACAACTTGAGCGAGCCGCATCTATTTGAACTGATCGTCGAAAGGAACGCGGTAGCCGGCAACTAAGGCGTTGTTTTGATTTGCCAGGCCAATGATGGCCATCAGTTCCCCAAATCCTTCGTCGGTGAGTCCCTTTTTGCGGGCGGATGCAGTGTGGGACGCGATGCAATACCCGCATTGATTCGCCACGCTTACGGCGATGTAAATCAATTCCTTGGTGACCGGATCAAGAGCGCCGGGTCCCATGATTTGCTTGACACTATCCCAGGTGCGGCGCAGAGTGGACGGATCAGCCGCCAGTGCCTTCCAGAAATTATTCACGGAATCGACCTTGCGCGTCGTCATGATGTCGTCATAGACAGCTTTGACTTCGGACGTAGCGTCGTTGTATTCGACCAGATGCTGCAGACTCATATCCCTATTGTTCAAGATGTGCCGATGAGAATCCCGGCAAGGAAGACCAGGACCCCGCCGACGATGACTTGCAAAGCGGCGCGCAGAAACGGCGTATCCATGTAATGCTGGCGAATCCAGCTGATTAGGCCCAGTTCGACGGCGACGACGGCTACAGCGATGGCGGTCGCCGTCCTAAAGTCATTGATGAGATAGGGGAGCGTGTGGCCGATGCCGCCGGCAAAGGTCATGGCGCCCGTGATGCAGCCGCGAATGACCGGTTTGCCGCGTCCGGTCAACGATCCATCATCAGAAAGACCTTCGGCGAAAGCCATCGAAATGCCGGCGCCGACCGAGGCGGCGAGGCCAACCAGGAAAGCGTCGTGAGGGCGATGAGTGGCGAAGGCAGCGGCGAAGAGCGGCGCCAAGGTAGACACGGAGCCGTCCATCAAGCCCGCTAGACCCGGTTGGACGAATTGCAGGACGAAGTTGCGGCGCAGCGCCTCTTTTTCGCCGGCATGCGCTTCGGCAGTAAGATGTTTTTGCTCGATGGTTTCAGCCGCCAGGGTGTGTTGTACCTCTGCCTCGGCCAGATCACCGAGCAATTGGCGCGTGGAGGCATCCCCAGTGCGAGCCATGGCCAGCTGGTAAAAGCGCGTGGTCTCCGTTTCCATAGACTCGATGGTTTTGCGAACGGCTGCCGGTCCGAGCGGGCGTAGTAACCAAACCGGCGGCCGCGAAACAAAGCCCTTCACGTCCTGGCGGCGGATGAGCGGAAGCCGCTCGCCAAAGCGCTGCCGGTAGAGTTCAATCAGTCTGCTGCGGTGACTGGATTCTTCTTCTTGCATCTCATCCAGCATGTTCGCGGTAGCCGGGAAATCGGCCCGCAGCGCTTCCGCAAACTCCCCGTAAATACGCCCGTCTTCTTCTTCGAGCGAGACCGCCAGCGCCAGGATTTCAGCCTCTGACAGATCATTGAAATTCTTCGCCATAGGTGTTCGTATTCGGTTGCGAGCACCTCCGCCAAGTGGCCGCTACGCTATCTTAGCGAGTTTAAAAGAGGGTGAAGTTTACGGTTTGCGATTCGCCGGGGCCGCGCCTATGGCGCGAAAGGAATAGTTCTCGTTTGCCGGAATCTCCGTAGCCTCGAGGATCGGTGAGAACAACAGTGAATCTCTCTGCTGATTGATGAGCGGTCCGGGATTTGCCTTTTCGACGAATATGCTGGTAGAACGGCCTGAAGGAGGACCCGGATTTATGGGCGATGTAATGACGGGGCAGGTTGTAATCATTACAGGAGGCAGCGCCGGGATTGGCAGAGCTGCCGTAGAGCTTTTTGCGCAGGAGGGAGCGCAGGTTGTCTTTGCAGCACGCTCTCCCAAGCGCGGCGAAGATTTAGCCGAACGGTTGCGAGCAGAAGGTCACCAGGTTCTCTTCATCCAGGCAGACGTATCCGAATCCGCTGCGGTTCGACGGATGGTGAGCAGGGCTGTTGAGAGCTTCGGACGCGTCGATTGCGCCTTCAACAACGCTGCAAGTTTAGGATCAGTTGGTCGCTTGGCAGACTATAGTGAGGCCGAGTTCGATACCCAGATTACTGCAAATTTGAAGAGTGTCTGGCTATGCATGAAGTATGAGATTGAACAAATGAAACTGCAGGAACCCCCGGGAGGCTCGATCGTTAATACGTCCTCCGTAAATGGGCTTGGTGGGGCCCGTAGCGCTTCGCTTTACTCCATGGCGAAGGCCGGAATACTCGGGTTGACAAAATCTGCCGCGCAAGAGTATGCGAGCGATGGAATTCGTGTGAACGCCTTGGTAGCCGGCGGCTTTAATACGGATATGCTTCAAGACGCAATCAAGCAAACTGTAGGCAACGATCCAGTTGCGGTCGACGAAGCTTTCAAGGGATTGGCTGCACGCGTTCCATTGGGCAGAGTTGGAAATCCTCAAGAAGCAGCCAAAGCCGCTCTTTGGTTGTTGAGCGGGAGTGCTTCATACGTTACAGGTTTATCGATGATCGTCGATGGCGGACTGACGTCTTCGGTTCGCTGAGTTACTCCGGGATTACGGTAAACGCGTCACTGCGCTGCTTGGGCAGCCTGGAGCGCAAGTTTGCTGAACGCTTCCCTCAGTTCCGCAGGCTCGCGCACCACAATGCGGCGCCCCATGCTGAGCAGCATGGCCGCAAACATCTCCAGATGATCCCGGCTGCAGCGTAATCGAGTCCCGGCTTCGTTCTCTTCAGTAGCAACTCTCCAAAATGCGAACGTCCGTTCGGCCTCTCCGATCGGCATGTCGATCCAGACATCGATCTGATACTCCGATTCCACGAACGGCATGCGCTCTCGTAAGTAGGTTCGCGCGTCGAAATCGCTCGGACGTTTGAAGGTTTCAGCCCTAACATCGAGATCGGCAACACGATCGAGTCGAAATGTACGAAGAGCTTCTCTTGAGAGGCAACGGCCAATCAGATACCACCGTCCATCGGTGTGAATCACCCCGTAAGGTTCAAGTTGACGATGCGAACTTGCGCCCGCATGAGATCGATATTCAAAGTTCACTTGCCGGCGCATTCGTATAGCCGACGCTACCCGAATGAGAAATTCAGCGGAGGTGGAGATAACCCATGGACCGGGTTCGACCGCCACTACCTCCTCAACAGTTTGAATGCTCTCGCGGAGCGCGTTTGGCAAGACTCGGCCCAATTTTGCCGATGCACCTTCCGTAGCGGGCGCGAATGCCGAGAGCCCAAGTTGGCGGAGCGCCCTAAGCCCTAATGAGAGCGCGAACGCCTCCTCATCTGTAAACATCAGCGGCGGGAGACGAAATCCGGGTCGCAACCGATAAAACCCGCCGACACCTCGGACGGATTCAACGGGAATGCTTAGATCCTGCAAACGAACGATATAGCGCTGGACAGTGCGAATATCGACCTCCAGGCGTTCGGCAAGTTCTGCTCCACTGACATGCTCGCGAGCCTGCAAAATCTCGAGCACCGTCAGGACTCGCATGATCGGATCGTACATAAAAATCTGATCGCCCTACCAAATTACGACAGAGGTTGTCGTGATTCTTCTTTACGCTTGATTTGAGCCCGAATGGGACAGAAGGAGAACCAAATGACAGACGAGGCGACGAAAGTCGATGTGCAGACAGCGGACGGTCTTTTGAAGAATTGGCAGGGCCATAGAAAGCTCACCCGAAGGACGATCGAAGCTTTTCCCGAGGACAAGCTGTTTAGCTTTTCAGTAGGAGGCATGCGTCCCTTCTCGGAAATGGCTTGGGAATTCATCCGAATGGCCGTACCGGTTGCTGAAGGCGTGGCTACCGGCAAATGGGAAGAGTACAAGAACCCGAAGCCGACTACCAAGGCCGAGCTCTTGAAGATATGGGATGACCAAACAACTGAGCTAAATCAGAAGTTCTCCATGATTCCCCCGCATCGCTTCAGGGAAGTCGATAAGGCGTTCGGCCAATGGGAGTCTCCCGGATTGGCAACCATTCAGTACGCAATTGACAATGAGATTCATCACCGCGGGCAAGGATACGTGTATCTGCGAGCACTAGGTATTGAGCCGCCGCCATTTTGGGAGCGCGAATAATGCGCAGAGCCGGCATTCTTCCCGGAACTCGGCGGCCAAGCGCTCAACTCAACCGGAACTTATTTAGTTTTGCTGAGATCCGTTACGAGTGCATCCGTGTTGTGGGCGAACCGGATGCCATAGACACCATCGGTAGATTTAAGCTTCCCCGCGGTGACTAGCGCTGCTTTGTCATAAGTCCCGACAACGGTTCCGTTGATTGCGCATTGCACCTGGTTGCCAGTCACAGAAAGAGCGATTTCCTGAGTCACGGGCTGCCCCGGACCAGCCGCCTTGTGCACTGCGGGATTCGTCTCACCTCGCCGGCCATTCATTTGAAACGGTTCAGGGCCGAACCCGCGAACAATAAAGTTGCCGTTGCCGTAGGCCGCGCAGTAGAGATAACTCTGCTGCGGCGTCCCCAAATCGTTGCCGGCGATGAATAGCCCGTAAGGATGAGGATGAGTGTTCAGGTTCATGTACTTGGGCTCCGTGAAGGTCGCCTTGACGGTGTAATCGCCCGTGGCCTTATTCGCCGGATTCCAAAAGGCCGCCGCCGGACCGGTTGTCACGTGAAGTGCGGCCCCGTCCTGGGCCAGCTTCGCATCTTTCAGCGATTGGCCCTTGCTCTGCTCACTAGGGTCGATCGCACCCGTCCAACCCGGGACTGAAATGCCGCCCCCCTCAACGGCGCGGGACCCGTCTGTTTGACCCTGAGCCATAAAGCAGGGGGTGAGGATAAAGAAAGCAGTCGTCACAACGGCGCCTAGAACGAATCGCATGGTGGTCCTTTCAAAAAAAAACTCTTGGCAGGCACAATTATATTGATCGCTAACGAGACTCGAAGCGCCGACGCCATTGGGAAGGTTCACCCGGTTCCGCCGAGCCTTCTAAAGCTTCGATAAAGGACAATGGAGTTAGCTCTCCTTCATGTTGGACCGAATAACCGTGCACGGCGCCCGCCAGCACAATCTGAAAAATATTAGTGTCGAGATTCCGCGGAATACTTTTACCGTCATCACGGGCTTGAGCGGATCGGGCAAGAGCTCGCTGGCGTTTGACACGATCTACGCCGAGGGCCAGCGGCGCTATGTCGAGACCTTGTCTCCCTATGCGCGGCAGTTTTTGGACCAGATGGAGCGGCCGGAAGTGGATTCGGTCGATGGCCTGAGCCCGGCGATTTCAATTGAGCAGAAGACGACTACGCGCAGTCCGCGTTCGACGGTCGGAACGGTGACGGAGATCTACGACTATTTGCGGCTGCTGTTTGCGTCGGTAGGCGTGCCGCATTGTCCGCTTTGCGGCGCCGAGATTGCGCGGCAGTCTCCCGCGCAGATTCTGGAGCAGGTGTTCAGCCTGCATCAGAATGAGCGCATCATGATCCTGGCGCCGATTGCGCGCGGGCGCAAGGGAGAGTACAAGAAGGAGCTGGAAGCAATCGCCAAGGGCGGCTTTCGCGCGCGGATCGATGGTGAGCTCCGCACGTTAGACGAGCCAACGAAGCTCGACAAGCGCAAAAACCACACCATTGAGGTCGTGATCGATCGTCTGGTGGTGAAGCCGGGCATTGAACAGCGCCTGGAGAATTCAATTCAAACCGCGCTGAAGTGGGCAGACGGTCTGGTGGTTGTTTCGGTGGTGAGCGGGCCGGAGCGCTTGTACTCTGAGAAACTTGCCTGCCCAAACGACGGAACCAGCATCCCGCAGCTGGAACCGCGCTCCTTTTCGTTTAACAGCCCTTACGGAGCGTGCGAGACCTGCAAGGGTGTGGGCAGCACGTGGGCCTTCGACCCGGTAAAGGTTGTCGCTGATGCCTCCAAGCCGTTATTGGATGGCGGACTAGGGCCGGGTTCGACCTCTTCTTACATGATATCGGCGTTGAACGAATTCGCGGACGCCAGTAAGCTCGATCTCTCGGCGCCGTTTGAGGACTTGCCGAAGAAGACCAGGAATACGTTGCTTTACGGTGGCAGCCAATTCCCCGGCATTCTGCAGATACTTGATGAAAGTTACGCGCGGTCGAGCGAAGGCTATCGCGAATGGCTGATGGATTATATGTCGCCGACGTTGTGCCCCGATTGCAAAGGAAAGCGACTGAAACCTTCGAGTTTGGCGGTGCGCGTGAAGGGCATCTCAATCGCGGACTTTACCGAGATGCCGATTGCCCGTGCCCTGCCGCTGCTGGTGGACTGGTCTTTCAGCGAGCGCGAGTTGAAGGTAGTGGGACGGGTGATCGAGGAGATTCAGAATCGCTTGCAATTTCTGTGTGCGGTAGGGCTGGATTACTTGAGCCTGGAGCGATCGTCAGCCACCATTTCAGGAGGAGAAGCGCAGCGCATCCGGCTGGCCACACAGATCGGCTCGAAGCTGCGCGGCGTGTTGTACGTGCTCGACGAACCGTCGATTGGATTGCATCCGCGCGATAACGGACGATTGCTTGACACGCTGCATCACTTGCGCGATCTGGGAAACACAGTGCTGGTGGTGGAACACGATGCCGAGACTATCGAGCGCGCGGACTACGTCATTGATTTAGGGCCGCGCGCAGGCAGATTAGGCGGCGGCGTGATGGCCCAGGGAACGCCGGCCCAGATCATGCAGGCGCCACAATCTTTGACAGGCGAATATTTGTCCGGCAAAATGTCCATTCCCTCGCCAGCCGTGCGGCGCAAGGGCAACGGTCTGTTTGTCGGCGTGAAGGGCGCCGCCGAGCACAACCTGAAAGACGTGGACGTCGATTTTCCGCTGGGCACGTTTACGGTGGTGACGGGCGTTTCCGGAAGCGGCAAATCTACCCTCGTTCACGATATTTTGTATCGTGCTTTGGCCAAGGAAGTATATGGATCGAGCCAGGCCCCGGGAGCGCACTCCGCGATTGTGGGGCTTGAGAACATCGACAAAGTGATCGAGATCGATCAATCACCGATCGGCCGGACTCCGCGCTCGAATCCGGCTACCTACACCGGTGTTTTCGGACCGATCCGTGAGATTTACGCGATGCTGCCGGAATCGCGCGAGCGCGGCTACAAAGCGGGGCGCTTCAGCTTCAACGTGAAGGGCGGCCGCTGCGAGGCTTGCCAGGGTGACGGGTTGAAGCGCATTGAAATGAATTTTCTGCCCGATGTCTATGTCACTTGCGACGTGTGCCGCGGACGGCGGTACAACACGGAGACGCTGCAAGTGAAGTATCGCGGAAAGAGTATCGCGGACCTGCTCGAATCGACGGTGGATGAAGCGCTGGAAAGTTTAACAAATATTCCACAGGTGCATGCAAAGCTGAAGACGTTGACCGAGGTAGGGCTTGGTTATTTGCACCTGGGTCAATCGTCGACAACGCTTTCGGGCGGCGAAGCGCAGCGCATCAAGCTTGCGAAAGAGCTCAGCAAACGCCAGACCGGCAAGACTTTTTATCTGCTGGACGAGCCAACCACCGGACTGCACTTTGAAGACGTGAAGCATCTGCTCGCCGTCCTGCAGCGTTTGGTGGATCTGGGGAACACGGTCGTGGTGATTGAACATAACCTTGATGTGATCAAGACCGCGGATTACCTGATCGATATGGGCCCGGAGGGCGGCGAAGGCGGCGGCGAGATTGTCGTGAAAGGCACGCCGGAGGAGATTTTAGAAAATCGGCACAGCCATACTGCCGAAGCGCTGCGCAAGATGACGAGGGTCAACCATGCAGCCTGACGAGGGGCAAGATCCGTCAGTGGAGTTAACACCCGAAGTGATCTCGCCCGAGCCGCCAGCGGAAGAAATTATTGCGCCAGCTGTAGTGACGCGCGAGCCGTTCTGGAACTATACGGATTTAGCGTTAGTTTTTGGATTGCTCTTTGCGTTCAGCGCATTGTTGCTGGTAGCGGTGGGTTTGTTGGCGCTGCGTTATCCTTCGATTCGCACCGATCCCAGCGCAATTGCTATGCCCGTGCAGTTGGCCTTCTACTTGGGAGTCTATCTAAGCTTTTGGATAGCGTTCCGTTTGCGCTACCATCAGCCGGTATTTCGCTCGCTCGGTTGGCGATCGCCGCGCATCAATCTGTGGCTGGTCGGCGCGGGCGGGTTCGTACTGGCGTTTGTGTTGTCGGCACTCGGCTCATTGTTGCGGACACCGAAAATCGATCTACCGTTCAATCAATTTACAAACACGCCCTGGTCGCTCGCACTATTCACCATTGTGGCGGTAGTGCTGGCGCCTATTTTCGAAGAAATGTTCTTTCGCGGATTTATTCAACCGCTGCTCTCACGCACGTTCGGTACGATCGCGGGGATTCTGATTACTGCCTGTCTGTTTGGGGCACTGCACGGTTTTGAGTATTCGTGGGTGTGGCAATACGCCTTATTTATTACACTTGCCGGCGTGGTTTTTGGATGGCTGCGAGAGCGGACGAATTCCATCATTCCCTCGACGCTTATGCACGGCTGCTTCAACGCGGTATCGGTGGTGGCATTGGCATTCGGAAAAAATATTTAAGACACATGACTCAAAACGCGACCTTAGCTCAAAGCACGATAGAAACGATTGAATGGACGCCGGCGGGCGTGGTGATGATCGATCAGACGCGTTTGCCGCTCGAGACCGCATTTGTCACTTGCCGCAACTACATCGAAGTGGCCGACGCGATCCGCACGATGATCATTCGCGGAGCTCCGGCGATTGGCGTGGCCGCGGCCATGGGCGTAGCGATCGGCGTTTTGCAATCGGATGATCCGGCAGCCGACATGCCGTTGATTTGCGAGACACTCGCGAAGACGAGGCCCACTGCAGTCAATCTTTTTTGGGCTATCGATCGGATGAAAAACGTGTTTGCATCCGTGAAGCATCTGAACCTCCCCGCAATTCGCGAGCGAATGGTGGAGGAAGCGGCGCAGATTCGTAGGGAAGATATCGCGATCAACCGGGCAATTGGTAAGAATGGCGCGCCCCTGGTGCCGGATGGAAAAACGGTGCTGACCCATTGCAACGCAGGAGCGCTGGCAACGGCTGGATTCGGAACGGCGCTGGGAGTGATTCGGGCGGCGGTCGAAGCGGGCAAGAAGATCGATGTTTTCGCCGACGAAACGCGGCCTTTCCTGCAGGGCGCGCGGCTCACCGCCTGGGAATTGCAGCGCGACGGCATTGATACTACTTTGATCACCGATAACATGGCTGGCCATTTCTTGAAAAGCGGGCGAATCGGTTGCGTAGTGGTGGGGGCGGACCGGATTGCGGCGAACGGCGATGTCGCGAACAAGGTCGGCACGTATAGCGTGGCTGTGCTTGCCAAAGAGAATAAAGTGCCGTTCTATGTGGCGGCTCCCATTTCGACGCTCGATCTTACGCTCGAGTCGGGCGACTTGATTCCAATTGAAGAACGCGCCTCGAAAGAAGTGACGCAAGTGCAAGGTGTGGTAATCGCGCCCGAGGGCATTCACGTGGCGAATCCGGCGTTCGATGTGACGCCGGCACGCTATGTTTCGGGGATTATCACGGAACGCGGCGTCGCTCGTCCACCATACCAAGAGAGCCTGCGCGAGTTGAGCCTGATCAAGTTCGGCTAAGGGCACGCGAATCTCAGGGCGCTGCGTGCCGGCCCATATCGGGTTTCGATCGGGCGGAAGCAGATCGTACAATTCCCAGTCGCCGAGCTGAGGTCATACCAATAACGACCGGTAGGAAGGTAGCAGTTCATTACGAAACGCAAGCCAGTTGCCGGCGTCCTCAATACAGGAACTACGCATTGAAGAGAGCAGTGACGCATGCGAATTCATCCTATTTTTCGGGATCGCGTCGATGCTGGCAAGACGTTAGCCGAACGCGTGGCTCGTTCCGTTCGGGATCCCGAATCTTTGGTTTTGGCGCTGCCGCGCGGCGGTGTGCCTGTAGGCTTTGAAGTCGCCCGAGTATTGCATGCGGAACTGGATATTTTTTTAGTGCGGAAGCTTGGTTTGCCAGGTCGGGACGAACTGGCAATTGGCGCGATCGCCAGCGGAGGCGTCCGGGTCCTAAATAAGGCGCTGGTCAAAGAGTTGCGGGTTTCACAGAATCTGATCGATCAGATTACCGCCCGTGAGGACCAGGAGTTGAAGCGCCGCGAAGAGCTGTACCGCCAGGGGCGGCCGCCAGTGCAAGTTCGGGATCGGACAGTCATTCTCGTGGACGACGGTCTGGCGACCGGCGCAAGCATGAAAGCAGCCAGCCAGGCCCTCCGGCTACAAGAACCGGCGCGCATCATGGTTGCTGTGCCGGTGGCAGCCGAAGAAACCTGCGACGAGTTCCGTATGAATGTCGACGAAATCGTCTGTGCCTACACGCCGCAGCCATTTATGGCAGTTGGGATCTGGTATGAGAATTTCTCTCAGACAACCGACGATGAAGTGCAACGCCTATTAAAAGAAGCAGAACAGCAGGCTGCCACTGATCATCATGAGGTCGGCTCATGACGCCATTGGAACAACACACAGCATCGCGTCTGAAAGAAGTGCCAGAGACATTCCGGTCAGGAGTCTAGGATCACGATCTATGGCAGCTAAAGCCGAGCTTTCCGAACGATCTGTTCAGATTCCGCCCTCTGGCGTTGTTGGTGATCTTATGGTTCCGAGCAATGCCAAAGGGGTGGTTATTTTTGCCCATGGAAGCGGAAGCAGCCGCTTCAGTTCGCGAAACAGGTTTGTCGCTGGCGTTCTGCAGAAGGCAAAATTGGCTACCTTGCTCCTCGATTTACTCACGGCAGAAGAGGAGGAGATCGACCTTCGAACACGGCACCTGCGATTCGACATCGATCTACTTGCGAACCGGCTGGTGGATGCGACCGGGTGGTTGGTGAATGAGCCGTCGGTTGCCGCCTTACCTGCAGGCTATTTTGGCGCGAGCACCGGAGCTGCGGCGGCACTGATCGGAGCGGCTGAAGTTCCGCAATCGATACGCGCCGTTGTTTCGCGCGGCGGCAGACCCGATCTCGCCGGAGCAGCACTGCTCAAAGTAACAGCGCCAACGCTGCTTATTGTCGGCGCTAACGACGAGCCCGTTCTTGAATTAAATGAAAGAGCTTTGAACGCACTTCGATGTGAAAAACAACTGGCGATCATTCCAGGCGCAACACATCTGTTTGAAGAACCAGGAACTCTGCAACAAGCAGCAGGCTTGGCGAATAACTGGTTTGAGAATCATTTTTCGACTCGATTTTATGAAAGGAGCGCTATATGAGTTTAACTGGCCTTGAAGTATTCGACACCACACTGCAGAAAACGAACGAATGGCTGCAGGAGATCGCGCAAGAATTCGGCACTGAAAACCGGCAGCAGGCCTATGTAGCGTTGCGTGCCACGCTACATACGCTTCGTGAGCGTTTGCCAATCGAGGAAACCGCACATCTAGGCGCACAGTTGCCCATGCTGATCCGAGGCATCTACTACGAAGGATGGAAGCCAACTCTTGAGGTGTCTAAAATGCATCGGGACGAGTTTCTCGAGCATGTTCTCGACCAGTTGGAGCAAACCGCTCTCGCGGACATCGATCCGGAAATCACCGTTCGCGTCGTGCTGCAGATCTTATCGCGGAAAGTTGCACCGGGTGAAGTCGAAAAGCTAATACACGTAATGCCAGCGGACCTAAGAGACCTCTGGCCATCAGGCGAGAACAGAAATACAAAGGTCCAAGCCGTCTGAATGGATGCGATATCACTTCTGTTCGGAAACATGTAAGCACCGTTTCGATCACGATCCGCGAGTATATTTTGGATCGGACTTAGTAGCGACGAACATGTCTGAATAACGGAACAAGACTTGCGATTTGGGGTGTCAGCCTCCAAACGCTTCACTGAATCGTACAAACCCGATGAATATTCTGACGTTGAACGCTGGGAGCAATTCCCTGAAATTCGAGGTCGTAGCAGTGGAACCCGGGGAAGATGGCTTTGGCCGAGGCCTCATTGCCGGTAGTTACGACAATATCGGCAAGGAAGCATTCTGTTTTTACTCTCCTGGAGAATAAACAGACTCGTTACAAGCAGGAAGTCGATATCCGGGATCATGGGCACGCCACGGAGTTGCTCTTCGACTGGATCGAGCACGGCGGAGCGAAAGAGAATGGGATCCGCAGCTTGGCGGATGTCGAACGGGTTGGCGACCGAGTCGTGCATGGCGCGGATCGTTTTAACGGACCCGTGCAAATTACCGAGTCTGTAATAAGTGGAATTGAGGCGCTGGAAGATCTGGCCCTACTCCATAATGCTTCTGCCCTGAAGGTAATCCGCGCTGCACAGGCGAGAGTGGGACCGCGGTTAGCGATGGTTGCGGTATTCGATACTGTCTTTCATCGAACGATTCCCGAGGAAGCGGCCCTTTATCCCCTTCCGCTCGATCTTGCCCGGCGACATGGAATCCGGCGATACGGATTTCACGGCATATCGCACCGCTACATGATGATTCGGTATGCGACAATTGCACGCCGTCCAAGCAAGGACATGAACCTGATCACGTTGCATCTGGAAGGAGGTTCGTCCGCAGCAGCCATTGAAGGTGGGAAGTCTATTGATACGTCGATGGGGTTCACACCCCTCGAAGGGCTGATGATGGGTACCCGCTCTGGCGATATCGATGCCGCAATTGTCGGTTATCTCATGCGAAAAGAAAACATGGACACGGCCGGAGCAGAGAAGTTTCTTAACAAAGAATGTGGACTTCTCGGCGTTTCAGGAATCTCGGCCGATACGCGTGAGCTAAGGCAGCAGCTTTCGGATCGCTCCGTCAATTTGGCAGTTAACATGTTCTGTTACCGCGTTCGTAAGTACATCGGCGCCTATCTGGCAGTGTTGGGTGGAGCGGACGCGATCGTGGTGGGCGGCGGTATTGGGGAGAATACGGCTGTCATCCGCGAACGAATCTTTGCGGGGTTTGGCTGGTGCGGCGCTGTCCTAGACCTACAACGGAATAACGATGCGGTTGATTGCGAAGCGCCCATCACTACGCCGGAATCGCCGATTCAGGTCTGGGTAGTCCCGACACAGGAGGGCCGCATGATGGCAAAGGATGTGGCGGACTACACCGGTCAAAACCGTCGCTGATCTGAAACGAAATCTTGGGGCACAACGCCAGTAAGATCTGGATCACGCTTTCTTAAGACGCTTTCAACCCGGTGGCGGGGGTTCTGTTCCGAAAGGCGGGTGGCCGATCAGCGAAGGATCATAGTCATGCAGGGCGGCCAACTTCGCCGGCGGCACGAAGGGATCCCACGCTTTGATCGGTTCCGGCACGCTGAGTTTTGCGGCGGTTTCAAATTGCAGCGTGACAATTTGCTGCGGCCGCACAGGAATGCTGTAGCGGGCCGAATGAGGCAGAACAGTTTTGACACGCCCTGTAAAATCCGTGATCGTGGCCCGCTGGTGCGGCAGGCGCAACTCGATCGTGGCGATACCTGACGCGCCGTAGCACTCGAGGAGGCGCAGCTCAACGTGGTCGCCTTCGCGGCGCATCGCTTCGACAATTACATTGGGCGAAGTTTCCAGCGCTGAGCCGCTGCTTTGGCCCTGGACAACTGAAGGCACGCTGTTGTATTCCCAAGCGCACTGCGGAACACGCGCTGCGGGCCAATCTTCTGCCTGTGCGATCAGCGCGTATTGAAAGAGATGACTACCCCGGCCGCTCAACCAGCTATTCGGATATCCCCAGTACTTATCCTCCGCGTTCATGAGATAGAGAAGCGGCGTACGCGCATCTAGCTCGCGGCCGGTGAGACCACGATCGAGTAGCGCGAAGCTTCCGCCGCCGCGAAGCGAATAGTGCGTCCAGCGAACTGCCGGGACAATACCTTTGGTCCAGCCGTGCAGTTCAGGGTTAGGTTGCGACCAGGCGCCGTGAGAGAAGCCAAAAGGAACTCCGCGACGTACTTCGAGGATATCGTCGGCTAGCGGAAACTCAGCGACAACGACTGTGTAATTGGGAACATTGTGCAGCTCGGTTTCAAAATCGATGCGCGGATGATCATGATAGAAGCGCATGGTGCGACGCATGCCGCCGCCATCAAAGAATGCGCCTTCCACCTTGACAGTAACTGCAACCGGCCCTTCATAGGCAGTGATGCTGGCGGGATGCTGATCTGACGTGCCAAGCCGTTGCCGTCCGGAACGAGGCGGCATGTGATCGCCTGGGTCATCGTGTTTTCGTTCCAGGAGTGGGCGTTCGGCAACGATCACGTTGGCAGGGCCGCCAAGCAACTCGCGACCGCTCTTTTTGAGACGCAAGCTTTTGAGAGAACCGGTTTGCGGATCGAGGCTAACCACATAGGAGCCGGTTTCGATGGGTCCGGCGAGTTGGCGCGGTTTAGGGGCGGCCGGCGCGACAGGCGTGAGTTCAACGGACTGAATCGCGACCCCGGATAAGCGCGGCTGGCATAGCGTAAAACCGTCGGGCAAAGCTTCACAAGCGGTGTTAGCAAGACTCGTGTTAGCAGGCAAGTGGAGAGCCACGGGGTCGTTCCGGTCCCAATTGAGCGGATTAAATAGATTCGCAGATTGACTGCCGGAACCGAGAGCGGCGCCTGCGTCGGCGATCACCTGGCTGGCGGTATGCTCGATCCAGGCGAGGCGGTCCTGCACGTCCCAGGAAACAGGATCTTCGAAGACCATGCCTCCGGCGGACCCCCAGATTGTGTTGCGGTCCATATTCAGGCACATGAGAATCCAGGCCTGATGCAGCGGCTCTACTGGATAAGCGAATTGTCCGGACAGACTCGCCATGGTAGCCAGCGCTTCGGCTGCTTGGAGAAGATGTTCATTGCTCCGGTACCAGGTTTTGACGCGCGGATTCTCAATCCAGAAAGCGTCGAAGTCGTAGGACGTGCCGCCCTCGGCAGTAGGAATTGCGATTTCGCCTGAATGGATGCCCGGCAGCACGGCGTCGAGATACTTGCTTAGTGTTGAGAAAGTGAGCTCGCGACCTGGTTGCTTTTCCGGCCACTGGTCGAGAAATTCACTGGGATAATTTTTGTAAAGTGGCGCCAGGGCATAGTCGTCCGCGCCCACCAGCACGAGCAAGGGAGCATTTTGCGGAGTGAAGGGTTCTTTCGCGGCGATGATCTTTTCAATTTCAGCGAACTGCGAATCCGTGAGAGGAACCCTCGTGTTGAAGATGGGGTGCAGTTCGCTGTAGTGACCGGGACAGAGCGTGAGAATACGGGATCCATCGGGCGAAACCGACCAGAAGAGCGTTTTGTGTGTGGGATTACGGCGCGTGTAAACCAGCGCGTCGAAGCCGAGTTCGGAGGCGATTTGCGGCATCTGCCCGTGAGTGCCGCAAACGTCGATGTTCCAGGAGAAGCGCGGCCGAACTCCAAAGACCTGTTCATACCAGCGTAGGCCTTCGACGCCGAGACGAGCCAGTGCCTCACCGCCCGATAAATTGATCGCCGATTCAAGAAAATAACCGTTCACCGCTTCCACGCGGGCTTGGCGAATGCGCTCCTTCAGCTCGGGAATGCGCTCCGGCTGGAAATTCATGATGGCGATGATATTGTTGACCTCCGAGATGACGAATTCGTAGTGTGGATCGTCGCGCACCCGGTCGAGATGGTTCAGGTAGCTGTTGGCGCAGTAGACGCGCTCGCGGGAAAAGGTGGTGAGCCAGCCGCAACTGGCCGGATGGAAGTTGGGAACTAAGTAAACTTTGCGTTTAGCCGCCGATTCGGCCGAAGCCGCGAGTACGTTCGTCCTCAGAGCGGCTGCTCCTGTGAGGGCAGCAACGAACGTGCGCCTGGTTGGCGCTTCTTCGGCGGACTTGATCGAATTGTGAAGCATGCAAGGCTCCCCTTGTTTCGACAATGATTTCATATTTTACAGGTGAATGGATTGTTTAATAAAGAAATATCTCAACAGCAGAGGGAAAGTGATGCGGGAACGCTACTTCGAGGATTATGAGACCGAAACGACGCGCGAAACAAGCGGACGAACAATTACCGAGGCCGACATCGTGCTGCACGCCGGGCAAACCGGCGATTTCTACCCGCACCACATGGATGCCGAGTGGTGCAAGCAGCAGCCGTTTGAGCGGCGCATGGCGCACGGGACTTTGATTTTCAGCGTGGCCATAGGGCAGACGGCAGGTGAAATCAATCCACGAGCCATGTCGTATGGCTATGACCGTCTGCGCTTTGTGCGCCCGGTGTTTATTGGCGATACCATCCGTACTAAGGCGTGGATCAAGGAAAAACGGGAGGACGCCAAACGTCCCGGGTACGGCGTTGTGGTAGAGGCGTGTGAGGTAAGGAATCAGCAGGGGGAAGTGGTGCTGGCCTGTGAACACCTGCTGCTTGTGGAGATGCGCGCCGGCCGGTGAGCGATTAAGTCAGACACCGCGCGTGACGCCAAGCAGATCGGTGATCTGATGAGCGCATTGCCTGAGCGCCGGGATGATGCTTTTCTCCTTACCTTGATTGGCGCCGCCTGCGAGCAACGGCACGCCAAGCGCCGCTGATACGCCAACGACGGGATTGCCGACAATATGCGAGATATCAAGGCCGATGCGGCGCGTACTTTCCGCCATGAACCAGCCGTCGCGGCGCATAATGGCAAACTCGCGATGCAGCGCCTTTCGCCCGGCCCCCGACAGTTTCGCGTAAACGGCATCATCGGCGAGGAAACGCTGCTGCGCGTCGCGCTCGAGAAAAGCAAGAAGCAGTTTGCCGGACACGGTCTGAAGCGGAGCAACGCGGGAGCCGACTTCGATCGACAGGCGCACGGGCTCAGAACTTTCGGCTTGAGCGACGACGAGGAGCACGGAACCGCTCAGGAGCGAGAGATGGCACGATTCATGAATATTCTGGGAGAGCTCGCGCATTGGATAGTCGGCGGCGCGGAGCAACTGATCGACAGGCGAATGGATGTGAGCGAGTTCGTAGAGTTTCAGCGTGAGGTGATAACCGCCGGAGACGGGATCACGGAAGATGTAGCTCCGTTTTTCGAGAGCGTCGATCATACGAAAGAGCTCGCTCGACGTGCGATTCAGAGTACGAGCGAGATCTGCAAGCGACTGTGGAATGGAGGCATTGGCCAGGGCTTCGAGTATGTCGAGCCCTTTTTCAAGCGCCGGAACGAAGTAGCTGGGTTGAGCACGTTTGGTGACCAAAGAAACCATCTTTTCACGCGGACAGATACGCTTCAGGCTTGTGGCGCGGGAGTTATCTTCGCGGTGACGGCGTACTTCGAGGCAAGCGGTCCGGAAGGTTCAATCACGAAATCGTCACTGCCCTGATGGAACGCCGGTTTTGAGGACGCCCCCAGAATTTCCACCGAGGCGTTGGCGACATGCAAGCCGGGAATTGTTAGCGGCTTGCCTTCAGGCCGGTTTAGGAAGAACGCATACAGGCTGTTGTCGCGCCGAGTGAAGCGCACCTCCGTGCCATCAGCCGCGGACGCCGACGGACGAACCCAAGGGCGTGAAGCGAAGATGCCTTCGCCATTTACGCTGAGCCAGTCGCCAAGCTGATGTAGGCGGTCAGCCTGAATATCGGAGATCGTGCCGTTAGGGCGAGGGCCGATGTTCAGCAGCAGGTTGCCATTCTTGCTGACGATATCGACCAGCAGCGCGATGAGTTTATCGGATGCGATAACTTGTTCGGGCCCCTCCACCTGGTTATAGCCAAAACTGAAGCCGAGTCCGCGGCATGACTCCCATTTCTTGGCAGTGATTTTGTCGTACTTGGCATACTCTGGCGTGGTGAAGTCGGCGAAGGGAACACTGAAGCGATTATCCACCAGTCCGTCCGGCACGGTGTTGTAGTAATCGGCAAAGATCTGTGCGGTTTGGCCGAGCTTGGGGTAACCGATATCATTCCAGAGAACAGCGGGGTGATAACGCCGAATCAGTTCACGCCAGTGAGCGTCGGCGTAGCTTGCGTACTCCTGCGTTTGCGGGATGCGCGCCATGAGGTCCTGGCGGTTGCGAATGGGTTCGCTGGTGAAGGTCCAATCGAGCCCACCCGAATAGTAGAGGCCCATCTTCATGCCAGCTGAGCGGACGGCTTGCGTAAGATCGCCCGCAATGTCTCGTTTGGCTGTGAGGTTCCGGCCAGCCGCTTTGGGGTTCTGGACGCTCGATGGCCAGAGCCGGAAACCGTCGTGGTGTTTGGTGGTGAGGACGACGTAGCGCGCGCCGGTTTTCTTGAAGAGCGCGGCCCATGCTTCCGGCCTCCACTCCGTGGTCTGTCGATTGAACGAATCGGTGAACTGATAATAATCGAAGTTTTTGCCGTAGGTCGCAAGGTGGTGCTTATAAGTGGGTGAGCCGACGATGCGCAGCGAATTGAGATACCACTCGGCGTAGGGATTATTAGTGAACCAGGTGATCCAATCCACTTTGCCGAGTTCACCGGTAGGGGGAGCCCAAGCCGGCACAGAATAGAGTCCCCAATGAATAAAAATTCCGAATTTGGCATCCTGATACCACTCAGGGACTTGATGCTGCGACAGTGAATCCCAGGTGGGCTCGAAATGCTTCGCGCCTTGCCGGGCGAAGGCAGCGCCCGAGGAGGTCGCGACTGCCATGCCGGCCAACACGGAATGAAACTTTCTACGATTCATGTTTTCCTCACTGCATTCTCAATTTGAATACGGTGGCATAGGGGTCCGGCTGCAAACCGGTGGTTTGAATGATCAGGTTGCCGCTTTGCTGTTCAAACGAAACCGCACGGTCGCCTGCCAGTAATGTCACGGATGCGACTTTACCCGTTAGTTGAGGCACGGAGAGCGGTCCGGAAGGCCAGTCAAAGACGTGCAGATAAATGTAGCGGCCTTTCGAGGTGGTGCGGCCGAAGCTCAGATTCTGTAGAGGTCCGTAGGTAGTGCCGTAGATGGAATCACCGTTTACGGAAAGCCATTTCCCGATAGCAAGCAGGCGTTCCTGGAATTCCGGTTGAATACCGCCGTCGGGCTGCGGGCCGACGTTCAGCAGAAAGTTGCCGCCGCGGCTCGCGACCTCAATCAGCGTGCGTACCAGCTGCTTACTCGACTTAAAGTCGCGGTCATTCTTGTTATAGGCCCAGGTGTGATTGATGGTCATGCAGGTTTCCCAGAGCCGGAAGTCTTCCGGTGAAGGGACCTGGTCTGGACGGGTGCCGGTTTCGCGATGATTGAAGTCGAGAGTTTTGCCCTTGACGGGAATCGAGGCCGGAAGAAACTGCTCGGGCGTTTCAAAATCACCGGCGATGCCAATACGATTGTTGATCAGCGTCTGGGGCTGCAGTTGATGAATGACGCGCTGCATGCGAACGCCGTCATACTTGCCCTGATTATAAAGACCGTCAAACCAAATGAGCGCCACGTCCCCATAACGGGTGAGCAGCTCGCGTAATTGCAGTTCCATGTAGTCCAGATAAAGCGGCCATTCGGGACGCGTGGGTTCCCCTTGCCAGTTCTTACTTGTGGGCTGGGTAATGTCGCGGAATGCCGGATGCGACATATCGGGCGGCGAGTAATAAAAGCCGAGCGGCATCTTTTCGCGCTTGCAGGCCTCCGCGAGTTGCGCAACGATGTCCTTGCCGTAAGGTGTTTTAGTAATCTTGTGATCCGTGAACTGCGAATCGAACATGCAGAAGCCGTCATGATGCTTGGTGGTGAACACCATGTAGCGCTGCCCCGCTGCTTTGGCTAGGGCAACCCAGGCGTAAGGATCGAAATGTTGCGGATTAAAACGGTCTGGAAGCGAGCGGTATTCTGGCTCTGTAATCGGGAACTCCTTAGAAGGCCGCATGATGGGCCAGGAAGCTTCCACGCTGGCGAGCGAATAGGGTCCCCAATGAATAAACATCCCGAACTTAGCGTCGCGATACCATGCCGTGCGTTGTTCTTCAGGGGAGCTGGGCGATATCGTCTGGGAAAAAACAAAGCAGACAGACAGCAGGAAAAACAGGATCACAACACGACCTGGTTGAGGCAGCTTCGGCATGGTGGTTAATCCAAATGAAAGACTTCTTCCATTTCGGCCCACCATTCGCCGGGCTTTCGGGTCTCCAGCGGTTCCTGCAAAGGCATCATGATGGCCCACCATTCCTGCGTTTTTGGATCGGCGGCCATCTTATCCCAATCGGCTTTCAAATCGGTGCCGTGATATTCAAGATAGCTAAATAAATGACCGTCTTTCAAGAAAATAGAATAGTTTTTGACATTGCTTCGGCGCAGCGTTTCGAGGACCTCCGGCCAAACCGCGGCGTGATACTTTCTGTAACGTTCCTCGCCTTCGGGTTTCAGACGTAGCACGGATCCTAGCCTCTTCATAAGCGGCGTTCTTCGGGGCAAGTGGGATGTTTCATTTGCGAACTATCCAGTTTATTAGTAAACTCTCCCCGAATGCACGTTATAAAGTCAGGCAGGGCGGTCGACTGCCGTTTCCCGCTGCCGGAAGGCGCCGGGAGCGATGCCGTTCACTCGCAACCGGAATACTGCCTGGCAGTGACGAATCTGACGACCGAAGATGGTCTAACGGGAAGCGGAATTGTACTCACGCTCGGCGAAGGAAACCGGATTGTCTGCGAGCTCATTGAGCTCTTGTTACCGGCCTTGTTCGGGCGCGAAATTGAAGAACTAATGGCTGATTTCGGGGCTTTTTCGCGCCGCTTAGCCGATCATCCGCAGCTGCGCTGGCTGGGACCGCACAAGGGCCCGGTGCATTTAGCTCTAGCGTCACTGACGAATGCGTGTTTCGATCTGTGGGCCAAGGCTCGAGGCTTGCCGCTGTGGCGATTGCTGCTGGATTTGAAGCCCGAGGAGATGATCCGCCTGCTGGATTTGAGCTTCCTGGAAGATGCCATGCAGGATGCGGATGCCCTGGGAATTCTGCAACGGCATCTATCGACGCGGGAGCAGCGCATGCCGGTTCTAAAACAAGGCTATCCCGGCTATGACACCTCGGTGGGCTGGTTTCACTATGATGATGCGACTGTGCGGGAAAAGGTGAAACAGGCGCTAGACAGTGGATTCAAGGGATTCAAGTTGAAAGTGGGATCAAAGGACGGGAAGCGGGACTTACGCCGCGCGCATATGTTGCGAGAGCTCGTGGGACCGCAATCATTACTCATGTTCGATGCGAACCAGCAATGGACGTATCACCAGGCCCTTGAAATGTGTTCAGGGCTGCGGAATACGCTGCCTTACTGGATTGAAGAGCCGACTCACCCTGATGATGTGGACGCCCATCGTAGATTGGCCGAAGCGATTGAGCCCACCGCGATTGCGCTCGGCGAACACGTGCCGAATCGCGTCATGTTCAAGAGCTTTCTGGAGGGCCGGGCTGTGCATTTTGTGCAGGTCGATTGCACGAGAGTGGCGGGAATCAGCGAGTTTCTGACGGTGAGCTTGCTCGCAAGAAAATTTGAGCGTCCGGTCGTGCCGCACGTGGGAGACATGGGACAGATTCATCAGCATTTGGTTCTTTTCAATCGCATTGCCTTGGGACAGCCGATTGTATTTCTCGAATACATACCCCACCTGCGCAATTCTTTTCTGCATCCGGCTCAGGTGGAAAACGGCTATTACAAGACACCGGAGGAGCCGGGCTGTTCGGCGGACCTGCTACCCGCTGTGCTGAGCCGGGCGGCGGCATCTTAGATCGCATGAAAGTTCTTGTGACGGGCGGCGGCGGTTTTATTGGCTGGCGGGTAGCCCGCAACTTAATAGAACGAGGCATTTCCACCGTGGTCGCCGACTGGAGCCTTGCGCCTGAAGTACAACGGCGGCTGAGAGGCGGTCAAACCGACTTGTTTCGCTTTGTCGAATGCGATATCTCGCAGGAGGCGGATGTCGAAAAGATTTTTCTACTCGAACCCGGTGTGACGCACGCCATTCACCTGGCTTATCTGATGAGCGCGGAAGTGGAAGCGAATCCGCCGCTGGGCGTGCGCGTCAATGTGCTCGGCATGGTGAACATGTTTGAAGCGGCGCTGCGCCACAAGCTGGCACGGCTGGTATTTACCAGCAGCGAGACGGTGTACGGCGCGGCGCAACAAGTTTACGGCGCACGGCCGGTCCGGGAAGAGGATTACTGCGCACCGGCGGATCATTTTTTCACCTACGGCGTGATGAAAATCCTGAATGAGTTTATGGCGGCTAAGTACGTTGAAAAGAGCGGCATTAGCTTGGCCTGCGCGCGGCCGCCGGTGGTGTTCGGCCATGGACGGAAGCGGGGTTCAGTGCTTTGGGCGGAAAGCTTTGTCTCGCTGCCGGCAATCGGCCACCCCGTCAAGCTGCCGTTCTCGCGCCGCAGCCGGGATTGCTGGGTTTATGTTGACGATTGCGCTGAACAACTGGTGCGGTTGACATTGAAGCCCCAGTTATCGAATTTCGCCTATAACTCGAGCGGTTGTTCGGTCACCGCGGAGCAGTTTGCGACGCTGGTACGGCAATGGCTGCCCGAGGCGCACATCGAATTTGACGAGACGATAGAGACGACGCCCTTAGTGGACGATCTGGACGGAAGCCGACTGATTCAAGAGATTGGATTCGCCCCTCGCCCCTTAAGTGAAGGAATTCTGGCGCATATCAACGAGGCGAGAGTGGAGGCAGGTTTACGGACCATGCCGGGAACAGAAAAAGTATGAAGAAATTTCGCGCGACAGTAATTGGAAGCTATCCGCGGCCAGCGCCGGTGGCGGACACGATGAAGCGGCCTTCGGTAACGCAGGATGAGATCGATGCCATGATTCGCTGGGCGGTCCAGCAGCAGGTCGAGCTAGGATTGCCTACCGTGACCGACGGCGAAAGCTACCGCGAAAACATGTATTACTTCTATCAAAAGCGCCTGGATGGCGTTTCGATGGAGGACATGGTGTTGCAAAAATTCGGCCCGGCCGGCTTTTCCATTGAATGCGCGCGTATCATCGGACCGATCGAAAATCCGCGCTTCGGTCTGGCCCATAACTGGAAGGTCGCGAGAGCGGCAGCGCCTCCCGGAATAGCAGTGAAACAGACCGTGACCGGGCCGCATGTTCTCGCTCGCTTCAGCGTGAATCAGCGGCCGGATCTCTACCCGGACGAACAGGCCCTCTGCCGGGCGTATGCCCGCGTTCTCGGAGAGGAACTGAAAGAAGTGATCGCGGCGGGCTGCGAGCACATCCAGTTTGACGAGCCGATGTGGACCGAAGCGCCGGAGCAAAGCGAGTGGGCGTGCGGCATTTTGAACGAGTTGATCGATTCCTTGCCCAAAATGCGCGTGGGGCTGCATGTTTGCGGCGGCAATCCACGCCGTAAAAGGATTTACTTCACACGCTATACAGATTTGGCGCCGGCCTTTCGCAAGGCCCATATCGATGAAGTGCTGCTTGAACACTGCACGCTGTCTTATAACCTCATGGATCTCTGGAAACTCTGGAAATTCGATGGCGATCTGGCTCTCGGGGTGATCGATCAGCGGAGCGATGAAATTGAGACAGCCGAGATCGTGCGGGAAAGACTAAGACCCGCTCTCGAATACTTTCCACCGGAGCGATTGCTGCTTACCAGCGAATGCGGATTCGGCCATGTCCCGCTCCACATCACACGGGCCAAACTGCGCGTATTGGCACAGACCGCGAAAGACCTCGGCGAGAGCAACGCGTTTGTGCGCGGAAATTAATGCCGCTTGCAAAACTCCGGATATTCTTTTTTAAGCGCCGCGAGTTTGGGCAGATCGTTGTAAACGATGTAGGGATAGGTCATGTTGTTATCCAGGAAGTGCTGATGGTACGCTTCCGCTGGATAAAAACCCTGAAGGGGCACCACCTGAGTAACAATCGGTCCGTGAAAAACCTTAGCAGCCTCTAGCTGCTTGATGTAGGCCTCCGCTACCTTCTTCTGCTGGTCGTTGGTGTAGAAAATTACTGAACGGTATTGGGAACCGGAATCCGGTCCCTGCCGGTTTAACTCCGTCGGATCGTGGCCTACCGAAAAGTAAATCATCAAGAGCTGCCCGTAGGTGATCTGTTTCGGATCAAAGGTAATTTCAACCGACTCGGCGTGGCCGGTGGTACCCGTGCTCACTTCTTCATAATGCGCCGTGGATTTCTTTCCGCCGGCGAATCCCGAAACCACCTTCTTCACGCCGTTAATGCGCTCGAACAAACCCTCCATGCCCCAAAAACAGCCGCCTGCCAGGACCGCCTTCTGAAGTCCCTCTTCGGACGCCGTCGGAATATCGACCGCCGGTTGCGGAAAGTTACTGGTTCCAGCCGTTAAACAGGCCGCGCTGACCAGCGCCAGGACTAAAGGAACAAACGCAAAATGTTTTCTCGACATGGGAGCACCTAAGAAGATGGATTACCGTTTCTCTACTTATGATTCGTAATCTCAGGCCGCCAGGTTACGGCCGTTATTTGTGATCAGGATTCTTGCCGATGCTCACCAGGTTCGCAAGCAGTCGATAAGCACCCGAAACGCCAGCCGGCAATTGCCGGTAAAGGGCTAGCGCATCATATACATACACGCCTTTGCCGAATCGGGCGACCAATAACCCTCCGCGCTGTGGCGGCTGATCGGGGTCATTCGTTTCTATAAGCGGCTGGTAATGAGCGTCCCAGTGCTCCATAAATCCATGGCCGCGCTCTTCTTCCCATCCGTTGAAGTCGTTCACGGTAATCTTGTTTGGCCAATTCAGCACGGCATTGGCCGGATCGAGCAGCTTCACGCGAGAATTCTCATCCACCACCTTCGCCGGATTCGAGCCGAGTGAAAACGCATACGGCCCATTGCCATCATCCAAGTTCTGCAAGTTGTACTGGACGAGCAACACGCCGCCATTTTTTACGTAATCCATGAGGCGTCCGTACGCGGCCCTGAGCTCCGGCCGCACGCTATACGCGCGAACACCCAAGACGATGGCGTCAAAGCGCTGCAGATCGGCGCCTTCCAGATCGCTTTTCGATAAAGTGACCGCGTTGATTCCTAAATCCGCCAACGCCGCCGGCAAATCGTCGCCCGTACCAGGAACAAAGCCAACGTGCAAATCGGGAGCGGTTTTTACATCGACGCCGGTCGCCTGGTAGGTGGCGGCCTGATAGTAGGGATAAGGGCGCAGGCCCGTGTATCCAACCAGCCGATAGCCTTCCGAATACTTTTTGCCGCGGTAGTCGGCAACTGCGCGGATCTCGTACCGTTTCAGGCTCACCGAACCCGGCGTGATCTCAAAGCTGGCATTTTCAGAGTCGCCATCACGGCTCAGTGCAAACGGGTAATCGGCAGGGGTAGCCTGCCACCCGCGCGGCAGCTCTAATCGCAGGACGCCCTTAGCCGGGCCCTTCACGTTGCTATACAGCCGGCACGTAAAGGAAAACTTCTTGGAGGAAAGCGGCACCGCGCCGCTCGCCGGCACCAACGAAACCGAGATGGCGGGCGCGAGCAGGAGCGGCTCCTGCTTCATTCCGATGCCCTCCAGGCGCGTATTAGTTTGTACTACCTGCCGCATGTCCCATTCCGCTCCGTCAAAAATCACGTGAGCTTTCGCCGAAAGCGGGTAAGGCGCCCAGGACAAGTTTCGAAATCGTTCATCAGTCAGGTTGTAGTAAGGCTGCTCCTGGCTTGGCCGCTCGAAATATGCCCGGGTAAAGGTGGCGTCTTCCGGCACAGTCACGGCAAATTTATGCCTTAATTCCTCATTGCTTTGCAGCATTGTCTGGGACGGCGCAGTTTCCGCCACGATCTTCCATAGCTTGTCGTCGGAAGGCTCGATCGATACTCCGGCTACCTTGACCTGTTCCGAGCCGCCATTTAGAAACTGCGTCTTCACTCCAAATTTTTGTCCCGGAATAGCCGTCGTAAACGTGCTTTGTGAACCACCAAAGGCGGCAAACGGTCCAGTAGGCTCTTTATCCGGCGCGACCATCGCCAGAAAGCTAAGATTGAGCGCCAGCGGCAACGCTACCTCGAACTGCTGCGCTTTCTGCTCGAGCTCAAACGCGATATCGCTTTTCCCCGGCTCGCTAAGCTTGCTGGTCTTCACAGCTTCCGTGAGCTCTCGCGTCAGTTTCAATCCGCTCGCCAGGTCCGGCGCAATGCCTCCTGGATTGTCCGCACGGAAATGTGCTGCTGCGGACTCTACGCAAAGAGAGAGTTTCTTAAGTCCTTCAATCAGAAACTTGGTGTCGCCGCCGGTGCTGAGAGTGGCAATTCCGGTCAGCGAGATATCGACGCCATCATAGAAAGACTGCTCCGCTCCACTGGCACTGACGCGCGACGCGTAACGGTGGTAAGGCGCCGTGTACAAATTGGGAGGCGGCAGCGTGTTTCCGCCATTCTGCGATTTCTGATATCCCCAGCCTTCTCGTCCGGCTTGGAGGAAAGTCAATCCCGCCGCTGGATCGGTAGAGCCCTCCGGTATCTTCACATCCGTCGATGGCGTTTGGTCGATCCAAGTTTTATCGGCATAATTGCGAAAACGGATCGGCACATACTTATCGGTGGCGTAATCGTAAATCGTCTTTTCTTTAGTCGGCGCAAAGAAGGGAACCCGCTCGTAAACTTTGAGCGGCTTCCAAGGCCGCAGACCCGCGCGAATCTGCTCGGGGAATTGAGTAGGATCGCCCGCTGCATTGAACACCTCCTGGGCGATCTGTCCCGCCACCTGGTGATTCCCATGCCCGTCCGTCGGCGCTCCTACAAATACTGAGGTGATGACCAGCGGGCGGGTCATGCGTACGACTCGCACTGTGTCGGAGAGTACGCGCTCGTAGCCCCATTGGTGCAACGCCTCTTCGCGCGTTTTGGAAAACCCGTAGTCGATCACCGTTCCCCAAAATTGCTGGACGCCGTAATAGCGGTCAGCCTGCATCAGCTCCTGCGTGCGCACCAGCCCCAGCGCATCATAGAAATCGGTAGACATGGCATTCTGTCCGCCCTCGCCGCGATTCAGCGTGAGCAGGGCCGTGCGTGCTCCGACATGCCGCGCCTGGTACGCCAGTAGCCCTCCATCTTCATCGTCCGGATGCGCCGTTACCATCAGCAGGCTGGCTCTTGTGCGAAGTTCGAGCAAGCATCTCGCGAGACCCGCCGCCCCGCGATTCAAGTCGATGGGCATCGCGTACGTATTCAGCTGAGCAGCGTCGACCGGCGAAAGCTTGTCCGCCGGCCCGGCCAACAGACTTCCGGCAATTCCAACTACACCACTGGCCAAGACAATTCGGGCGAGTGATCGACGGCGTGCTGCCTGTAATCTAATCATTGGAAAGAAAAGTAAGTCCGGCGAGCCGAAGACCGCTGCCGTTCTTCCTAAATGTTAAGCTGAGCGCCTTACCGCTCCTTGCATTTCTGCTAGTATTCTGGCGATGACGTCCCTCCGTAAGCTACTCCGGTTTGCCTGCCTGGTCTCCTGCGGATTTCTTTCGGTTTCTCTTCTTCCGCTGAATGCGCAGGTGATTTCCTGCTACTCGAACAAGGGTCAGCGTACCTACTGCCGGGCCGACACGAGCCGCGGTATCCAGCTCGTGCGGCAGCGCAGCCGGGCCGCTTGCCGTTTGAATTCGAGCTGGGGCTTCGATCGGCGCGGCATTTGGGTGGATCGGGGCTGCGCGGGCGATTTCGCTGTCGCCCGCGTGGTCAACCGTCCTGGGCCTCTGCGGCCACAAATCATAGCGTGCAGTTCAGTTGCCGGTCGCCGCACCTACTGCCGCGCCGATGTAAGCCGGGGGATTCGCCTCGTGAAACAGCGCGGGGGGCCGGCTTGCGTGCAGGGCCGCACCTGGGGCTTTGACAACCGGGGCATTTGGGTCGATCGCGGCTGCCAGGCCGATTTCGCGGTGGGCCGCTGATTTGCCTAACGCACTGAAGCTCTATCGCACCCTCCAGGGGCCGGTCGTTGAGACCCAAGATCAAGCGCTTTACCGAATCGAAACGGAGTGGGACGCCCTTCTCTCTCGCGATGACTTGCTCGATTTTTTGAACACCTGTATTTCACAGCAAAAAGCCGTCGCTGAAAGCGCTCTTACCGGTCTTCTCGCACCTATTGGCGCCCAGGAAGTCTGGGCTGCTGGAGTGACGTATTACCGGAGCCGAAACGCGCGCATGGAAGAATCCAAATCGGCCGGCGGCGGTGATTTCTACGATCGAGTCTACAGCGCCGACCGCCCCGAACTGTTCTTCAAAGCAACGCCCCATCGCGTCGTCGGACCCGCACAGCCGGTCGCCATTCGCAGTGACGCCAAATGGTCGGTCCCCGAGCCTGAACTCACGTTGCTACTCGCACCGGGCGGCGCGATCACTGGTTACACCATCGGTAACGACATGAGCTCGCGCGATATCGAAGGCGAGAATCCCCTCTACTTGCCCCAGGCTAAAGTCTATGACCGCAGTTGCGCCCTGGGGCCTTGTATTCTCGTCACAAACGAGCCCCTGCCTAAATCGACCACCATTCATCTGGTAATCCGGCGCCAGGAAAGCATTGCATTTGAGGGTTCCACCACGCTCGAATCCATCAAGCGCGATCTCACCACTCTCGCCAGCTATCTTTTTCGCGACAATAGTTTTCCCGCCGGTGCATTTCTTCTGACCGGTACCGGCATTGTGCCGCCGGACGCGTTCAGTCTGCAAGCGGGCGACGAAATCAGTATCACCATTCCACCCATCGGCGCTCTGGTTAACCCGGTCGGATAGCTTCGTCGGAATAGCTCGATTCAGGCGTTCGCACGCAGCGAGAAACGGTCTTCGCGGCTGATGATTTCCTTAATCCTCACCGCATAATTGCCGCGCAAAGACACGATCTCGCCGCGCGCCACAACCGTTCCGTGGACCAGTAAATCCACCAGGTCGCTGACACTCCGGTCAAGTTCGATCAGCGAACCGGAGGTCAATTTCAGCACTTCTTGAATCGGCATTACCGCCCGGCCCAACAGCACCGCCAGCGGCAGTTCAAGATCGAGCAAACGGCGAAGCATCGGCGCATCATTGCTTCCGGTCACGCCTTTATCTTCAATCGTAACTATTGCGTCTTCCACCGGTGAATCCATGCATTTCGCTCCGTTAACTCAAAGTGGTAGTGCGGACAACCGCCATTTCTGCTCAACGCCTTTTTTGGCAGATTCCGTCCAACTGGCGAAATTTGCCTCGCGCGCCTCACGGCTGGACTGATATAACAACGAATGCCATGCAAATGAAAACCAACCGGCGCAGCTTCCTGATGGCCAGCGGGCTGACCGCCGTTGCCGCCACCCGCGCCTGGGGAGCGAACGATACCCTCCAGGTCGGCGCCATCGGTATCGGCGGCCGGATGCACACGCTGCTGACTTCGGCGGACAAATCCGCTCCTTATCAGCTGGTCGCGGCTTCTGACGTTTACTCTCCTCATCTCGATTACCTCAAGACGCACGCCACCTGCGCCAACGCCACCACCCACGTGGATTACCGTGAAGTGCTCAATCAAAAACTCGATGCAGTGATTGTGGCCGTCCCGGACCATTGGCATGTCAAAGTGGCCACCGATGCGCTCGCCGCCGGGAAGGACATCTACCTAGAAAAGCCGGTCACCCATTCTCTCGAGCAGGGCGACGCGCTCATCCACGCCGTCCGCTCTTCCAAACAAATCCTGCAATGTGGCATGCAGCAGCGAAGCTGGCGGCATTTCCAGAGCGCGGCGGACCTCATTCAGAACGGCAATATTGGACGGATCACTCAAGTCCGCACCTATTGGTATCAGAACTACCAAACGGATTGGGCGAGCGAGCCTATCAATCAGCAACTGCTCGATTGGAAACGTTGGCTCGGCTCCGCTCCCGATCAGCCATTCAGCGAAGAAAAATACCGGCGCTGGCGCTGGTTCTGGGATTTCGGGGGCGGCGCCATGACCGACCTCTTCGCGCACTGGATCGACGTCGTCCACTGGGCGATGAACACCCTCCAGCCCAACACCGCACAGATGCTCGGCGATTCCTACTTCTTCAAGCAGTGGCAGTGCCCCGATACGGTGCAGGCGGCCTTCCGGTATAGCGGCTTCGATGTCGGCTATGAAGGCACCATGGTCTCTTCAATCGACGATGGCGGCCTCGAGTTTCGCGGTACCGAGGGCACTCTCAAACTCACCCGCAGCGGCTACGAAATCTATCGCGAACGCGTCGCCAAAGGCAATCCTGTGGCTACCGAACACAGCTACCAGGATGGCACCATCGACCACATGGCCAATTTCTTCGACTGCGTCAAAACGCGCAAAGAGCCCAACGCTCCCGTTGAAGCGGGCGTGGCGGCCGCGCGCGCCGGACAAATTGGCAATCTCGCCATGAAGCGGCAAGCGCAGATCAGCTGGCCCCTCAAGGAATCACTCTCGGCCGCTAACACCTGATCTCCAACTGACCCCGGCCATTTTGTCGGCTGCAACTTAAGCCGTAGCGGCGTCTTCTACGCTATCCTGTTTTCCACATGCGCCGCTCGTCTGCCGTTCTTTGCCATTTACTCTTTCTGTCGTTCGGCCTCCTGCAAGCCGCGCCCACCCAGCCCTCGAACGGCTACTACCGTTTCCCGACCATCCACGGCGACACTGTCGTCTTTACCGCTGAAGGCGATCTCTGGGAAGTCAACGTCAACGGCGGTATCGCCTCGCGCCTCACCAGCAGCCTTGGCGAAGAGGCCCACGCCGCGTTCTCGCCCGACGGTAAGACACTCGCCTTCACCGCTGATTACGAAGGTCCAAGCGAGGTCTACACCATGCCCATCGAAGGCGGCGTTCCCAAACGGCGTACCTTCGATGGCGGCGCCATCGTGCAAGGCTGGACGCCCAATGGCAAGATTCTCTTCTCGAGTTACCGCTATTCCACCCTGCCCGATGCGCAGCTTCTCACTATCGACGCGCAGAACCGCATCGAACTCGTGCCGCTCAGCCAAGCCTCCCAGGGTAGTTACGACGCGGACAGCGCCACTCTCTTCTTTACGCGTTTTCCTTTTCAAGGCAGCTACGCCAAACGCTACAAAGGCGGCACCGCGCAGAGTCTGTGGAAGTACGCCAACGGTAAGGAAGCCGTCGCGCTCACCGCCGACTACACCGGCACCAGTAAGGACGCCCTGTGGTACGACGGCCGCATCTATTTCCTTAGCGATCGCGACGGCACCATGAACCTGTGGTCGATGGATGAGGACGGCAAGAAGCTCAAGCAGCTTACCCACAGCGAAGGTTGGGACCTGAAAGATCCCTCGTTATCCGCCGGTAAAATCGTCTATCAACTCGGCGCCGATTTGCACGTCTTCGACATCAAAAAGAGCGCCGATCGCGTCATTCCGATCGATCTGCCTTCCGACTTCGATCATCTCCGCGAACACTGGATCAAAAATCCGCTGCAATATGTCAGCGCTGCTCACCTTTCCGGCGACGGCGGGAAAATTGTCCTCACTTCCCGTGGACGCGTCTTCGTCACCCCCGCCAAGAAGGATGGCCGCTTCGTCGATATCAGCGAGCACTTGCCCGGGCGTTTCCGTGAAGCACGCCTCGCCGAAGACGGTAAATCCGTTTTCGTTTACTCGACTGAATCCGGCGAAGTCGAGCTTTGGAAATATCCCGCTAACGGTGTCGGAACCGGCGAGCAATTGACTACTGGCGGCAAAGTTCTTCGCTGGGAAGGCATCCCCTCGCCCGACGCCAAATGGATTGTCCAGCAGGATAAAAATAATCGGTTGTTCCTCCTCAATCTCGCCACTAAAGAAGACAAGCAAATCGCCCAGTCCGACCCGGATAACAATTCCGATGTCGCCTTTTCGAGCATTCGCTGGTCTCCTGACAGCCGCTGGATTCTCTTCTGCCAAAGCGCGCCCAACGGGTTCGCTCAGCTCTTCCTTTATGCGCTCGATTCGGGCAAAACGATTCCCCTCACCACCGACCGTTACAACAGTTTCTCCGCCGATTGGAGCGCCGACGGCAAATGGATCTATCTCCTCTCGGATCGCGCGCTCAACACCGTCGTCAAAAGCCCGTGGGGCAATCGCCAGCCCGATCCATTCTTCGATCGAACCAACAAAATCTATTTGATCGCTCTTCGCAAAGGCCAGCTGTCTCCTTTCGAACCTGAAAACGAACTTCACCCCGCTCCATCTGAACCCGCAAAAGATGCACCGAAATCCGGCAAGCCCGCGCCGCCCAAGGTTGAAACCGATACCGATGGCCTGCAGAGCCGCTTGCAGGAGGTGCCCGTCGGCCCTGGCAACTATTCCGATTTGCAGGCCGCCGAAAAACGTCTTTGCTGGATCAACAACGATCCTGAAAATCCGGCGCACAATTCGCTGCAGTGCGTTGATATCGCCAACAAAGGTGAAGCTCCCGATACGCTGCTCGAAGGCGTCAAGAGCTTTGAAACATCTGGCGACCGCAAGAAGATGCTGGTGCGCGTCAACAATGACCTGTTTGTTTTCGATTCTTCTATCAAAGGCGATGCGCTCAAATCGCCGAAGGGCATGACGGATGCCAAGGTCGATCTGGGCGCCTGGGCATTCTCCGTCATTCCCGCCGACGAATACCGCGAAGCCTTCCTCGACGCCTGGCGTCTTCATCGCGATTATTTCTATGATCCGCATATGCATGGCGTGAACTGGCCCGCCATGCGCGACAAGTACGGAGAAATTGTCGGCCGCGTGCGCGATCGCGAAGAGCTCAACGATCTGATCTCCGATATGGTCAGCGAACTCTCTGTTTTGCATACCTTCGTCGTTGGCGGAGACATTCGTAAGAGCGCTGACCAGGTCGAACTTGCCACTCTCGGCGCGCGCCTTTCTCCGGCGGCAAACGGCAAAGGCTGGCTGGTGGATCACGTCTACCGGACGGACCCGGACCGTCCCGACAAACTCAGCCCGCTCGCCCGCCCCGAGGTTCAGGTTGCCGATGGGGACACTATTCTTGCGATCAATGGCCAGGATCTCAGCGCAACTCTCGACCCCGGCAACCTCCTCCGCGGACAAGCCGGCCGACCCGTGCTGCTGCATGTACTTCCTAAGGGCAAGACTGAGCCGCGCGATGTGCTGGCCAAGCCGATCACGGCCAAGCTCGAGCAAGACCTACGCTATTCCGAATGGGAATTCACCCGCCGCGAAGCCGTCGATAAAGCGGCGCACGGCGCCATCGGCTATATTCATTTACGCGCCATGGGAGCCGGCGATATCAATCAGTGGGTGGAAGACTATTCGCCGGTCTTTGATCGCTCCGCTCTGATCGTCGATGTGCGCCACAACCGCGGAGGCAACATCGATAGCTGGATTCTCAACAAGCTGACACGCAAGGCCTGGATGTACTGGCAGCCGCGCGCCGGTCACGCGTCCTGGAACATGCAGGAGGCTTTCCGCGGCCCTGTCGTCGTGCTCTGCGACCAATGGACCGCCTCCGACGGCGAGGCTTTCAGCGAGGGATTTCGTCGCCTCGGTCTCGGCAAAGTAATCGGCGCCAGAACCTGGGGTGGCGAAGTTTGGCTGAGCTTCGGCAATCGCCTGGCCGACAATGGTATCGCGTCGGCCGCGGAAAACGGCGTCTATGGTCCCGAAGGCAAGTGGCTGATTGAAGGCCACGGTGTCGATCCCGATATCGTCGTAGACGACCTCCCGCATGCCAGCTTCGAAGGCCACGATGCCCAGCTCGACAAAGCCATCGACTATCTAACCGCTCTCGTCAAAGAACATCCCGATCCCGTCCCGCCGCACCCGCCCTATCCGAACAAATCGTTCCGCGTGCAGCATACAGCGAAAGAACCGATCGACGCTCAATAAGAGTAGGTTTAGATCCCAATATTTGTTTGACATTAACCCGACTTGTATATAAACTTCTCGATATTCTTCGCTGAATGAACAAATAGCTGGACCACGGCGACTCCAGTTCTTGGGTCCATTGAATAAATAATTTCAAATTCAAAGAGGGCGTATGCTTATTTGGGGTTGCGTACGTAGGATCTGCCGGCGCTGCATTTCTATACGCACGCTTTTTTTGCTCGCTTCCTTGTTGTGGCTGGCCTCGCCGGCTTCGCCGCAAAACACTTCATCGGGAACCATCTCGGGCCAGGTGACTGACCCGCAGGGCGCGGCCATACCCGGCGCGCAGGTCAGCCTGACCGACAAAACCACCTCCGCCGTTCGCACCTCTCTCTCGAATGACACCGGCCGTTATGATTTCTTCAATCTTCCGCCCGGCGTGTACGACCTTGCCGTGACTCATGCCGGCTTCTCGGAAACGAGGTTGCCCCAACAGAAAGTAGACGTTGGCCTCGTCCTCACTTTGAACGTCTCCATGCAGTTGGGCGGCACCAGTTCCATAATCGAAGTCACTGCGTCGGCCGGCGCTGAACTGCAAACCTCGAATGCCACAGTCGGTTCCACTGTCTCCGGCCTGCAGCTCAACTCGCTGCCGAACATCGGCCGCGACGCCAACGCCTTCATCCTTCTTCAGCCCGGCGTCGCTCCCACCGGTAATGTGGCCGGAACCGTTAACGACCAGAACGGCTTCCAGCTCGATGGCGGCAATAATTCGAGTGACATGGATGGCAATATGACGCAATACACCGCGTCCAGCGGAACCACCACCGGCGCTACCGGCGGCACGCCCTCCGGCGTTATCCCCACCCCCATCGAAAGCATCGACGAGTTCAAAGTCTCTACTGCTAATCAAACGGCCGACTTCAACGGCTCCGCCGGCGGACAGGTGCAGATGGTTACTAAACGCGGCACCAACGATTTTCACGGCGCGGCCTACGAATATTTCTTGAGCAGTGCCGTCGGCGCCAATCTTTGGAAGAACAATCACACCCCCTCGGGCCACCTCGATTACACTCCCAATCCAAAGACTCACCAGAATCGCTATGGCGTGGCCTTTGGCGGCCCCCTCACTCCCCGGTTTTGGGGCGGCAAAACCTATTTCTTCGTGAACTACGAGGGCCGGCGTTATCCGCAGAGCGCCACCGTCGAACGTACCGTCCCATCCCAGCTATTGCGTGACGGAATCATTCAGCTGCCCAACAGCGCCGGCATTTATCAAGCGTATAATCTCAACTCGTCGCCCGTCACCGTAAATGGCAAGACTTATATGCCGGCAACCTGCGGCGCCACTCTCTGCGATCCACGCGGTCTTGGTCTGAACCCCATCGTCAATCAAATTTGGAGCAAGCAGATGCCGCTCGCCAACGACCCTCAGTTCGGCGATAGTTACAACACGCAGGGTTATCTCGCCAATATTTCCGTTCCGCAAACCTCCGATAATTACACCATCCGCCTCGACCATGATTTCGGCGACAAATGGCACTTCATGTCCAGTTACCGCTACTTTACTTTCAAGCAGAACACTTCCAATCAATACGATATCGGCGGCGTCCTGGGCGGCTCTCTCGGCTCAGCCGTCGCCACCGCGCCCCGCGATCAGAAGCCCAGCTACTGGGTCGGCGGCCTCACCACCACCATCAGCCCAACCCTTACCAATGACGTTCATTACAACTACCTGCGCAACTTCTGGCAGTGGGGCACCGACGGTGCGCCTCCCCAACTTCCGGGCCTCGGCGGCGCTATCGAAATCGGCGGCGAAAGCGGCGGCCAAAATAACGCCCTCATCCCTTACAACGTCAACACCCAAAATGTCCGCCAACGCTTCTGGGACGGTCAGGACAACTCCGTGCGCGACGATCTGAGCTGGGTGAAAGGGAACCATCTGCTCCAGTTCGGTGGCTCCTATCAGCGAAATTGGGATTTTCATCAGCGCGATGACAATGGCGCCGGCATCTTCAACAACACTGTCTATCAGGTCGGCGGAGCTCTAAGCGGCATTTCCTTCGGCCCCGCCAACATTCCTGCCAGCCTGCCTTCCAACCAGGTCAGCAACTGGGAAAATCTGTACACCGAAGTGCTCGGTATTGTTTCCCAGCCGCAAACTCTTTACACTCGTGCTGGCTCGAATCTTAGCCTGCAGCCGCTTGGCACCAATCTCTTCGACCAAGTCACTATCCCCTATTACAATCTCTATTTCAGCGACACCTGGCACATCCGTAGCGATCTTTCTCTTACATACGGGCTCGGCTATCAAATCGAGATGCCGCCCACCGAAGCGCAAGGCAAGCAAACCATGCTCGTCTATCAGAACGGTAACCAGATCGGCGCCGAAGCTTATCTACAGGCAAAAGAGGCTGCCGCCCTGCAAGGGCAAGTAGACAATCCTAACGTCGGCTTCGCCCTCATCGGAAACGTCGCGGGGCATCCAAAATATCCCTACAATCCTTTTTACGGCGGCCTTAGCCCGCGTACCGCGCTCGCCTGGAATCCAAGCTTTACCGACGGCCTGCTTGGTCACGTCTTTGGCCAGAACAAGACAGTCCTACGCGGCGGATGGAGCCGCATCTATGGCCGCCTGAACGGAGTTAATCAGGTGCTCGTTCCTCTGCTCGGCACCAGCATTTCGCAGCCCGTCCAATGCATCGGCGCGAGCACCGCCGGCGCTTGCCTGGGCTCCGGAGGCGTCACTCCCACCACTGCCTTTCGCATCGGCACCGATGGATTGGTTGCGCCTCTACCCGCCGTTACCAGCACGCTCGCCCAGCCCTATTACCCCGGCCAAAATAGCAATGCCGCCGCCGGCGACGGTACTGTCATCGATCAGAATTTCAAACCGGACCGCTCCGATGTCTTCGATTTCACCATCCAACGTCAACTCTCGAATAAACTCAGCTTCGAGCTCGGTTATATCGGACGTATCATTCGCAATGAGTTCCAGCTCATCAATCTCGATGCCGTCCCCACCATGATGACGCTCAATGGCCAAAGCTTTGCCAATGCGTTCGCCAACGTTTACGGCGAGGTCGCCGCCGGACAAGCCGTTCAAACGCAGCCTTTCCTCGAATCGGTCATGGGCGGCCCCAACTCGGCCTATTGCAAAGGCTATTCGAGTTGCACCGCCGCTATCGCCAGCAAGCAGAAAACGCAAATCACCGGCACTCAGGTCTACAATCTCTGGACCAATCTTTCGAAAACTTCAAGCTGGACTCTCGGCCGCACGCTCCCCGACTCCGCGCCCGCCCAAACCGCGTCTCTTTATGAAGCCACTAGCCTCGGCTACGGCAATTACAACGGCGCCTTCGCAACTTTCACCATACGCGACTGGCACAATCTCACCGCAGCTTCTAATTTCACCTGGAGCCGCGCGTTGGGCACCGTTTCCCAAGCGCAATCCACCAGCTCCACTACCGTTCTCGATCCCTGGAATCTGCAAACCATGTATGGCCCGCAGCCTTTTGATATCCGCTTTGTCTACAATCTCAGCGTGGTGTATTCGCCACACTGGCTGGAAGGGCACCGCTACCTCTATCCCGTGCTTGGCGGCTGGAATTTCGCCCCGCTATTCACCGCGCAAAGCGGCGTTCCTCTCGAAGTCAGCATTGGCAGCGGGACCACCAATTGCCAGTCTTTTGGAGAATCCAACTGCAGTTCTGACAGCACCTTCGAAAACGCCGTGCTCACCGCTCCTTATACGCAAGGCAACTCTGTTCACCAGAACGTCACCAGTTCTACTACTGTGGCCTCTGCCGGCAATGCTTCGAAAGGAGGCTCTGGCCTCAACATCTTCGGCAATCCCTCCGCTGCGCTCTCCGATTTCCGCCGTCTGATCCTCGGCGTCGATACCACCAGTGGCGGCGCCGGTGTCCTGCGCGGCTTCCCCACCTGGAATCTCGACATGGCCATCTCAAAAGACTTTAAAATTCCAATCCGCGAAGGCATGGGCCTCACCTTTAACGCCCAGTTCAGCAACATGCTCAATCATTTTCAAGCGGCGAATCCCACTCTGAATATCGACAGCCCGACCACCTGGGGCGTCGTCACCACGCAGGCGAACACGCCGCGCCAGATCGAATTCGGCTTGCGCCTGCATTTCTAAATAGAAGGAGACCGCTCTCTGCGCGAAATAAAAGTACGTTCTCGGTTCGCCATAGCGTTAATAGGCGTCCTTACCGCTGCCCTCCTGGCGTGGACGCAGCAACCCACTCCGGCCGACACTGTTCCCGCTGCCCAACGGCCCAATCAAGGACAGCGCCAGCGAACCCGTCCTGAAGCCGAATCGCCAACACCCCAAAACACGTCTCAAAAAACCGCCGCCGCGCCGCCCGAAGAGAAATCATCCGTCACGCATCACAGCGCTCGCATCGGCGGACAGCAGATCAATTACACTGCTACCGCCGGAACCTACATCATCAAAGCCGATGACGGCACGCCCAAAGCTACCTTCTTCTACGTGGCTTATGTAAAAGAGGGCACGCCCGACATTGCCGCCCGCCCTATCTCTTTCGTCTACAATGGCGGCCCCGGTTCCGCTTCTCTTTTCACTCACATGGGCTTCGGTCCCCGCCGCGTCAAGCTGACTCCCGACGGCCACGGCATGCCTGCTCCGTACATCGTCGAAGACAACCGCGATTCCTTTCTCGATGCCTCCGACCTGGTCTTCGTTGATGCCGTCTCTACCGGTTACAGCCGCCCCGCCCCTGGGCAGAATCCCGCTCAGTTCCACGGCATCATTGAGGACGCTAACTATTTTTCCGACTTCATCTATCAATACGTCACCCGCAATGCCCGCTGGGCCTCGCCCAAATTCCTTATCGGGGAAAGCTACGGCACCACGCGTTCCGCGGAACTCTCCGGCGTCTTACAGGAACGGCACCAGATCTATCTCAATGGAATTGTTCTCGTATCGACTGTCGCGTTCTCCGCCTGGGGTGCGGACGACCGCGCGATTTTCTTCCTTCCCACCTACTCGACTACTGCCTGGTACCACCATCTCCTCGCGCCCGACCTCCAAAGCTTGTCCGTTGAAGAGGCCGCTCAAAAAGCCCGCGAATTTGCCCACGGAGAATACGCGCAGGCCCTCGAGAAAGGCGATCAGTTATCCCCGGCCGATTACCAGAAAGTCGTCGCCGACACGGCCCGCTTCACCGGCCTCTCCCCTAAGTACATTGGAGAAACCAATCTCCGTATCAGTCCTTTTCGCTGGTTTAAGGAACTCGAGCGCGACAAACGCCGTACTATCGGCCGTCTCGATTCCCGTTTCGAAGGTTACGATGTTGACGCGGCCGGCGAGCGTGACGAATACGATCCCAGCGAAGCCTCATACGAAGGTGCCTTCGTCGCCGCCTTCCAGGACTACCTCCGCCGGGAGCTCAAGTGGGACAGCGAGTCTTATTACACCGTCACCGCCAACGTGCGCCCTTGGGACCAGACCGGCGACACCCAAGTCGCGGAAGTCCTCCGCGCCGCCATGACCCAGCAGAGCCATCTCAAGGTGCTCGTCGTGTGCGGTTACTACGACGTCGCAACGCCCTTCAATGGCATTGAGAATACCGTCGCTCACATGAACCTGGAACCGCCGGTCCGCAAGAACATCGGCTTTTCATACTACAAATCCGGCCACATGGTTTATATCGATCAGCCCTCCGACGACAAGCTGCACAAGGATGTCGATTCTTTCATCGAATCAAGCGATGGCCAGTAACTGCCTGTGACAGAATCTTTTCGAGCGGCCGTCCCGTGACTGGGGTTGTCCCCAGTCACCTTCATTCTTCCTCGTCTTCTTCGTCCTCCTCCTCATCGTCTAGATCATCCCCCTCCAGAACATCCTCGTCATCGAGATCCTCATCGTCTAAGTCTTCGTCGTCGAGGTCGTCCTCGTCATCCAGGTCCTCGTCATCTTCGTCCTCCGCCGGCTCATCAAATTCATCGGCCGGAGCCAACCGCAGGCTAAACGCGCTTTGAACCGGATATAGTTCGTCTGGATTGTATAGGCTACTATTCGCAATCATTGTCTCTTCTCCTCGTAGCGTAACTTGGACGCTCGTTCAAACCGAAAAAACGGTCGGACTCGAACTCTATGAGCCTACGATTTTACCGTCATGCGATCAGATGCAATTCAACGGTTTTTGTGTTCCTGACTTTTGCTGGAAATCATTATGAATCGGGAACGGTCTAATGCTCTCGTGACGGAAGCGGAGAATAATATGGCTGACGTAATCGTGTACGGTGCCGGATGGTGTCCTTCAACCCAGGACACCATCCGACATCTTAAAGGAATCGGGGTTCAGTATAAATACATAGATATTGACGATGATAGGAAAGCTGCCAGATGGGTAGCTCAGCATAACGGCGGGAAGGAAAAAAAGCCCACCATAGACGTCGGCGGCGAAGTCTTGAGCACACCTTCGAATGAGGAACTCGACCGGGTGCTGGCGGCCAAAGGCATAACAACATAGATTCCCGGCCCGTTTTGCCTGGCCGCCCTCAATTTATGAATTAGAAAATACCGGCTGTATCTTGAACGGCAGCAATCGCCCTTCAAATCCCCCCTCGCGCGGGCTTTCGCGCCGGGCCTCCGCCGGCTTCAGTTCCGCTGAAACGGCCGCCAGATTCTGTGACCGCCCCACAAAAAACTCTTTATGTAACAATTCCACCGCGCGTGTCAACTCAGCCTGATTCACTAAAACGCTAAACGAAAGGTTGGAAATGACCGGCAGGATCACCATCTCGCTACAGACAGCCCGAATCGCCCGCTCTACTCGAGTGCGCAGGACTGCTGAATTACAGCTGCCATCGCCCACCAGCGTGACGACCGCGGTATCTGGCCACAGTCGCACCGCCGTGCAGCCAGGGAAGTCTACTAGATCGTAATTCGTCTTCCCTTGCTTCACACCAATAAAAATCGCGCTCTCCGATTCCACCAGGTAATCCGGAATCACATTCTTTTCGGCCAGTAGGGTAGCTATCGTCGTGGCAAACTCGCCGTTGGGCCAGCTCATCACCGGCCGGATCTCGAGAGTGGTTAATCCAGTCAGACAAGCAATGGATTTTACCGGATCATGCCGCTCTTTCGCGGGGATTGTAATACGCGTTCCCTCCTGGTGGGGCAAACGCGAGTTCCGTATCGTAATCGGAATTCGCAGCTTGATCGCCGGAACCATCGTGTCGGGATGCAATACCTTCGCGCCCGCCTTGGCCATTTCCGCTGCCTCATCATAAGAGATTTCGGTCAGCCGCAGCCCGCTTTGAAAAACCCGCGGATCGCTCGTAAGCATACCATCCACGTCCGTCCAGATTTGTATCTCCTCGGCGTTGACACCCGCCCCAATAATGGCTGCGCTCAGATCCGAGCCGCCGCGTCCGAGCGTGGTTGTCACGCCCTGCTCGTTGGCCGCGATGAACCCGCCCACCACGGGCAGAAGTCCTTTTTCCACCATGTGCGGCAGATTCCAGCGAATGCGCGCGTAGCTCTCCCAGTACAAGGGCGTCGCTCGCGTGAAACGGCTATCCGTCAGAATCAACCGCCTGGCATCCACTGTTGCGGCTTTCAGGCCACGCTGCACAAAAGCAGTCGTCACCACCATGCTCGACAGCCTTTCTCCAAAGCTCAAAATGCAGTCCTGCGATATCGAAGTCAGCTCGCTTCCGTTCTCGCAGAGATCCATCCCCGCCAGATGCAGCGTACGAAACTCCTCTTTGAGCTCCTGCTCCAGCGATTCGAGTGCCGCCCCGCTCGCCAGTTCGGTCGCCAGTTCAAAATGGCGTTGTTGGATCTCCTCCAGTACACGCCACGCTTCGTAGCGCCTTCCTTTCGCGGCAAGCTGGGCAAACTCCAGAAGCCGATCCGTCGTGTCGCCGACGGCCGATACCACCACAATTGGTTGCCTTCGCAGATGGTCATTGACTACGCTCGCGACTCGCTCAATTGAACCTGCATCTTGCACTGACGAGCCGCCGAATTTCATGACGATCATATGCCTCAAGCATGGATCGAACCCTGTGAAGAATCCATAAAGGCGCAAAGTTTTTCAGAGCTGCCTTTACACTTTCCTTATGCGTTTACTGTCGGGCGCGCTTCAGCCGCTCTTCGAGCCAAGATCGTTCGGCGTGCCAAGTAATGATGGCTTCATTACTGCGATTGTCTTGCCCCTATCTCGGATCTGCAAATAAAGGCCCTTCGCGCCCGCGTGCTGTCACGCGCTCCGTCGCGCTAATACCGCCCTTCTCCACCATTGCCGCCCAATCGAAGTTATTGACCGTGGGACAAACGTGGCGTGGAATCAAATACAAAACACTCCCAATCGCCGGTAAACTCCGCCCGTCCTGCACCAGGCACGGCAGATGCTCCTCGCTGGGCTTCATCGCCTCATACTCCGGATGTCCCAAAAACAAACAATGCGGTACCCCGCTATCCACTGACACGCTCTTATGCCCGGCATCACACGTGAAAATTCGAGCCGTAGGATGGCTGATCACCCGGCTGACCACCAACGCTGCCGGTGCTAAGCCGTACTCTGCTGGCAACTGTCCCAAACTACTTGCATCGTTGTAGACAACCGTTCCCGGCGAAACCTGGTGACGGAACTTCGCTTCCCACAAGCCCCGGTAGGAAAGCGCGCAGGGCACCGCCGGCGTTCCCGACGTGATCACCTCGTTCACCGCGATCCCCCGCGCTTCGAGTCCTTTGATCAGCTGAAGCAGCTCATCGTATCGTTTGTGCGCGTGTTCGGTACGTTCCTCCAGGTTCGCTTCCGTCGAATTCCCGTCATAGAAATGCACACCGCGAAACTCCAGCCCCGCGTGCTTGATCTCGGCCGCAATCGCAGCCGCTTCCTCTAAGCATTGCCGCCCCACACCCGTACGATCCATCCCTGGATTAATGTCAATAAACAAGCCTGTCGGTGTTCCAATCCAACTCCCAATTTCCGTGCTCTTGTCTACCAGCACCGAGATCCTGACGTTGGGAAAAGCAGCACCAATCTCCGCCACCCGCTTTGCATTCGCCCCAGTATGCGGATAAGCCACCAACACATCCCGCATCCCGGATTGGCACGCCGTCAGCAGCTCTAAGGTCGTCGCGCATTTTGCTGTCGAGACGCCCGCACCCACCAGCATCTTCATCACGGCTGCAAGCTTGGCTGTCTTGAGGTGGGGCCGCCACCTGCCTGCGTCACCTCCGAGCGTCTCAATCGTTCGCGCGATATTCTGCCGCACGATCTCGGGATAGATTAAGAGCGAAGGCGTAGACATCTCCTCCGTCTTAAGCTCGTAAATTTCTCTCGCTAAATCGCTTGCCAGGCTCTCTTTCATTGCTGCCGCCATGTTCCCTATGATGACCGATCAGCTTTCTTCCGCGATACAGTAAGGGACAAGCACCACTATGACCGTACCGCCGAAACTGAGCTGCGCGCGTCAGCAACCGTTTCCGAGCCCCGACCCGCGGGGAGCGCTTTCCAGATGCTAACCAACGCACTGCCACAACCCGGCAGCCGGGCGGAAATCGCTTGCCGCATTGCAGCTACCCGACGCGATTTTCTGCGAGCCGCCACCGGCGCAACCCTCGGCACTACCCTATTCAGCAGTAACTCTCCTGCCGCGCCCCTCGCTCCCTCCCCCGCCGGAAAAGTTGTCGTCGTCACCTTCGGTGGCGGCTCTCGCGATGACGAAACCTTCTCGCAGGATGGCATCGATAACATTCCTCACCTCATCCACGATCTCCTGCCGCGTGGTACCTTCTTCACGCGCGTGGTCAATCGCGGCATTCTCGGCCATTACGTCGCCACCGCCAGTCTCGCCACGGGCGTCTACGAGAAATTCAACAATTTCGCCGCTGTTCCACCGGATTACCCTACTGTTTTTGAGTATTTTCGCCGCGATCTGAAACGTCCCGTCACCGACGCCTGGGTTGTCGCCCCTAGCAACGGCTTTAATCGCATCGGCGAGAGCGGTCATCGTGGTTATGGCGAAGGCACCGGCGCTGGTGTCATTCTTCCCAAGCGCTTGCTCGCCGCCGCTCTGGGTAACGACAAAGCCGATTACGAGCATCTCCTGCGTGACAATTACGAGTCTCCGCTTGCCTCCGCCGCCGAGGGCGGCACTGGCGTCGATCTCCATGAATTAGCCGGCATGCTGCGCTTGTCGGTGGACGATTTCAAAGGCCACGCCCGCAATCTCGCGAGCCCGGACGAATTGTCCGTCTACATCGCCCGCCAGCTCATGCGTCAACTCGCGCCCAGCCTTCTCTGGATCACTCTGCACGATATCGATGTCGCCCATTCCGGCGCCTTCTCGCTCTACCTGGACGCCATCCAACGCTCCGACAATCTCTGCGCCGATCTCTGGCGTACTATCCAGAGCGAGCCCGAGTACGCTAACAAAACAGCGCTCTTTATCCTCCCCGATTTCGGCCGCGATTCCGATATGAGCGTCGGCGGCAACGGCTTCCAGCATCACCGCACCGGCGATGTCGTCTCTCGAACCACCTGGATGCTCGCGCTCGGCCCCGGCATTCGTGAAAATGTCGTTGTCGACCGCCCCGTCGGCTCCATCGATCTTGTCCCTACTCTCGGCGCCCGCCTCGGTTTCTCGGCGCGTTTTGCCCAGGGCAGCGTTCTCCACGAGGTCGCTTAAACTCCCATGACGCCAGCCGATCTCACCGCCGCGCAATTCGCGAAATATCGTCCGCTGGCTCGCCAGACTGCTCTTTCTAACCTGCCCCTTCTCCAGAAACTCCCGGCGGCATTGGTTCCTTTTCTGCTCCAGCAAACCGTCTCTCTCGATTGGAAATTTCCCGCCGAACGTGATGAACTCCTGCTCCAGCTGGTCTATTTGCAATCGCTCGCTCCCGACCAGTTACATCAGGAGATGGCCGCCTTCGAACAGCTTCACCTCTCGCCGCAGTTCGCAGCGCTCGATTGGGTCAACTCGCCCGAAATCTTTGTCGAGCAGTTTTCCGCCTATCTCTGGTCGAGCGGCCAAATGGCTGCCTTTCGCTCGGCATCCGAGCAGTACCTGAAAGATTTTCGCCTTGCCCATCCGGAAAACGATCCCCCCATCCCGCGTTTGGCCATGGTCTTCTTTGGCAATGGCGCCCCCACCTCTTCCTACCAACCTTTCCGGAAACTCCGCCGCGAGGGAACCTACTTCACTGCCCTAACCAGCGGCACTCACCTGGCGCCCGCGCTCGAGTTACTCAAGACTCGCGCCGCCGCTTCGCCCACACCCTATGCTCACTGGTTCATCGACGGCAGCAACACTCTCTTGAACGAGCCATCCGTCACCAGCATTTCCTACGATCACCTTGCGCCAATCCGTTCCAGCCTCACTGCTAAGATCCGCGCCGCTTTCCAATCGCGATCCTCACCCGAGGTTTTGCGTACCGAACTTGCCGAGGTGTCTCCCGCCGACCTGGGAATGAGCACCGACCCACACAACGAACTTCTGAATCGTTTTAAAGTGAGTCTCTTTACTGAAGGCTCCGGCACGCAGATCTACAGCACGACCTTCGTGCAATGGACCGTCCGCGAAGCCCTTCGCCGTGCTCGCCCCATCACTTTGGTAGCCCGCTTCACTCCGCGCCGACGCGAAGCTTCCATGCAGGAACTACTGACCAACTCCGGCTCGACCGACTTTGACCCGGCCGGTTCGCTCATCGATGGTGACATGGGCGCCTGGTACACCTGGATCAATCTCCAACGTCTGCCCGGCGCCAAACAATCTTCGTTTCTCGCCTGTCTGGAAGATAGTCCGCACGCTGTCGCCGTAGGCCCGGCGTTCACCCGGGCCGCCGAAAACCACACCCCCATCGCGCTCGCCGAGCTTCTGAAGCATCTTTCAGCGCCATGAGCGAAGCGAATGGAATCCATCGATGTTGACTCGTCGAAATTTGCTACTCGGCGCCCTGGCCGCTCCAGCGGCCGCTGCCTTCGGCCGGTCCAACAACTACCAACCCGGGCGCATCCCCAACGAATACAGCCTCTTTTTGCCCGGCGAAAAAGAAGCGCTTGCCGTTAATCTTCACGTCGAAAACCTCCAGGAGCGCCAGCTCACCGCCTCGCTCGGAAACACCTCTCGTCCACTCTCGATCGGCGGCGAAATTGAAGGCTGGAAACTTCTCGCCATCGCTGGCATGAACGGCACCGCGACCGCCATTTTCGAAAAACGCGTCACCCATCAAGGCGTTCTTCTCTATGCCACCGAAGCGCAAGGCGTCATCGCCCGCATTCCGCTCGGCATCGGTAATCTCTCCCAAATCCGCCCCCGTCAAACTAGTCCCGCCAGCAGCGGCAAACTCCAGCGCCACGCCGCGTATACCCCCGGCCCCGACGTTGCCTGCGATTACATCCTCCATTCCAACGAAGATCCCTCTTACGAAAACGTCGCCGCGCTGGCTGAGGAGTACGTCGGCTGGTCACTCGTGGCCAATGAAGAAGCCGGCCCGCTCCGCTCGCTCTTCCTCGATGCCGACGGCTCCTCGCGCCAACTCGCCCGTGACGAGAAGCAGGCCGACTGGGCGCCCGATCTGGTCGGCTCTCTTTTTCATCCGGCGAACCTCCTGCCCGAGGGCGACGATCCGCAAATCTTCGCTTATGTGCCCGGCTATAGCAAACGCACGCTGATCGGCGGTTACCTTCCCGCCGCCCACACCGGAGTCTGGAACCCCGAATATCACGCCGGCTACGACGTCATGGTTATCCTGCCGCCCGGCGAGAACGCCGAACCCATGGCGCGCGTTCGCTCCGTCTCCCCCGGCCCCAATGGTCAGCCCCGCTACACCGACCGTTACTGGCACGCCACTCCTCAATCCTTCTTCGCCGCCCTCGCCGGTATCTGGAACCGCTGGTACAACCTGCTCGAAGAAAAGATGCCTGTCGAAATTCCCGACACCTGGCTGCTCAATGCCGCCCGCGCCGGCATCGTTCTCTCTCGCTGCAGTTATCGTGGCCTCGAACCCACCTATCAGGTCGGCGAAGGCGCTTACACTAAAATCCCCGAGCGCAGCCACGCCCTTTTTCCCGTCGCGTTCTACGAATTCATCTGGGCCCATCAGATTTGGAATCTCACCGCCGAATCCGAGCCCTATTTTCAGTCCTATCTCGCGAAATACATCCTGCCCGACGGCAATTTCCTCTACAACACCCAGGATCAAGTCGAAGCTCCTCTCAACACCGGTATCTTCCTGTCCAATACCGCGCGCGCCTACGCCTATTCGGGCGATCTCGAAGCCCTACAAGCCAAGCTCCCCACCCTCCGCCGCATGATCCGCTTCGTTCTCGACCGCTACGCCTACAGCAAACGCACCTGGAAGTCCGGTGACCGCGAGTACGGCCTTATCTGGGGCTCTCCCGAAGCTGATCTCGGCGATCCGCAGAACGATTTCCCCCAATCACATCCGCTCTACTACCAAAATTCCGTCTGGACGTGGCGCGGGCTATCCGACTACGCGAATTGCCTGGCACAAGCCGCCAAAGCCCACAATCTGCCTGCTTTTTCGACCGAATCCGAAGCTATGGCTGCCATCGCGGCCGAAATGCGCGCCAACATCGAACGCTCTCTGCGTGCTACCCTTGCCGCCTCCGATGAAGCCATGCGCTCGTCCGGCATAACCCCGTTCACACCCGACGACACTCACCGCAAGCCCAACGAATTAAGCAGTTACGAGAACCACCGCTTCATGATGGATTGGTTTACTGCCGACTGGGGCGATAATCGGCTCGACCTCGGTCACTTGAAGCACCGCGAAATTGCCGGCCTGAAGCTCATGGGCCTTGGCACCGACGGCGCCAGCTATCGCGTTTCAAACTTCATGGAGCACGGCACGCTCTCCGCGCTCATCCGCCAGCCGGATTACCGTCCCTTTCTGCTCTCCCTCTACGCGCTGGTCTGTTACTGCGCCGATTCCGGCAACCGCTACTCGCCAGAAGACGCCTTCATCCCAGGCAGCCATCCCGGCGAAGGCAGCCCCTACGGCTGGTCAGCGGTCATCAACAGCGTTCTGCAGCCCTCCCTCGGCCTGCGCTGGCTGCTTTGCTACGAAGAGAACAACCGCAGTCTCTGCCACTTGCAAAAGGCCGCTCCAAAACATTGGTTCGCCGCCCGTGAGCGCATTTCCGCAAAACATTGCCCCACGCGTTTCGGTGAAATTACCTGGTCCACGGAAAGCCAGGATGGCCAGTCCTGGACCGTTGCTCTAGACCTCCCCACGAACTTCAACGGGGACCTGGCGATCCACATCCACCGTCCCGATGGGAGCCCGCTTTCTCATAGCTCTCTAGGATCCATTGAAGCGGGCTACGTACTCCTGCCCCAAGCTACGCTGGCCGCCCAACCCAAAATCCAGCTAAAAGTTCGCTAAGGTGCCCTTTTTATAGACCGGAAAAACTCCTAAACCGAAGCCCGCAATGCCGCCTCTACAGTCGGGTATTTGAAGGCAAAACCAGCGCCTTCAGCGGCTCGCGGCACTACCCGCAAGCTGGTAAACAAAAACTCCGCCATCTCTCCAAAAATCGCCTTTAAGGCGAATTTTGGAATCGGCATGAACGCCGGACGATGAATTACCCCTGCCAACGTTTCGGTAAACTGCGCATTGGTTACGGGTTGTACACTGCTGCCGTTTAACGGTCCGTTGATCGCCACGGCCTCCGCCGCAAACAGATAGAGCTTGACCAGGTCCTCTATCTGAATCCACGATACCCACTGCTTCCCATCCCCGAACTTACCCCCGATGCCCATCCGGAATGGAGGCAGTATCTCCTTCAATGCACCGCCGCCGTGTCCCAGTACCGTTCCTGTCCGTATCGGAACCACTCGCACGCCAAACTCCCGCGCCCGCAGCGCTTCCCGCTCCCAGTCCTTGCAAACCTCCGCCAGAAAGTCCGTTCCCGGTTTTTCCTTTTCGGTCAGCACATCGCTCCCGCGCTCGCCGTAATAGCCAATCGCCGACGAGGAGATTAACGCGAAAGGCTTATGCTGCAATCCACGCATCGCCGAAACCAGATTGCGCGTCCCTTCGATCCGGCTGTCGTAAATCCGTTTCTTTACCTCGGCCGTCCAGCGTTGCGCAATCGGTTCGCCCGCCAGATGAATTACCACATCGATTCGCGACAGTGCATTCAGCTCTGGTTTCTCCTCCACGGACCATGGATGGAACGACGCTTGTGACGGCAACTTGTCGCTTCGCCGGCGCGCGAGATAATACACCGCGTGCCCGCGTCGAAGAATTTCTTCCACCAATTTGCTGCCGATAAATCCAGTCGCGCCAGTTACCAGATAAGTCATCTGTCAGAAGGTGAAACTAAACTACCACCGTCGAGTCTTTGCCAGTTTTTTCCATCGTCTCGATCTCTTCGATGTATGCTGTCGTATTCGTTTTTCGTTCCATTCCCTCCAAAGACATGTAGCGTATCTTGCCGAAAATCGCCCGCTCGCCCCAAGCGCGGTCATGCAGCCCGAAGCACCATAGAACGTTCGTGTAGGTGTTCGGGTCGCGCCCGTCTAGCGCGTAATGCCCATGAATGTCGATCATCAGATCGGCCGCTCCTTGATACGTCCGCGACCACGAAATGATCTTCTTGCCCCAATACATGCGATAGTAGCCATGTATTTTCCCCCGCAGCATCATCTCCTTCTGCGTCGCGTTCCACAGTCTGTCTCCGGTTTCGGCATTTTGCATCTGTTTCGCCGAATACAGTGGTTCCCGCTTGTCGCCTGCATGTTTCTTCATCGTCTGCTGGCACCAATCAGGCAGATTCTTGAGATTTCCGGGATCCTCCACGAAGCGCGCGTAATTAAACGCCAGTTCCCGCCTGACAATCAGTTCTTCCAGATACTCCTCAGCAATCAGTTTGTGCTTGTTCGCATACTCGCTTACTGCCAGGGCAATCTCTAGTGACGAAATCCGGCCGAAATGCAGATACGGACTCATATGCGACGTCGCATGCTTGCTCGGCTCATTGCGATCCTTCCCAAAACGCCTCAAATTTTGCAGCAGAAAGTGGTCGAGCAACTTCTCGGCTTGCCCTCTCCCACCTGTGAAGCACAGCGACGGCTTCACGCTGTGATCGATCTCACAGGACGCTACCAGCTTGCCTATACTCTCCGGGTTCACGTCTGTGTGGAACTTCGACGCCGGCCCGGTAAACTTCTTGTTCACTTTGAGCGGATCGGGCTCTCTCAAATATCGGTTCAGCACCTTCTTGATCCTCGGCCGTATGGTGTAAGCTCCGTATTGCCGCGCAGTAATCTGCGACATAGGGACCACGCAACTGGAGTCCACCGCATAAAAGCTGACGTCAAGCTTGTCAGGAACTCTGCTATTGTGCTGCCGCGCGATGAAGGTCGGATAATCGTCAGTCACCACGGCCGCCGCCTTCTTCGCTAATTCATAAAGTACATCGTTGCGGTCCGCTTTCTTGCGCCGCAGGTAAAACACATACCCGATTCCGGCCTTCTTCAGCCGTTTCGCTGTCTCCTCGACTCCTTGCAGAATGAACGTGTGCAAACGGTCATTGGCGTACTCATACGTGCAGGTCAATCCCTCGTAGTACAGCACCGGAAGCCCATATTTATTTGCCAGCTCCACTGCATACAGCAGGCCATGATTTGCGTCCACGCGCCGGTTCATCTGCGCCCAATACAGCACGTACTCGGCTCCGGTCCTGTCTTCCGCTTTGTTCAACTTGGCAATTCGTTCGCTCTCAACAGGCATAACAGTGCTTAGGATGCTTACTCAACCCGCGGCGGACGAAGTTAATATTTCATTCCTTGGTCGCAATCCCGAGTGCTTTCATCTTTCGATAAAGATGGCTGCGCTCGAGTCCCAAAAGCTCGGAAGCACGCGTTACATTGCCGTTCGTCTCGTCGAGCTTGCGGAGAATGTATTCCCGCTCCGCCGCTTCCTTCACTTCATGCAGGCTACCGAACTCTTCCTGCTTACCCTTTTGCGAACGGCGCGTTCCGTCGATCGGAAGATGACGTGACTCGATCCTCCGCTGACCGTGCAGAATCACAATGCGTTCCATCAGATTCCGCAATTCGCGTACGTTCCCGGGCCAGTGATACCTGGTCAAAACTTCGATCGCATCTTCGCTGAGATCCTTCGGCTTGCGGCCGTACGCGGTAGTAAATTCCCGTAGAAAATGCTGCGCCAGCACTGCCACGTCTTCCGCCCGGTCCCGCAGCGGCGGCACGGTAAACGGAATCACGTTCAACCGGTAAAACAGATCCTCGCGAAAATTGCCGCGCTCGATCTCCTGTTCCAGATTTTTGTTCGTCGCCGCAACCACTCGCGCGTCCGCCTGCACCGATTGCGGCGCCCCGACCGGCTCGAACCGGTGCTCATCCAATGCCCGCAGCAGTTTCGCTTGCGTTTTGAGGCTCATGTCACCGACTTCATCCAGAAAGAATGTGCCGCCATGAGCTTTCTGCAATTTTCCAATCTTGTGATCGAGCGTGCCATCCAGGTGCGTACGCCGGTGCCCGAAAAGCTCGCTCTCGATCAAATCTTCCGGAATGGCCGCGCAATTGACTTCCACAAACGGCCCCTCCGCCCTCGGACTTAATTTGTGTAATGCCCGCGCTACGAGTTCCTTGCCTGTGCCGCTCTCTCCATAAATCAACACACGCCCGTTCGTTCCTGCCATCAGCCGCAATTGCTGGCGTAACGCCTTCACTGGCACGCTATCTCCGATAATCTCGGGAGCCGCCGTATCTTCACGTAAACGATTCAGCTCCCGGCTCATACGCCGCTGCTGCACCGCATTCTTGAGCGCTACCGTCACCTTCTCGATCGTCAGCGGCTTTTCGACGAAATCGAATGCCCCTAGCTTGGTCGCTCTCACGGCGGTCTCAATGTTGCCGTGCCCGGATATCATGATCACTGCGGGACGCGCTTCTACCGGAATTTCTTGGATCCGTCCCAGCGTCTCGAGCCCGTCGATGCCCGGCAGCCAGATGTCCAGCAACACCGCATCGAAAGTCTCGCGATCTAATGCCTTCAGGCACTCCTCTCCGCTGCCTACCGCGGATGCGTCGTAGTCTTCGTCGCTCAATACTCCACGTAGCGATTGCCTGATATTCGCTTCGTCGTCTACGATTAGAATTCTTGTCTCGCGTGCCGCCATCGTTTAGTTGCTATACCCTTAGGCTAGCTGGCGCATCTCGTCGGAGTTGGTCCACCCGTCCAACTCAGTGGTTGTCGGCGTATTGAACTCGATTGTGAAACGTGTTCCGTTGGGCCGGTTATCTTCCAGTCGTACTCGGGCCCGATGCTCCGTGAGGATATGGCTTACGATAGCGAGTCCCAATCCCGTGCCGCGCCCCTTGGTTGAGAAGTAAGGCAGGAACAGCTTCTCCCGATCGGCTACGGATACGCCACACCCGGTATCGCTTATAGAGAGTTCCACCGTGTCAGCCGCTGTCTGTAGCGTCACAACAGACAAGCGTTTTACCAGCGATTCTTGCATCGCCTCTGCAGCATTGTCCACCAGGTTCACAATCACTCGCTTAATCTGCTCTCGATCGACCATGATCGGCGAAAGCGACGGCTGCAGATCCAAGGCGAGATCGATATGATCCAACCGACCCGCAAATACCGCGATAGCGCTTTGCACCACATCATTCAAATCGCTTAATACCGGCTGGGCAGCCGGAAAACGCGAGAATTGCGAAAACTCGTCTACCAGCGACTTGACCGTCTGCACCTCGCCCTGAATCGTCTGCGTACACTCTTCTAAAATCGCCCTTGCATCCGCCGGAAGCGCCAGCTTTTTTAATTGCCGCGCCATGCGGTCCGCGCACAAGGAGATCGGCGTTAACGGATTCTTGATCTCGTGTGCAATACGCCGCGCCACCTCTTGCCAGGCTGTTGCCTTCTGTGCCCGTAGCAGATCGCTGGTATCTTCGAGCACCATTACAAAGCCCCGTTGCTCTTCGAGTGATGCCACCGTGACCGCCAGATGTAATACACCTGACTCGCCCTCGTGCTCCAGTTGGCAAGCAGCTCCGCCGGTACGCCGGGCCCGGTTTAACACATACCGTATTTCGGCCAGTTCTTCCGGCGAAAACAGGTCTGCGAGCTTGCGTGCCGTGGCTACCTTGTCCGCCGAGAAAATCGCCTGCAGCGCGCGATTGCCTCGCTCAATCCGTTCGTCGAGGGAAACCGAGATCACTCCCGTTGGAATGCTCTCGAGAATCGCCTCTGTAAACTGGCGCCGTACTTCGAGTTCGCTCGCATTTCCTTCGAGTTCGCTGGTCATAGCATTAAACGCCCGTACGAGCGTTGCCAGTTCGTCGATCGCATGGACGTTCACGCGGTAGGAAAGATCTCCACGCCTTACCTCTTGCGCCGCTCCAAGCAGCGCCGAGATGGGTACGCTGATCTGCCGCGATAAAATCTGGGCGGACCACGCCGCGAAAAACAAAACGAACAACGTCAGCAGGCAGATCAATAGAAAATAGGTATCCTTGTAGAATTTTTCGTTGCTGCCCAGATACTTTTGCTGATCCATGAATTGCCCGATTGCCGCTTCTTTATCGGCGGGATCGAGCGACAGCGCGGCCATCACCGACAATTCGCCCAATCGCCTCTCGTCTTCCATTACGGGCGCCTTCGCTTCAAGCAGCGGACCTTTTCTCTTCTCAAATCTTTGATACAGCAGAATGGGCACGCCGCCTTCGGGTGTTAACAACATTTGCTGCAGCCCAGCCTTCTCCGCCACCTTCCGGAAGAATGCGGCATCCACTCGTCCGCTGGTCGCTGCTTCCCGCGTTTCTGGAAGCCATCCCATCCAATTCGCCTGGGCTTCGATTCTGCTCTGCGCCTCCTGGCGGTATGACTTGTCGAGGTCTTGCAGATTCATTTCGATTCCTCGAACCGGTTGCTGAAACCATTTGTTGAGCGTCCGATTGAGCACGAAATAGTTAAAGAAAGCGGAGAACAAAGTCGGCGCCAACGTCAATGCGAGCGCGCCTAGCAAGAGCCGCGAGCGTATCCGAGAACCTTCCCGGTTTTGCTGCCGGTCCATGAACGCTTTGACGCCGGCCCGCAGCAGCATAAAGCCCAGCGTCACCGCCAGAATGAAAATCAAAACCGAGACGCCCGAGAGCACAATCGTCTCGTGTACATCGGGGGGGCCGAACGAAAAGCTGAATGATCCCACCCAGATCATCAGACTCAGCAGAAGCAGGAGTGTCACTGCCGCTGCACTGAATACAAAGCGTCGCTTCACGACACTGTCATCGTAGCGCGTAAAACCAGCTTATATCCTCTGTTTCGGCTTGCCCACTCACGATTTTCAAACGCACAACTCTGCTTTCTGCTGCAATAGAAAAGGGTCGCGGCCCGCTTGCGTCTGAATGCAGAACACACCCGCCAGTCCACCAGAATTCCTGAAAGATGTGCGACTTACCCGTGCGTTGCCTCCATCAACGATCGTGCGCTTTCTGCGGCCTTTTCAGCAGTTCTTGTCAAATGAAGCTTCGGGCGGCTTGCTGCTCCTCTTCTGCTCGGTAGTTGCTTTGGTTTGGGCCAACTCTCCCTGGAGCCACTCCTACCACTTGCTTTGGCACACCCAACTTCAGATCGGTCTCGGCGCAAGGGCCGTCAACCAGGATCTTCACTTCTGGGTTGACGATCTCCTCATGGTCGTGTTCTTCTTCGTGGTCGGTCTCGAAATTAAACGCGAAATGCTGGTTGGCGAGTTGGCGTCCCCGCGCAAGGCTGCGCTTCCCATTCTCGCTGCTTCGGGCGGCGTCATCGTCCCCGCTCTTATTTATGCATTGCTGAATCACGGCACACCGGATAGTCACGGCTGGGGCATTCCCATGGCCACCGACATCGCCTTTGCCCTGGGCGTGTTAGTGCTCCTTGGTGATCGGATACCGCCGAATCTGAAAGTGTTTCTCGCCGCACTGGCCATTGTCGATGACATCGCTGCCGTCATCGTCATCGCCATCTTCTACACACCGCATATCGAATGGATTGGCTTGTGTCTGGCTGCCTCCTGTACCATGCTCCTGGTCTTATCGAACCGTCTCGGTATTCGTCATCCTCTCCCTTATGCCCTGCTCGGGATCGCTCTCTGGTCAGCGGTATGGCATTCCGGAATTCATCCCACTATTGCAGGTGTGGTGCTCGCCTTCACAATCCCCGCGCGCACCACGCTCAATGCCACCCAGTTCGTGGAACGCGGCCGCATCGTGCTCAACCACTTTGAAGGCGCCGCTAGAAATTCCGCCAGCGTGCTGACAGATAGCGAACAACAATTTGCTATCGAAGCTCTTGAAGATTCCTGCGAGCGTGTCCAGGCTCCGCTTCATCGTTTCGAAAAGGCCCTACACCCGTGGGTCACGTTCGCCATCATGCCAATCTTCGCGCTGGCGAATGCAGGCGTCACGCTGACCGGAAACTTAGCGTCTGCCTATGCCCACCGCGTTACCCTGGGCGTCCTGCTTGGATTGCTACTCGGCAAACCAGTCGGCATCACGCTGGTCTCCTGGCTTTCCGTGCGCGGCGGCTGGGCTGCTCTTCCTCCGGGTGTTAGCTGGCGGCACATTCACGGCACGGCCTGGCTGGCCGGTATTGGCTTTACCATGTCTCTGTTCGTGGCCGGTCTTTCCTTTGCCGAAGCTCAGTCGCTCGTTTTCGCGAAACTAGGCGTGCTTACGGGTTCCCTGTGCGCCGGCCTGCTGGGCTCCGCTCTGCTCCGCCAGACCGCCCGTCGCCAGCGCCGCTTACAACGCAAACCCGCTCCTGCTTGACTCCTACTGCGTCATGCGCACAGCCCTATCACCACGCTCCAAAGTTTTTTCCATTTGCGCGATGGATTGCGCGAGATCGCCCGGCGAGTATAGCCGGTAAGTCTTTCCATTTCGCACGTCGGTGACACGTTCAATCGCGTCGGGAAATTCACGGCCGTGCATTGGATAATACTCAAAATAGAAAAACGGCAATTGTTTTCTCCGCGATGACGCCAAGAATTCATCCGGGATCCGTGCATTGATTCGATTAGTCGGTCCCAGTAGCACTACCGCGTCTGGTGGGAGCGCCGATTCAGCTTCCTCTCTTACCAGACCGCTCAATAAATCCGCCCAGCCAAACCCATCTTCGAGCTGCTTGTACGAGATGGTTCCTAACTCCAGCTTGTTCAAGGCCTCACTTAGCCGGTAAAGGCCTGTCCGATCAAAATCACTGTCCCGAAAAATCTCTTGCTGCTGGTCTAAATTGAAGGCCACCAGTTTCACCGACGCCGGGGGCAGGCGTCGCAGCAGGGAGGTGAGTGACCCTAGCAAGAATGCGCGGGCCATGGCAGATGAAGTAAACACACCTGGTGGCATTCTTATAGGAGGCGCGCAGGCAGGTGTCACCGCCAGTCAATCGCTGGATGCCTTCCTGAAACTCTACCCGGGAAAGTCAGCCGACATCGAACAAACCATCGCTCACGATTGGTCCAAAGAGCCATGGTCCGCCATGTGCGAGCGAATTCCTTACCGCTTGGGCGACCTTTCCCGCTTCTGGCCCGAAGTTACTCGTCCCTGTGGGCGAATTCATTTTGCCGGAGCCTACGCCGCTCAAATGAATTGGGGTCAAGAAGCAGCGCTGCGTCGGCGAATCGGCCGCCAAGGAGATCGATGCCGCTTGAATTGCTGAGTTAGCTTTGACTGTTTGCCCACGACAGAAGAACCTGCGCAGACCACTCCCCACTCGCCACGACAGACAAGTTTCCTGCCCGGTCGGCTTCGGAATAAATAGCACGCAATTCAGCTATTCCCACCGGGTTACAGTTGGCATCTATGCTGCCCGCCAGGACCAGCTTTCGTGGGCTGATAGATGCTGCCACCTTCGGTAGATCCGTGTGATTTAGCAGATTCGGAATAAAGTTCGCAAACGAATGTTGATATGTTTCGTGCTCTACCAGATTCTGGAACGAAACAAGTCCCCCCACTACATAAAGCCTTTTGATCGCAGGATCCAGCGCCGCCGCAAATAAGGCCGGAACCGTAAGTTTGCCGAGAGCTGCGACATAGATGTCTCTGCCTTTCGTCGACGGATGCGAGCCGAGTCCGGCAACCAGCGCCAGTACATCCGTGACACGCTGCCCGACCAGCGGCTTGCCCAAGGCGAGCGATCCCCAGGCATAGTTCACCTCTTTGCGATGCCCGCTTTCGTACTCGGCAGCCCCGGGCTGGAATTCGGGAATCAATGAGCCAACACCCCGGACTGCGGCACTGCATACAATCGGGCTTGCCTCTGTCAGCACCTGGTCCACTTCGGGGGCAAACCAAAGCCGGTCATGCTCCTTTTCGTCCAAAACCAACAGAACCGGTCTATTGGCAGGCGTTCTATCCGCTGTCATGAGAAAGGCGGGAAGCCTCACCTCCGGTTCCGGCGAGATCTCGAGTACCTCGACAGAAACGTTGCGGCATTTCACTCGGCCAATCACTTCCGCGGACGGCGTCTCAGCCGGTTTATTTATTTTTAGCAGTTCTTCGAGAGGAGCCGGTGCATCCTGAATACCCCTCATCTTCAGGAACGAGTGAGGGGTAGCGCTCTGCAACGACCGAACCACGCTACCGTTCACGCTCGCCCACAAACTTGAAACCGCCTCCGGCTTCACCGGTGGCTCCTGTTCAATACGCGTACGGTCGTTTTTTAGCCACTGGCTAAACCAGTTGTAGATCAGCAGCCGGCTGTCGTAGGCGAGCGCATGCGGCAGCGGAGTATCGGCCCACCTGAGGCGCTCAGCATGATCAAGTACTTCGTAGACCTTCTTCAATCGCCCAAATTCTTCCCAGCCATTGCGGATGTAATCGGGTGAATAGGTCGCAAAGAAATCACGATCGCTCGGCCACATCAACATCGGCTTCGGAGCGAACGGATAAAACAAATCCCAACGGTCAAACCCGGCGGGACCGGCATACACAAAGTTCTGTTCCGCGTCGTCCGTAGCGCCCGGAGGGCGAAATGGCGAGGAAACGACGTTCTCCATGTTGCCCATACACACGGCAGCGGCGCTCAAACGCTCATCCGCTGCGGTCAGCAGCATCGTAAGCGTACCGCCGCCGGAGTGCCCTACCGATGCAATATGCCCGCGATCGACGAACGGTAGCGAAACCAGGTAATCCAAACTCCGTATCGCATCCCATAATTGAAAACGAGTGGCCGTATCGCCGAAAAGGATCATTTGCTTGCCGGGAACGGTGTGTTCGGCGTCACAACTTGAGAGCCGGCTTTTGGTGCCGGTCTCATCCGAATAGTAGATCCGTTCTCCTTGCCCCATGGGATCGAAGGCGAGGACGACAAACCCGAGTTGGACGAGCCCCTGGCAACATCGCTGGTAGCTCGGATACGCTTTGCCTTCCCAGTAATGTCCGCTCTGAAAAAGGACTGCCGGAAACGGCCCTTGCCCTTGCTCCGGAACGTACAAGTTTGCAGAAATCAACAGGTTAGGACGGCTCTCGTAAATAATCTTCTCGACTCGGTATCCAGCCCGTTTCAGTTGCCCCGTTGTGCGCGGATTAAGCGGCATTCGCTGTTCAGCTCTGCCGATCAACTTCCATAAAAGCTCACGAACCTGGGCCTGCCGCGCCTGTATCTGCGCCGGCGATGTCAGCTCCGCGATCGCCGCGTTGCGTTTACTCGCAGCGTCCCGGGCGAGCCTCGAAAGATAATCCGGAAGGCACTTCGAGTAATCGTGAAACTTGGTTCCAGGAAACATCTCTTCGCCTGATGAGGCTACCTGCGGCGATGCGGTAAGTCTCAAAGCTGGGGAGAGAAGGGACGACGCAACTAGCTCTCTTCGAGTCATATTTTTGGAATTCGCCCCCGGTACAGCATGAACGATAATGAGATGAGATCACAACAGGAGTCAAGAGTGCGATGGTGCCTTCCAATGGACAATCTGGGAACCCAGAGATCCCGCACAATACGGTCGATCGCAGAGAATTCCTGCGTCGAACGGCGGAAACCGTGCTCGTCACCTCGGCTGTCACCCTGCCGGCCCGCTCCTATGCTCGCGTAGTAGGAGCCAATGACACCATCCGCTTAGCTCAACTCGGTTGCGGCGGCCGCAGTCATGGCCATGTCCGTATGGCTCACATCGCAGCCAAACGAACTCCCCTTGAAGTCGTGGCGGTCTGTGATATCTGGAGTCTCGCTCGCGAACGCCGCGCTGGTCAGGTCAAGGATCTCTTCGGAACGGAACCCAAAGCCTACAAGTATTCCGAAGAGATGCTTGCCAGTCACGATATCGACGGCGTGATGATCGCGACAGGAGATCATCAGCACGCAAAGCTCTGCATGGAAGTCGTACAGGCCGGCAAGGATTGCTATGTAGAGAAACCGTTTGCGAACGTGCTCGCGGAAGCAAAAGCCGCGCGTGATGCCGTCAAGGCATCGAAGCAGGTTGTCCAAATGGGCACCCAGCATCGCAGCCAACCCTATCCTTTGGCAGTACGGGATATTGTTCAATCCGGACAAATCGGAGACGTTGTTAAGATCACCCAGGAATGGAACGTCAACGAACCGCGCTGGCGAAACATTCGCCAGCGCGACGACGGCACAAATCCGACGCCGCTGAAGGAAGAAGATACCGATTGGAAGCGTTGGCTGCTGGGCAAGCCGGATCGGCCCTTCGATCCACACGTCTATCTGGAATTCCGGCTCTACCGCGATTTTTCATCCGGCATCTTCGATCAGTGGCTGAGTCATGGCTCTGATCTTGTCCACCTGTGGACCAATGAAACTCATCCGGTCAGTGCCGTTGCTACCGGCGGAGTATTCACCTGGAAGGACGGCCGTGAGAATCCGGATAACGTCACCGTTACGCTGACTTACCCCAAGGGCTTTCTATACACGTACTCGAGTTGTTTCTCTAATAGCTATCGCAGTTTCAGTCGCATTCAAGGCCGCAATGGAACCATTGAGAACTACGGCGGCGAAGGAGCATCCCTCTTCCTGGTGACCAAGGAAGGCGGCCCGCACGAGAAAGATCCGGAAGGCAATCGCAAACCGCGCTATACCGCGCTACCCGACATGGGACCGCAGCAAGACCAAGCTAGAATCGTTCGGCTGCCGAATACTCGGGAGCCCGATTCGATTGGTCCTGATGACGACGATGTCGACCACCTGATGAACTGGTTGAACGCGATGCGGGATCGCAAACAGCCGAATGCGACGGTCGATCATGGCTTCTCGCACGCAATTGTCTGCATCATGGCTGCTCAATCGTATTGGTCAGGCAAACGCCTTTATTGGGATCCTGTTTCCGAAAAGATAGTCGACCATCTTTTAACCCGTTCGTAATTGACACTGACTTCCACAAACACGCCCGCCCGTTGTCCGCCCCCGGCAACTCAATCGGCACGAAGCGCATAGATCGGATCGACTTTCGCGGCACGGAGGGCCGGCGCGAGAGATGCGGCGAGCGTGACTGCCAAAAGCACGACGATAACCAACCCGGCAGTTGCCGGGTCGAAGCGGAAGATATCGCTCAATTCGGACTTGGCGAGTTGAACTGCAAAGAACAGCAATAGGGCGCCTGACGCCAGACCGGCTAGCAACAGTCTCACGGCCTCGCTTAGCACCATATAGATCACTAGATTGCGGTTGGCGCCCAACGCCATGCGCAAACCGATTTCGCCGGTTCGTTGCGTCACGCTTGCCGACATTAATCCATACAGCCCTAACGCGCTGAGGATAAGCGCCGTCGCACCAAAGAAATTGCTCAATAAGGTGATCAGTTCTTCGCTGCCGAGTGCCGCGTCCATCTGCTCGCGTAGCGTCACGAACGTGACTAGCGGCAGCGTGGGCGCGATCTCGGCAAGCGTACTCCGAAAGCCGTCAATCGCTATCTTCTTCGTATTCGAGTTTATGAGGAACACCAGGTTGCCAATGCGCTTGTCTATCCGCTCCAGTGATACGGGGAAATAGATCGTTGGCGGCGGCCCCTGACGTACATCTGAGAATTTTGCATTTTCCGCAATGCCCACCACGCGGCATGTAGCACCGCCCGGAAACCTCTGCTCATCCCTGGTTCTCACGTAGCGGTTCAATGCTTCCTGGTGCGGAAACATAAGTTGCGCCGCCGATGTATTAAGGACGCAGACATTCAAGGATTTGTCGGACCAGGTAAAGTCTCGGCCCGCGGTCAGCGCCACGTGCATGGCTTGGAAATAGCCAGGCGTAACGTCATCGAAGGCCAGGTCCATCTGATTTGCGCTTTCGCCCTCGCGCACCGGCTCAAAGCGGGAATTGACGGGTTCGCCGGTCAGCGGCGTTCGTGATGCAGCTGCGGCCCCGCGCACGCCAGGCATCTGTTGCAGGCGTTCGAGCATGCGTTGATACAGCCGGAGGTGTTGCTCTCCTTCCGTATGCAGCATAAACAAGGGAGAATTCTGGATGGTCACGTGGTCCACATCGAACCCCGTTTTGCCACTGCGTACGGACAATATACTCTCAGAGAGCAATGCCGCCAAAGTTGCGAGCACCAGCGATATCGCCACCTGTACCGGCACGAATGCACGTCCAGCGATGCGGCGGCTGCCTCCAAGACTGGTTCGCGATTTCAATAAATCGCCGGGGTCGGCATGCGCCGCGCGCCAGGCGGGCACCACGCCAAAAGCCAAAGTAGTTAATACCGTGAGCCCTGCCGCGAAATAAAGCATCGTTGTGTCCGGCTTTACTTCCATTGGTTCGCCCATCATCGGGTCACGGAAGAAGTGCAGCAGCCATGCGGATCCGTGCCATGCCAGAAAGGCGCCTATGATGCTGCCCGCCGATGCGAGCATTAGACTCTCGATCAAATAAAGCCGAATGAGCCGCAGCACAGGTCCACCCAACGCTGCCCGCACCGCGAATTCGCGTCGGCGCATATGGACCTTGGACATCATGAGGCCGCCCACATTTACACAGCACAACAGCAGCACGACTCCCACCAGACCCTGCATCAGCATCAATGGTCTGGCGTAAGTCCGCGTAACGTAGCTGGGAAATCCGCTCCGTGCCGTCTCTACGCGTACATAGCTATCCTGTTCGTAGCCATTGCGCCGGGCTGACATGGGTAGGAAGCGGTTGAGGAAGCTGCGGCGCATCCCGTCCAGTTCTGCGCGCGCCTCGCCGACACCGATGCCCTCTCGCAACCGGCCTAGCACTTCGACCGGCCACATAGAATCGGGCGCCGTCAGGTAATCGCGCTTCAGTGCCGCCGGACCGAAGAACATCGGCAGATACATTTTCACGTCCGTGCCGGCCCACGGACCTTTAAAGCCTTTCGGAGCCACTCCTACCACGGTCACGGGAACGTCAAAAATCCGAATCTGTTTGCCTAAGATGGAGCGGTCCGCGCCATAGCGATCCGCCCAAAACCCATAGCCGAGGACGACCGGCCATCCTTGGGCGGGGCCATTTCTGACATCGTCGTATCGGGCGAGCATACGTCCCATGTAAGGGTTCACTGGCAACACTTCGAATGCGTTGCCTGACACGTACGCGCACGTGTAGGGGCGAAGTGCGCCTTCGCTGTCTCGCAGGGTAACGTAGTCCGCAGTCCATGCCGCAATGCCGCTGAACGAGTGCAGCTCTTGTTGCGCGGCGCGAAACATTGGATAGGTCAAGTTAGTGTATTTAAATCCAGAGCTGTCGGACCGGCTGGCAAATCCCAGCAGCGTCAACTGCCTCGGCTCATCGGTCGGAAGACTTTTCAGAACAAGACCGTAGAGAAAGCTGAAGATGGCAGTGTTCACGCCAATGCCCAGCGCCAGTGTCAGCGCTGCCGTCACGAAAAAGACCGGAGTTCTTCGTAGGCTTCTGCCCGCGGCCACAAAATCGCGCAATACCAGTTCCAGTCTTCCCAGAAAGTCTTGCTCTCGAACCGTTTCTAGTACCGCCGTGCTGCTGCCCGCCTCCGCCGCCGCACGACGCCTAGCCTGCTCGGGTGTCACTCCGCGTTCCAGGTAATCGTCTTCCGCCATTTGACGATGGGCCTGCATTTCGAGCAGACGGTCCGTATCGCTTCGACGCCAAAAGAATCGCAGGCCCTTCATACCCGCGGTCTCCCCGGGCTGGCGATGACGTCCAGCACGCGGACTGGCTTGAGGGTATGCTTCCAAAGCAAAATCAAAGCCGGTTTGAACGACGGTCTCTCCGGCAGCCGGTCACATCGGTCAATGGTTCTCACCCACTCTCGCAGGCGCGGCAGCTTCGTTAAGGCCGATCCTAAAAATGAAGCCATGCAATTGCTTACTTCGTGTTCGCCGCCTGAGACGCAGAATTGCCGCCCGGTAGCACGGTCGAGAAACTTCAACCGGTTAACGCTCGGCCAATCGTGAGATTCAAAGGTCATCTGCCATAGGATCCGCCCGTGAGGAAGTGATATCCATTATCGGGCAGAACCGTCGTGGGCAACGCCAGCGTGAACGCTGTTACCGCGATCTCTCTGCGGTTTAATCTCATCCGTAGAGATCCTTCCTGTGTTCAACGTTTCTGCCACTGTGGCCAGTCTTGAAATATCAGGCTTGTCTCTACTGGATGCCGACAAAAAATCGTACTTCTTGGACCGTCACGTTCGTATCCTAAAGGTAGATTACCAACCTGTAGGTATACTATCATTCCGTGCTAGTCTTGCAGTCCGAAGCGCCTCCTGCGCTCTGACACGTAATAGCCGGGCGCCCTATTGACTTTTCCTACCATGAATGTCCCGCCCCAATTTGCAGAACTTGACACCCACAACTTCGAATTCACAATCTGACGATACATGTCTGAGTCGGCAGCAAGGGGCGGCGATTCCGGTGAAACACCTAATTTGCGTGTGGTGGAAGGGCAAAGGCGACGTAGGCGTCTCCCTCTGGTCCGCCCAATTTGCCTCCGCCGGTGGCCGCAATTACCACGAATTGTTGTCCTTCGACCTGATAAATCGCGGGAGGTGCGAAGCCGCCGAACGGGAGCTTTGCTGACCACAGTTCCGCGCCGGAATCTTTGTCGAAGGCACGGATTTTCAGATCTCGCGTGCCAGCGCAAAAGACCAGCCCGCCGGCTGTGACGGTAGCGCCGCCGAAGTTTTCGGTGCCGGTTCTCGGAATGCCGCGTTTTGTGAGCTCTTCGTACTCACCGAGCGGTACTTTCCAAACCAACTTCCCGGTATTCAGATTGATCGCGTTGAGCGTTCCCCATGGCGGGTTGGAACCTGGATAACCATTGTCATCGATTAGCTTTGGATACCCATTAGGGAAATAAGTGTAGCGGGTGTCTTTCGATGTTTCGCTGTTATCGGGCGGAATGTCCCGATCAAACAGATAGTCGACGATCTGCTGCCGCTGTTGAGCTGAGACCGGAATGGGGGGCATCGCATTGCGCCCGTGCAAAATAGTTCTGATCGCTTCGTCATCGAGCATGCGATTCGCTAGCCCCAGAAGAGAAGGTGCCATACCCTTTCCTTTGCGATTGACACCATGACATCCGGCGCAATTCTGGATAAAGAGTTGCTGGCCGGGAGTGGCCGCCTCCGCCGCCCACCGGAACGTGCGCACCCTGGCTTTCAGTACAGTGATTATCCACGGGAATTCGTTTGCAGAGACATACAAGAGTCCGGTTTGTGGATCGAAGCTCGCTCCGGTCCATTCCGCCCCTCCGTGTACGTTGTAGTAGACGGTCGGTTTGCCAGGCTGAAGCGGCTCAAACCAGCCATAATTTGCCCGTTGCACCTGCTGCAAAACGAAAGCGTGAGCTTGTGGAGTTAGAGTGGTCGCGTCACCCGGCTGCCATTCCTGGCGAGTGAACGGTTGCGGCAAGCTAAAGACCGGTTGATAGGGCGAGGTTACTTCGCCCGGAAGAGTGGAGACGGGAGCGCGCCGGAGACGATAAGAAAAAAGTGGTTTGCCGGTGAGCCGGTCGAGCAGCAGCGTGTTGCCTAGCTTTGTAACCTGGGCGACCGCATCGACCCGCCTGCCATCGTGAACAACAGTGACCAAATTGGGAGGGGCGGGAATATCAAGGTCCCAAATGTCGTGCCGGATTTCCTGGAAAGACCAGAGCCGGTGGCCTGTTCTGACATCGAGAGCCACCACGCTGTCGGAATATTGATTATCACCGAGGTGATCCACTCCAATGAAATTGGGATGCGGGGCGCCCGTTGCAAGGTAGACGATTCCACGCCCGACGTCCGCCGACATGCCTCCCCAAACATTGGCGCCACGATCGGTTAAATCGAGCGAAACCCCATCCGCCGTCCGATTATTTTTCTCGAGCGGCATCATGGAAAAGCTCCAGATGTTGCGCCCCGTCTTTACGTCATAGCCGGAAACTATGTTGAAGTTGGCAGCAACGATGACGTCTTGAGCCACCACTGGGGAAACGCTTCCTCCCGACGGGACCCGCCCGCCATCGCCAAATCCGGTTACCGGTTTCCCATTTCGAGGATCAAGCGCAAACAGAGAGGAACCGCTGGTGAAGAAAAGTCTGGGGCCGATGCTCCCCTCGCCCGGCCAATACAGTAAGCCCCGTTGTGCCGGACGGCCTCCCGGCTGAAAGCGCCAGAGCTCGCGGCCGGTGGATGCGTCGAGCGCCACCACCGCATTGCCTGCTGTCGGCGCATAGAGAACTCCTTCTACAATCACCGGTGTGCATTGAATATTGGCCTTGCCATCGTTCGAATGGTACGTCCAGGCAACCTTAAGCTTGCCAACGTTGGCGCGATTAATCTGTGTGAGAGACGAATAGCGGCTGGAGAACGCATCGCCTTGCGAACGCATCCATTGACCATGCCCGTCTTCAAATGGTGAAGCGGGTGTCAATTCCGCCGTTGCAGCTGCCGGAATCTCACGAAACTCTGGAAGACGCGACCGGGCGGCGGCGTCCTCCACTCTAGCCGAAGTCCCCGGCATGACCCCGCGGCCATATACTCTACGGGATATCCAATGACGAAGCCTGTCCAGATGAACGTGTTGGCGGGACTCTAGGTAGCCGGCTGCCAGACCTGATATGACCAGAAGAACAGAGATACCGGAGTAAAACAGGTCGCGCTTTCCCCGTTGTGTGCGTTCGCTGGTCTTTTCGGTTACGATCACTTGTCTCCCTTGTTCCTCAATTGCTTATCGGCAAGCCATTCACGAAGTTTTAGTGGGGCCAGGCGAAGGATTGCATCTAAGCAAAAGAGAAAAATGGCCCAGAAAACGAACTAGGGCTACACGGGTATACCGCAGGAAACTCAAAGCATGAATTCGTGGCTCTCAGACGTGTCTAGTACAAACGGGTATCGCGAGGGTTCTCTTGCGCTAATGATTTTATTACTGCTGATCCTGTCATTTTTTGGATGGGGAAACGCACTGGCCCGTACGGCAAATGTCAGGTGCGATCGGGCACATCCACTCACTCGTTGCCTGGCAGTCCTTCTGGGGCAAGCACTGGTTTGCTGGCTATTCGGATGGCTGGGGTATTTCCACCAGTACACCGGTCTTTATGCCGCTGCCATCGTGAGTCTCGGGGCTTGCTTTGCGTTCCCGATGCTGCTGGACTATGTGCGTAAGCCGGTGAACAAGCGGGCTCAATCTGGCTTTCACTGGTTAGCTCCATTAGCGGGAGCGGCGCTGGTCGTCCTTTGTATATACCTGCCGCCGAGCCTGAACTTAAACGACGACAGCACGGCCTATTCTGTTTTTCCGTTAAAAATAAGCCACATGGGTGGCCTTGGCGCAGATCCCTTCAGTGAGCGGAGGCTTTTCAGCCTCGGTGCACATTATCCGTTGCAAGCTCTGGTTTTATCTTTTCTTTCCTTGCGTTATCTCAGCATCACGGAGCCGGCTCTGGGCGTTGCCTTGACGCTGCTCTTACTTGGAATCCTTTCCGCTGGAGCGGGCCGATCCTTTTCCTGGAAAATCGCGGCGGGTAGTGTGCTGCTTCTCACTGGCTGCGTAGCAGGAAGTACCGTACTGGCCAATCTCGCCCCGGCGTTTCTCATGGTCCCTCCGGTTCTCCTGCTGATCTGCGCCGCGATGCAAGCTCCAGAGCTTGAGCGCTGGCCGCGTCTATTCGTCTACTCCGGCGCGCTAGGAGCACTTGCCGCTTACTTGACCGCTCTTCGCCCGACAGCCACGCCGTTTGCAGGGCTCTTGGTGATCCTCGCGATTTGGAAGCAATCAACATTAGGAAAAGAATTTCTCGCCGGCCGCGTTGTGAAGGCGTTTGCGGCCGCCGCGCTCGGTGCCGTTCTGTTTGCGCTTCCCTTCGCGTTGGATTTGCACGGGTCCTCCGGAACCTATCTATATCCGCTCCTGGGACGAGGATTTCACGCCAGCGCTAGTGGGCACGCACCCACCGTTCCCGGCGTCGTGCCGCTTGCCAATCACCTCAAGAATTTCATCCATGCACCGCTAACAGATTGGCTGCTCCTGCTGGCTGTCGCTGGTTTTCTCGTAAGCATCCGTTCGCGAAACATGGAGCGGGAGATCAGAGGTCGGTTCGCCCTGGTGTTTTTGGGAATGCTTTTGACGTATGGGGTAATTGTCTATCAGACCGGCGGCGTCGATGCTCATCGCTATGCGGCGCCCATGATCCTGGCGTTCCTCGTCTACATGATCGCGGACGTTTTTCCCGGCAAGCTTCCAACCTGGTTGGAATCGCTATCGCGCCGGAGACGGCCAAGTTTCGCCACCACTTCTGCCTCAGTCTGCTTGCCGTTGGCCGTAATCACTCTGGCAGGCTATCACGAGCATTCTAAGTTACTCCAATGGCTGCATGCAAAGATTGCCGTTCGCGAGCAAGCCCTGTCTCCTTCAGAGGCGGAACTGGCAGACTACAAACGCCTGCAAGAAGCAACGCCCGCTGGTACAACGATTCTCGCGACCTTGCAAAGGAACAATCTTCTAGACTTCCACCGGAACCAGGTTCTGATTAATGACCAGCCCGGTATGATAGCGCCCCCGCCGGGATGGCCGTTCGGACGCAATGGGAAGTATTTTTCTGAATATCTGCGAAACCACGGCGTTCAATACGTGGCCGTGATGCGTGAGGCCGTCGAAGCGCCGCCCTCGATCGTAATCCCGCAAGGTTGGGCCGGTATTACGGGCCGTGCGGGTGATCGCTTTTATGCCGATTTGGCTGACCTACCATTCAGAAACTCGATTGCTTACGAGAGCGGCCGCTTGCGCCTGTATCGAGTCTCGAAGTAAAGACTGTCAACGGAGTTTGTTAGTTTCTCCACTGACTTGCTGTGCGGTGCCGCGGCATTAGCAGCGAAATTTCTGGAAGTTACCTGTTCACCCTGCCTGGGCCGCTAGACTACATTCAATCGTTCCAGACTCACCGTCGAAACCGTGCTGTTACTCTCCGACTCCACGAAGTACAAGGGCTGCTCCTTCGATTCGTCGAGAATGCGCGCTACGTATTCGGAAAGAATCGTCATGATAATGAACAGCAGCAGAAACATTGTGGTGTGCATGAGTGAACTCGTTAACCAGCCTTCGGCAATACGTGATTTCACCAACGTAACCGTCAAAATATAAAACAGGTAGAGCAAGTTGAGACCGCTCGCCATCAATCCGAGGACGGCCGCGAATCGCAACGGAAGACCGCTGTTCGACACGACAATATTAGAGAGTGTGGCGAGTTGACGGCCTAAGCGGCGCCGGGTAGGGATTTCAGAAAGCTGGGCATGCGGCACGTAAGGCACCGTTTGGCAGCGCAACCCGATAAGGCCGTTCATCGAACTCAGAGACCGGTTTTTGCTGCGGATTCGAATCAGCGAGTTCACCAGCCGCCGGCTGAAAACTCGAAAATACGACTCATCCGGCTTTAGTGAAAACCCGAGGACCCGGCTGGCCACCTTGTAAATCGGCTGAACCACCAACTTGTCCAGCGCGCCGCTGGACACGCGAATGGGCTCGGCGACCACCGCATCATAGCCGCCAATGGCTCGCTTGACGATGTTGGGAATCAATTCCGGCGGATGAAACATCGAATCCATCACAACTACATAGTCACCCACGCAATGATCGAGCGCCGCCGCGATCGCCAACTCCGGATCGTATCGCCTCGACAACCGCAACATACGCAGGTGCGGAATTTTCTTCTGCAGCTTTACGATCGCGTTGTGCACCTCGACTGGCGTGCTGTTGTCGATTAACAGAATCTCGTAATAAGTAACGAATGTCTCGAGGACCGAAACTGTGTTGCGAATAAATGGCTCGAGCAGCTCGGGCCGATCGGGAACAATCACGCAGACCGAAATGAGTGTGTCGGTGTTCCGAACGGTAATGTCCGGTTCACCCGAGAGACCAAATGACGAGTCATTGGTAAAGTTCATGTTTCGCTTCCTCGGTGAAAGTTTCTTTCTCAATCACCTGATTAATGTCGTAGATGTTGTCGATCTTGGCGCCAAGCACCACGTAAAGACCCTTCATCTGGTAATTACATCGGCACAAAATGGGCCGCCCATCATCAATTTCGTTCTGCAGCAGGACTGTTTTTGTTTCAAAATGCGAATCAACGTAGCGCGCCTCGCGCAATAGCGGCAGATAACGCTCGGAATCGCGCATCATAAAGATGTGTTTGGACGGCAGCTGCGCCGGAAATTGCGGCTGCTCGTTTGCCTCGAGGTCGTTCCAGGACACATGCGGCGTGTAGGTTACATGCGAAAGCGTATGCAGTTTGCGAGCCGGAAACGGCATAGAGGAAAAATAAGGGCCGTCCATGACGGTAATGCCCAGCTTTTCAAGTGCGGGCGGCATTTGAATCAGGGCGAGTTCGGTAATCTCCAGTTTTAACGGCAATTTCGCCAAGCCGGAGCGTGCGAGTACTTCATTCAGTTGCGCGTAGGTGCAGTTGAAAGCGCAATGTACTTCCCACCGCGCGCCGTTTTTGGCAACCACCCGCACATCTCGGCTCTTACCCGCCTCGATACGATCGACCTCTACCCCGCAAAGGACCGTGACTCCCGCCTCATCCAGCCTTCTCCGCAGACTATCCCGGAGACGCACCGCATTGAAGGCGCACTCTTCGGTCACAAAGGTGTCCTCAATTAATGATGAGTTGAACAATCGCGCGATCGCATCGGGCGTCTTGCGGGCAGGAATGCCAGCCCGACTGCAAAACTGGAGGAATTGATACGCCGTGACCTTCGATGTTCCCCGCGCAATGCCATACACCTTGAGAAAACTATCGTCGATACAATCGCTGAATTCCTTCTTGAAACGCGGATAATTGACTGCCGAGCGGCTGGCCGTCAACAGGCTGCGCGGGTAATGATAGCCGTTATGCACCCGCGCCTGATTGGCGTACGAAGCACGTGACAGCAATTCCAGTTCGCGTTCCAGAACCAGCACGCGGTGAAACCGGTTACGCAAACTTAGAGCCAGGTAGCAGCCATAAAAGCCCCCACCGACTACAATCGCGTCGTACTTCTGGCTAGCCAAACTTCTCATCGTGTCTCTCTTGTTTGTCCCGCGATGCTATATTTCAATTCGCTATGTCTCGAACTTGTCTTATCGGACACACTGGCTTCGTCGGTACGAACTTGAAGCAGCAGCGGCCATTCGACGACCTTTACCGCTCGACGGACATTGAAGAAATCCGTGGTAAGCATTACGATCTGATGGTCTGCTCCGGCGTGAGCGCAGCGAAATGGCGTGCGAACCAGGCGCCTGAAGAAGACCGGGCGGCAATTGACCGCCTGCTACATAACTTATCGGCCGTTCACGCCGATCGCGTCATACTTATTTCGACCGTGGATGTTTATCCGGTGGCTCGGAAGGTGGACGAATCATTCGATTGCGCCAGTCTGCCCAACCATGCTTATGGCGCCAACCGCCTCTATGTCGAGAACGCACTTCGAGAGAAGTTTCCAAACCTGACCATCGTGCGTCTGCCGGCGTTGTTTGGCCCCGGCCTGAAGAAAAACGTCATTTACGATCTGCTGCACAACAACTGTTTGAACGTCATTAACCCCGACAGTCTGTTTCAGTACTACGACATGACCTCGATTTCGCGCGACCTGGACACAATCCTCGAGCGGCAGCTTCCGGTCGTCAATCTAGCGACTGAACCTGTAGCGACAAAGCTCATACACCATCGCTTCTTTCCAGACACATCTATCGGCAGCGATCCGGCGCCGGCCGCAGCCTACGACATTCGGAGCCGGCACGCCGGTATCTTCGGCCAGTCGAACGGATACCGCTTTAGTGCGGACGAAGTTCTTTCCCGCCTCGGCGCTTACATCGATTCCGAACGGCGGAATACCGCGTGAAGCTGGCCGTTTCGAATATTGCCTGGGCTCCTGCTCGCGACCGCGAGGTGTTCGACAGCCTTCAGCGCCTCGGTGTCCATGCACTCGAAGTGGCGCCAACCCGGCTCTGGCCTGATTGGCAGGGTGCGACACCCGCCGCCGCACGGCCCTTCCGGCGCACCTTGACGGATGCTGGCTTTCAGGTCCCCTCCTTACAAGCTATTCTCTTTGCCAAACCAGACTGCAAGCTCTTCGGGACTGAGACAGAGCGAGTCAACCTGGTAAACCATCTCCGCCTTTGCGCCGATCTCGCCGTTCAGATAGGCGCGGTCAGCCTGGTCTTCGGCGCACCCAAGAACCGGGCCCGCGGCGAATTGTCTCCCTCCGATGCCTTCTCATCGGCTGCCGAGCTCTTCCGTGAGGTTAGCCGTTATTACGCCTCCCAAAATGTTTGCCTGTGCCTGGAGGCCAATCCGCCCCAGTATGGCTGCACTTTTATCACAAACAGTCAAGAAGCAGCTGA
>DATAYL010000542.1:0-8373 GCA_036272575.1 Bryobacteraceae bacterium | reverse complement strand
TAAACGCTGGGGCCGTTACACACGATGAACCGGCGCGGCCGGTTGACGTTCCGGGTAGCAAGTTAGATTCGGGAAGTGTGAGTGAGCCCAGAAGCGACTAGCCGGCACCCTCGATGGTCACCGCGCTATCGCGTTTTGAAGGCCCTCCTGCATGTCCCCCGTTCTGTGGCGTGATACAAGAGGTAGCCGAATCGTAACGCTGGTGCCGTCGCTCACATTGCTCTTCATGCTTACTGTGCCGTGATGCAGTGTCACAATCCCTTTTACGATCGCCAGGCCGAGGCCGGCGCCGCCTGAGCCGGGAGACCGGGAACGGTCCACGCGATAAAAACGATCGAATACGCGTGGCAAATCCTCGGCCGGAATTCCCGTACCTGTATCAAGTACCCGTACATGCAATGTGCCATTATCCTGCGAGGCTTGCAACGTGACGATCCCTCCTCGCTTCGAGTGCGCTAATGCATTCGCGACGAGGTTCCCCACAGCGCGCTGGATCAGCTGCCGGTCCACTTCGGCATGCAGCGCCGGATCGCACTCAATCACTAAGTCGACACCCTGTTGCGCCGCATTAGCCTCAAAGTAGTCATGCACGGTGGAGAAAATCGTCAGAACCGGAAGTTCTTGCGGCCTCAAATGCTCGCCGGGATTCTCGCTCCGCGCCAGAAACAGCAAATCACTAATCAACTGTGAGAGGCGAGCCGCCTCCTCCAGACACGATCCAAGCACCTCGCGATAGTCGTCCACCGATCGGGCACGCGCCAACGCTACTTCCGCTTCACCGCGTATATTATTCACTGGTGTCCGTAACTCGTGCGCTAAGTCGGCAGAGAATTGCGATAGCCGGGCGAATGAATCCTCCAGCCTGTCCAGCATGGCATTGAACACTTGCGCTAAAGTCGCGAGTTCAACTGGATAGCCGGCTGGATCGATCCGCTCGTTTAGAGTCTGCGAACTGATACGGCGCGCCGTTTCCCCAATTCGCTGCAACGGTCGAGTACCCCTGGTTGCAATGCGGTACCCTAGCAGCGGACAGAACACAAAGGCGCACGCCCAAATACTCCACAACCAATGCCTGTATCGCGCCAGCAACTCGCGCTGCTGCGTTCGGTTTACCGCGATTTGCATCGTCCATAATACGTTTCCGGCGTTCCCGACAGGAACACGAGTACTCAGCACTCCGAATGGAATGCCAGTTTTGTTCGTGGTCGATAAGCCGTGGAATGGCGGCCCCGGCGAAGCATCTGGGAAGCTGGCGCTATTGAGTTGCTGCCCCATGCGGGGCGTCTCCATCACCACATCGCCTCGTTCGTCCAGGAGCCTTATGTAGAACTGGTCATATGTCCGTGCCGCTGATTCCAGTTGTACTTCCTCCCGCAGAGCTTCCCGGTCGCGCGGTTGCTCCCGCAGAATCGTTCGGATCACATTGACTTTATCCGTGAAAAACAGATCGCCATCGCGATTCAACTCAGAAATCAAAGCCCAATACAGAAGTCCCGTTGCGGCAGTCAACAGCAGAATCGAGGTTCCTGTGTACCAGGTTGTCAGCCGCCCCGCTAACGATGTCCGGATAGCGAACGATAGTATGTGCATGGTCAGTCGCGCTGTTCCAAGACGTATCCTACGCCGCGCACGGTATGAATTAGTTTGTCTTCATAGGGATCATCCACTTTCGACCGAAGTCTTCCGATGTGAACGTCGACCACATTGGTGTTGCAATCAAAATTCATGTCCCAAACGGCCTCAGCAATGAGCGTGCGCGATAGCACCTCGCCGCTTCTCCGTGCCAGAAAAGCTAGCAGCATAAATTCCTTGGCCGTCAACTCCAATCGCTGTCCGCATCGCAGCGCGCGATGCCGTGTCACGTCGATTTCCAAATCCGAGATGCGTAGCACCTCCATGGGACGGATAGGCGAGCGCCGCAACAGGGATCGGATACGCGCCAGTAGTTCGGAAAACGCGAATGGTTTGACCAGGTAATCGTCGGCGCCGATCTCAAAGCCTTTTACGCGGTCGGGCACCGCATCGCGAGCTGTCAAGAACAACACCGGAGTCTGGTTGCCGTCGGAGCGGAGCGCGCTCGCAACCTGCCAGCCATCCTTGCCCGGTAGCATCACATCCAGCACAATCAAGTCGACTTCGGTATTCCTCGCAAGATGGAGTCCCTGTGCGCCGTTCCTCACCACGTCCACGGTGAATCCAGCCTCGCCAAGCCCTTTTTGCAGATAGCCAAGCGTCTTTGGATCATCCTCAATAACCAAGATCTTCATCGCGCCTTCCGGTCGAACTTCCAGGTTTACATGCCTGCCGTAAACACGCTCTGAAGATAACGAAATTGTCATCTGGGCTTTAAGCTGCCGTTTGAGTCTCTTCACTACGCTGGAATCAGGTGGATGAAAAGAGCTGTACTGATTGCAATGACCGCATTTGCCGTTTCGTGCACACATCAAATACACACCAGGGAACCGATAGCTCCCATCGCTCCGACGCAAACCGCTTCCGAACTCGAAGCGCGCACGTTCGATAACCCTGGATTACAGCGATTCGTCGAGACGGCTCTGCATCGCACCGTGTCCTGGCCGCCCGAAGAACTAAATTTCCGACTTCTGACCCTAAGTGCTTTTTATTTCAACCCCGAATTGGCCGTCGCGCGCGCCCAAGTCAAGTACGCCCAAGCGGGAATCCAAACCGCCAGTATGCGGCCGAATCCGGTCCTCGACTTTTCTCCTGGTGTGCCGAGCCCGTATTTGCTCGGACTTGGACTGGCCATCCCGGTGATTACGGCCGGCAAGCGCGGGTATGCGATCGAGATGGCCAAGGACATGCACGCCAATGCGGAACTGCAACTGGCTGAGTTGGCCTGGACAGTTCGTGGCCGCATTCGGGCTGCCCTCCTGAACGCACTCGCAGCCGAGCGGAATGCGGCGCTAGCCGAAGAAGCACAACAGCTGCAAGAATCGAAACTGAAAAGAACGGCGGAGCAGTTAGCGGCGGGAGAGATCGCCAGAACGGAATGGGAGACTGCGCGGGCCGGTCTGCTGGATGCCGAGATGGTCACACGGACTGCCGAGACTCAGGTTTCGCCGACCCGGGCAGCCTTGGCGGGAGTGATTGGCCTTCCAGTAGAGGCGCTGGCCGAAAAACAACTAGTCTGGCCCGATTTTGACCAACTGCCTTCGTTGAGCGCTGTCGCAGTTGCGAAGGTCCGGGGTGACGCGATCGTGAATCGCCTCGATGTCCGGCGCGCGCTGGTACAGTACGAGACCACCGAACGCAAGCTGCAGCTTGAAATCGCGCGCCGGCACCCCGACTTCAATATCGGCCCCGGCTATCAGTTGGAGGAGAGCCACAGCTTCTTCGCACCGACACTATCCATTTCTCTACCTCTTTTCAACCACAACGAAGGGCCTATTGCGGAGGCGGAATCACAGCGAAAGATCGCGGCCGCCAATCTCATTTCCGTACAGGCCAACGTGCTCGCTCGATCGGAGCAGGCGCTTTCTCAGTACGTGTCCGAGTACAGGGTATCGGCGGCTGCCCGGGCCGTGAATGAAAACTGGATACAGAAACAGACCCCAATGGTGCAGCGCACAGTCTCTGCCGGCGAGACCGATTGGTTTGCGGTGAATTCCGTCCAGATCCAGAGTTCGGCAGCCGAAAAGACCTGGGTCGATTCCGTTTTTCAGGCGCAAATAGCGCTTGGGCAGCTGGAAGAAGCAGTTCAGAAACCGCTCGCGGTAGGGGATGACGTTCCCATGATTCTTCCCAAATGAGCACCCGTACCCAGATCTCGCTTGCTTGCTTCTTGCTGACCCTTTTCCTGCTTCCGTTCCGTGCTTCCTCGGACGACGATGACGAGGATGCGAAGAACGCGATCACCATTCCGTCCCACGTCGCTGTCGTGAACGGACAAACAATCATCACCTACGACCAGGCGATGCAGAAGCGGATGGACATCGTAGCCTCCGCCCTCCACGCTTCCACGGCGCGGAACGAAGAAACGACGCCCGCAACCGTGCTCCCCGTGCAGCAGCTTCTCACTTTGCGGACTAACTATCTGGCGGCGCAAGTTCAACTCGAAAAGGCACAAGCTACCTTTTCTGTCTCGGCTCAGGAATATCAGCGACTGAAGGGTCTCTACGACCACAATCAGGAAGCGTCGCTCAAGTCTTTGCAGGCCGCGCTTGCGATGATGCAGGTGGATAAGGCCACGCTAGAGGTGGCCAACCGAAATCTGGAATTGACCCAGGTTGCCGTACGCGAGGATTGGGGACCGGTGGTCGCGAATTGGGTTCAGCGGGGAGGTCCTGAACTCGATCGCGTTTTGACCCAGAGCACTCTTCTCGTTCAGGTGATATCACCGGCGGGTTCGTTCTCATCGATTCCACCCGCGATCATGCTGTCTACCAGCGCCGCACCCGCGCTTCAGGGACGTTACATCTCAGTACTGCCGCGCATCAATCCGCTAATTCAGCGCTCGACTCTCCTCTATGTCACGCCGGCCCGACCGCAGCTTGCACCGGGTATCAACCTCGTCGCGCGTCTACCGCTTGGCCCAGTGCGCCGCGGAGTGATCATTCCCAATTCCGCCATCGTTTGGTGGCACGGACAGGCTTGGGCTTACGTGCAAATCGGAAAGGACAAATTCGTCCGAAGAGAGATTTCCAGCAGTGATCCGCTGGAGACAGGCTATTTCGTTGTGTCCGGCTTCGATCCTGGAACTCGAGTCGTCACCGAAGGTGCCCAGTTCTTGCTATCGGAGGAGTTTCGTTCGGCAATTCAGCCCGAGGGCTGATCCGCATCAACATGCTGCGATCCATCATCCGCTTCTCGTTGCGGCGGCGCTTTGTTGTCGTCGTTCTAGCCTGCGCACTCCTCGGATACGGCGTCTACTCGTTATCCGTTGCCAGTTATGACGTCTTTCCCGAATTCTCGCCTGCTCAAGTCGTGATCTCAACCGAAGCGCCCGGGCTCTCGCCAGAGCAGGTCGAGCAGTTGATAACCACACCGATCGAGACATCGATCGTTGGCGTAAACGGTGTACAAACTGTGCGGTCCGGCTCGCTTCAAGGCCTGTCACTCGTCACGATTACTTTCCATAGCGGGACTAACATCTACCTGGACCGGCAGTTAGTAGCAGAGCGTCTTCCCGGGGTCGCGCTTCCGTCCGGAACGACCCCCGTGCTGACACCACTGACGTCATCCACCAGCACTGTGCTCGAGATCGGGCTCACGTCAGACAAACTGTCGCTCATGGATCTCAGCACTGTAGCCGACTGGGTGGTTAAGCGCCGTCTTCTGGCCGTCCCGGGAGTAGCCAAAGTTGCGGTGTTCGGTGACGAGCAGCGTCAGATTCAGGTGCAATACGACCCCAGTCGCTTGATCCAGCACGAACTTACGGTGAACGACGTCGTTGCAGCAGCGCAGCGCTCTAGCGCCATTCGCGGAGCCGGATTTATCAGCACGGGAAATCAGCGAATCGTTCTCCAGACCGCCGGACAGGCATTGACCCCTTCTGAGTTGGGCGATACGGTGCTCACGCGCCAAAACGGCGCAAACGTCACTTTAGCGGATGTGGCGAATGTCGCCTCCGCGCCCGCGCCGCGAGTCGGTGGGGCCGCGGTTGCCAGCAAGCCGGCATTGATCTTAATGGTCTCGTCGCAATATGGAGCCAACACTCTTCAAGTGACGCATGCGATCGATGCCGCTATGTCGGCCATGGAACCTGCTTTGCGGAAAGAAGGCGTTTCGGTCAACACGGACATCTTCCGGCCAGCCACATTCATTGAAACAGCGTTGCACAACATCAGCGTGTCCCTTCTGATCGGCGCCGTCCTGGTTATCGTTGTCCTTTTTCTCTTCTTGTTCAACTTTAGAACCGCCGCCATTTCGTGCATCGCCATTCCGTTGTCCTTACTCGGGGCAATCATCGTGCTCGAACGGTTCGGCTTCAGCCTGAACACGATGACGCTAGGCGGCCTGGCGATTGCCGTCGGTGAGGTGGTCGATGACGCGGTGATCGACGTCGAGAATATCTATCGCCGATTGCGCGAGAACCGTGCCGCGGCTCGGCCGCGATCCGCTTGGCGAGTTGTGTTCGACGCGTCGATAGAAGTGCGTGCGGCGGTCATCTTCGCAACGTTTACCGTCATTCTCGTCTTTATTCCGGTTCTAACCATGCCCGGGGTTGCGGGACGTATTTTTGCGCCCCTCGGCGTTGCCTACATCGCTGCTATTCTCACCTCGCTCCTTGTTGCCCTCACGGTGACCCCTGCGCTGTGCATGATGCTTCTTGGCAATCGGGATCTCGGCGAGACGGACAGCCCGCTCGTCCGTTCTTTGAAAGCCCTCTATGGGCGCTGTCTCCGGGTTGTCGAACGTGCCCCTCGCGCCATACTCGCCGGGGTTGCAGTCGTCGTCCTGATCGTAGCTATTTTCATTGCGCCTAACCTTGATGCCTCGTTCATTCCACCCTTACGGGAAGGGAATTTTACACTGCACATGACTGCCGTGCCCGGCACTTCCGTTCGCCAATCACTTTTGTTGGGCAATGCAGTGACAAAGGATCTGCTCCGGCTACCCTTTGTCCGCCTCGTTGCTCAGCGAGTCGGACGCGCCGAATTGGCTGACGATGTTAACGGCACACATTCAAGCGAGTTTGAGGTCGCCCTGAAACCACTCGACGGTGCCCAATACCAACAGGCGATGAATTCGATCCGTACAACCGTGGCCGGTTTTGGCGGAGGCGTTTTCTCGTTGAATAGCTTCCTCGTCGAACGAATCAACGAAATTCTCTCCGGTTACACATCCGGTGTGGCCGTGAACATCTTTGGCAACGATCTTAGGACGCTCGATGAGAAAGGCGCTGAGATAGCGCGGGCGTTGAACGGGATCAAGGGAGTAAGCGACGTAATGCTGCAGTCCCCTCCCGGCATGCCGCAAGTGACCATTCGCCTCCGACCGGACGCACTCGCTCGCTGGGGATTCGATCCGGTCACAGTCCTGAATACCGTCCGGACCGCGTACGAAGGCGACGTTGTTGCGCAGACCTATGAAGGCGACCGCGTCTTCGGTGTCGCCGTCATCCTCAAGCCGTCGTTGCGGCACTATGTGCACGACGTTCGGTCGCTGCCGCTTCGTGGGCCGGACGGCAATTACGTTGCGCTCGGGGAATTGGCCACCGTGTATGAGCAAACCGGGCGCTACCTCGTGCAGCATGAAGACGCTCAGCGTGTCGAAACGGTCACTTGCAATCTCACGGGCATCTCAGCTGAAATGTTCACGCAGCAAGCGCAGCAACGCTTCTCCCATATTGCCCTGCCTCGCGGAACGTACATCGCTTTTGCAGGCCAGGCTCAGGAACAGCAACAGGCACAACGCCAGCTAGTCGTTCACTCCCTGCTGGCGGCACTAGGAATCATCTTGCTGCTGGCCGCGGTCGCGCGAAACTACCGCAATCTGCTGCTCGTGTTGGTGAACCTGCCATTCGCGCTGGTTGGTGGCATTCTAGCCGCGTGGATCACGGGCGGCGCTCTCTCTTTAGGCGCGCTGGTGGGGTTCATTACCTTATTCGGCATCACGCTTCGGAACTCGATCATGTTGATCTCTCACTACGAACACCTCGTCGAGGCGGAGGGCCAGACCTGGGCACCAGAGACAGCTCTACGCGGCGCCGCCGAACGGCTCAGCCCCATTCTCATGACAGCTTTGGTTACCGGTTGCGGCCTGCTGCCACTCGCTCTCGGCAGCGGTGATCCCGGGCGTGAAATTGAAGGACCGATGGCAATCGTGATTCTCGGCGGTCTATTCACGTCCACCGCCCTGAATCTGCTCGTACTGCCCGCGCTGGCGCTTCGCTATGGTCGATTCTCACCGAGGCAGATCACAGAGGCTAGACCGTAACGAGTGGCTGGTTCCAATCTCACCTGAACGGCTTGTTTCACACCTATGGGTATTGGACCGTATTCGTTGGGGTGTTGCTCGAGAGCGCTGGTGTCGCGCTGCACTAAAATCGAGGATTTTGCAACTGGGCAGCAGTTTACGTCACTCAAATCGTGGACGGAAAGCAATGTATGGCACGTAAATCGAGGGCAGAACCCAGCCTCGGAATATAGCAGGCCCAGGTCGTTGACCTTCGAATGAACCAAACGTTCACACGCCACCGCGAATCGAGTGACACTTGGGCGACCCGTATGACCCTCGGCTTCTGTTCTTAAATCGAAGACGAAGTTCGGCGTGCAGTTTGGAGTGCACCCTTCTGATGAGACAGTGGAAATAAGGGCAGATTACCATTGTGACCTGCCCAGGAAAATGAGACAGCGGATAAGTTGAAATCCGATGCTCGGAAGTGGTCCGGAGCCCGATGATTCGGGCTTT
>DATAYL010000541.1:0-10171 GCA_036272575.1 Bryobacteraceae bacterium | reverse complement strand
CTTACTTCGCGGCGCTGGACGACCGGTTATTGGCGGCGGCTACTCGCGGTTTTACCCTGGACCTGCTACTGGCCGACCAGCAGTTTGCTAAGTCCGGCTTCTTCACCGATTTTGACCGCCACGAACCGGTGATCCGGTACTTGGTCGCGCGTTACGGCGGCCTGAATGTGACCTGGCAGGGTATCGAGGATTTTGAAGACGTGCCCGGCTCGCGCGCCCTCCTAAAAGACCTGGGTTCGTTACTGCAAAAACAGGACGGTTTCAATCATCCGCGATCGAGCGACGCGCGTGATTCCACCTTCCCCCTTCTCTCCGATGGCTGGCTAGACTACAACATTGAGGCTTCCGCTGACCCGCAGTTGGGGGCCGTCGAGCACCAGTTCACCCAACAACCCGAAATTCACGTCATACACACAACCCAACCGGGTGCCTTTCGGCACGAACTCTGGAATGCAACCACCAATGGCGAATACCCCTCGGTCTCCTACGACTGTTTGAAAAACGAAACCAATGTCAAAGCCGTCCAGACCTGGTTTCGCATTCTGTCCGGTACACGGCATTGGGAGCTCGAGCCGTATTTTGATATCTCAGGCGCTCGTGCTGTGGGTTTGAACGAGGTCGAATACCTGGCGTATGCTCAGGACCCAGGGATCGTCGAGATTACACTGCCCCACCACAAATACAACCCGTTTTGGGTGAACCCGACGACTGGCGAAGAGGTGGAGCTGAAAGACTATCGCGGCGAAGTCTTTAGCCGCCCAACCCCTGATAACGAGCGTGACTGGATTCTGCAGGTACCGCGTGAAGGCAAGAAAGAATCGATGCTCAAGTACTACTACTTCGAATCCGAGGATCCGCCCGTGCAGGAAGTTGAAACCGATACTTCCAAAATTCCATTTGAAATCGCTGATCCTAAAGAGGATCAGCTCAGCGCTACTCAACCCGCCGGCTACGCCGTGAAGGTTACCCGCTTCAATCGGGCCACCCGCCATATGGAGTACGCCTGGTGGGGCGAAGTGGTCGAAAGCGGTGCGGGTGCCCGGCTGCTCGGTCTGGGTGCCTCCGGCAAATTCAAGATTCCTCCAGAGTTCTTCAAAAGTGCAGGGGCGGTTTTAAACGTACGGCTGCTCGCTCTCAATGCGAACGGCAAGGCGTACGAACTCGATAAGGTCTACCAATTAAGCCGGTGACGATCCTGGCAATCGATACGGCCTCCGAAAACGCGAGCGTGGCAATTCGGGCCGACGGCCGAACCGTTTCCGAAGTGTCTCTTCATTCCCGTGAGGGGTTTGCGCACCTTCTTTTTGACGCAATCGAAAAATGCAAAAACGAAGCCAAACTCGATCTAGCCGCAGTAGATTGCGTCGCAGCAGGCGCTGGGCCCGGTTCGTTTACCGGCGTCAGAGTCGCCCTTGCAGCGGTCAAAGGGTTAGCGGAAGCCATGAGAAAGCCCGCCATGGCCATTTCGAACCTGCGGGCCCTGAGTTCGTTTGGCAAAAAAGCCGGCTCGCTGCGCGCCGTATTGCTTGACGCGCGCCGCTCGGAAGTTTATGCCGCCGTTTACGGCCACAATTTGGCCGCCGTTGTTCCCGAAACTGTCGGGCCACTCCCAAAATTCCTGGATCGGCTTGGCAACCTGGAACGGTATGAATTTATTTGTCCTCCAAACCTGGTGCTTCCGACGCCGTTTATCGAGGCTCCAATCGTGCTGGCCGGCGCTATCGCGTTCGTTGCCGAGCGGGATGGCCGCTGGGAGGATCCGGCTGCGCTTGATGCAAACTATGTGCGGCGCTCAGATGCAGAGCTGTTCTGGCGAGAAGGCTGAGACCAATTCTGGCCATCGGCGGCGGCTTGGCAGTTCCACCGCGGCAAAGGCTTTAAACTTGGGCGGCGGCAGCGGCGTTCGCCTTCTGAAACTTTTCAATGGCGGCTGCTTCGTCGTCACTCAGGCGAAAGGTTAGGGCGCCCTTCACACCATCGACCTGATCGGCGCGCCGTAGGCCAACAATCGCGGCAGTTACGGCCGGATTATGTAGCGTCCAGGCCAACGCAACCTCGGCCGGAGTACGGTCATGAGCGCTGGCAATTTTCTTTAATAACTCCACCAATTCCAGGTTCTGGGTCAGTTTTGGTTCCTGGAAATCCTTGTCACGGCTGCGCCAGTCATCTTGCGGCAGAGTTTGCGCTCGCTCGCGTGTCATTTTTCCAGTCAGCAAACCGGCGCGCATCGGCGAGTAGACAATGACTCCAACGTTGTGTTCGCGCGCGAAGGGCAAAATTTCGGGTTCCGCTTTGCGAACGAGCAGCGAATAGGGCGGTTGCAGCGAAGTGATCGGCGCGATTTTCTGCGCGCGTTCCATCTGCGCCACACCGAAATTAGAGAGGCCGATCCAACGAACTTTCCCTTCGTCTTTCAGGCGCGCCATCTCGGTCCAGCCCTCTTCAATCTCGGCGTCAGGCTCGGGCCAGTGCAGCTGATACAGATCAATCACGTCTATTCTCAGGCGGCGCAGACTATCTTCACACTCTTTCCGGATGGATGCAGCTTTGAGCGACGGGAAAATCTTGCCGTTCTCGTCCCAGCGGCGTCCGCATTTCGTGAAGACGTATGGTTTTTTCGAAATTCTTTGCAGGGTTTCACCGACGATTTGCTCGGAGTGCCCGAGCCCGTAGACGGCTGCCGTATCAATCCAGTTGAAGCCCGCATCGAGAGCAGCTTGGATTGCAGCTGATGAATCGGCGTCGTCTTGCTGACCCCAGGCGAACTGCCAGCCTCCGCCGCCCATTGCCCAAGCGCCGACGCCCAGTGCCGTAATTTCCAAGTCGCTGTTGCCAAGTGTTTTTTTGGGATTCATGATACTCGCCTGCCCTGATTGTCGCATCGGGCCGCCTGGTAATCGCTCGGCGGCGCACTGTTCTATTTCGAGCGGCGAACAATGCGCAGCGTTCGGCCGCGGCTCTCAAGAGCGTAGTCGAACTTTCCATCACCACATGGCGGATAAGCGGCTCCACGATAAAAATCGAAGCCGTATTCCAAATCGCGGTTCATCCAGTTACTGCAAACAGAGCCGGGGATGTGCTGAACCTCATGAAACAAGCCGCGCGCCGAGATGGTTCGATCCAATACCGGGAACGTGACGATCTTGACGAAGAACAGACCCGCGATCAAACACAAAACCAGCAGGATGCCGGTCCACGCGCGCCGCGCCAGCAACGTAGCCGCAATCGGCGCCCCCATATAGAAGAAAGTAGTCGGACCGGGATTGAAGCCATGTGGGACAGTCAGGCGCCCGGCGGCGATGGCCTGCGGCAACGCCCGCGCAACCAAAGGTAAGAGGCTGATCAGTAGCGCACTGGGCATGAGCCACCAGCGGATGGAGTCCGCCAACCGGCGCCAGTCAATACTTGCACCGAACAAGGCAAACAGCGCGGGCAGAAGCGGAAGCAAGTAGCCCGGCAACTTGTTGAGCGAAATGCTGAATAGCAAAAAGCCCCATGCTACGCAGCACACCAAAAAAAAGCGACGTTCATCCCAAGGGCGGCGGCCCCGCAGCGCGAGTGGGATCAGGAGCGGCGTCCAGGGAAATAGCGCGCCGAGCAGCACGGGAACGTAATACCACCAGGGCTGAACATGCTGCAAGGAACTCGAGTAAAGCCGCTCGAAATGATGCTTCCAGAAGAAGTCGTTGAGGAAAGCCGCGCCGAAGCGCTGGCACATCACGAGATACCAGGGAAGCGCCACAATCGCTATGGCAACCAGAGCAATCCACCAGCTACGCCACCGCCGCCGCAAAAACCAAAGGAACGGCGCCGCCAGCGCAATTGGCACCAAACCTTTAGCCAGAGTGGCGAACCCCAAACAGATTCCCATAAGGAACAGGCTTCTGGTGTGTGGCACTTCGAGAGGTGAGCCAATAACCCGCAACGCAATAAAAACTGCCAATGAGTAAAACACTGAGAGGGGCAGATCGGTCAACGCCAAGCTGCTAAAGGCGAGCCATCCGGCGCAGGTTGCAAGTAATGCTGAAGAAATGGCTGCCGGTTCAGTTCCAAACTCCCGCCGCAGCATGATGAACATGAGGGCAAGGAAAGCCAGACTTAATAACGCGACAGGCAAACGCCCGGACACCTCCGGACCGAGACCAACGGCCGCTCCGAGTGCTGTCATCCAATAGATGAGCGGCGGCTTTTCGAACCAGGGAGTGCCCCAGAGTTTGGGAATGAGGAGGTCGCGGGTTTGCGCCATGGCGTGCCCGATCGCCAGGTAACGGGGCTCGTCCGGGTCGAGTACTCCGACAGAACCCAGCCCATATAGATAGAAACAAATAACCGCGAGAACCAGGGTAAAGGGAGGGAAATACCTCCGAAGATAAGACAAAGACAAACCCTCAGTATAGAGTTCGGGGCGCATCGCTACACTTGAAACGAACAATGGGAAGTTTTCGGATAAGGCTATTGGTGCTCGCGCTACTTGCGACGATCGACGGCAAAACCGCTCCATACAGTGGAGTCGAGGGCGCGCCGGCGGTAGACAAACCGAAGCTCGAAGCCTATCTGCGTTACGCGGAAGGCTTTGCTGCGTCTGTCAAATTCTCGATCGGAGATCCCGAACCCTTGCCGTTTCCAGGTTTTTACCGGCTTCCGGTTCACCTCAGTATGGGCGAGACGAAGCAGGACAAAGTGTATTACCTGACCGCCGACGGGAAGCAAATTCTCGGCGGACCGGTGTGGGATCTACAAGGCAATCCCTTCATCGAATCGTTGGCGCATGTACCGACCGACGGGCCCTCGTTTGGTCCGGCAAACGCAAAGATTACTCTTGTTGTTTTCAGTGATCTGGAATGCCCCTATTGCCGGGAGTTTGCGCGCACTATACGCGAAAGCCTCCCTCAGAAATATCCAAACGACGTCAGAGTTATCTTCAAGGATTTTCCGATCGCTTCCCTGCACCCATGGGCCGAAGCGGCCGCGGAAGCCGCTCACTGTATCGGCGACGGACGACCGGAGGCATTCTGGCAGTTTCACGACTGGATTTTCGCCCATCAGCAAGAAATTAGTGGGAGCAATCTACGCGAAAAGACACTTACTTTCGCGAGAGAGCACAAATTGGACGAAGCCAAGATTGCAACCTGTTTGGACACTCATGCAACCAAGGCCGAGGTCGATAGCAGCCTTAACGAAGGCCGCGCGCTTGAAGTTCAACAAACCCCTACGTTTTTTCTGAATGGACGGCCAGTTCCTGGCGCCTTGCCGTGGGCCTCTTTGGACACGCTCATTCAGATGGAACTGCACCGACCCAGCTTTATCCCTGCTCCTAAGGCGAAATGAAGGCTAGTACTGGACAACATTCAAATGCAAACCGGATGGTATAGGTGCACCACGAAACTTCGTAATACTCTATGAAAACCGGTCGATAGAATTTATGACGCATGTTAAACGAAAAAGTCCGGAACAGGTTAGACGCAGTGCTTGAAATCGAGAATCTGAATCAAACGCCTATAGGCGGGAATGCCTTCCAGCTGCCGCCTCTCATTTTGCATCCGTTCTCCAGCGCAGAAGAGAATTCTCTGCTGGTGGAAAGCTCCCGGGCGAGTCTCGCGCTACAGGGTCTAACGCCGCCCGATCAAGTATCTGCCGAAGACTTGGATAAGAAGCTGCTGCGGGGACGCTACGCTGAGCTTCGCATGCTGTTCTATATCGGCAAAGACATCGTTCGATGGACTGAGCAGTGCGCGGAGACGGCAAAAATTTCGCCAGCCTACGCCGATCGGCGTATCAGGCCCGAAACCTTCGCCGTGTTCTTGGTTCAGCATGCTCCGCCGCAGGTTCGGGTCAAGCTGGAGGGCTGGGGCGTGCTCGATTTCAGGGCGTTGTTCCGCCGCTCCATGGGGTTGCATGCGGTATTTGCGGAACTACCTCAGAGTGAGTTGTTTCTCCCTGATTTCCTGCGCCGCTATCACCGCTTTCTGGATCATTGGTACGAGCAGCGGCTCAAAGACTCGATGTTTGATCGCCCAGAGCCTGGCGAGTTTACCTTTGATCTTTACGCTTCGGGCGAATACAGTTCCATGCTGGAAAAAAGTTGGTCGGCCGACGCCGGCGTCCGCGCCGCCGATTAGCGGCTATCTGAACAGTCTCGAAGCAAGTATGCTGGAAGCATGAATCTTCCCAGATTCGTGGCCGTCCACCAGGAAGTCCCCAATCGGGCGATTTCCGACATTAGCTCACATATCCAAGCCGAACTCTCCGGTGCTGATTTCACTTCGAGAATGCCTCCCGAAGCAAAAATAGGCATCGGTGTCGGCAGCCGGGGCATTTCCAATATCGCGACCATCGTGCGGTCGGTTGTCGATTTTTGGAGGAGTAAAGGCGCTCAGCCGTTTATCTTTCCGGCCATGGGCAGCCACGGTGCGGCCACTGCTGAAGGTCAGGCCGACGTGCTGGCCCATTACGGTATCCACGAAGCGACGATGGGTGTGCCGGTGCGAAGCTCGTTGGATGTCACGCCGCTTGGTCGAACCCCGGAAGGCATCGAAACGTTCATCGACACAAACGCCTTCGAGGCGGATGGTATTTTCCTGGTGCCGCGCATTAAGTGGCACACCGATTTCTCGGGAACGGTCGAGAGCGGACTATTCAAGATGATGGCCATAGGTTTGGGCAAATTCGCTGGCGCTCAGAGTTACCATACCTATGCCTATCGGCTCGGCCTCGAGCGAATGATTCGCAGTGTGGGCGAAAAAGTGTTTTCCTGCGGCAAGGTCCTGGGCGGACTCGCAATACTCGAGGGCGCGCATCATGAGACTGCCGGATTAGTGGCAGTGAGCTCGACCCAAGGCTGCGAGTCGATGCTCGCGCAGGAGGAACAGCTGCTCCAGCAGGTGAAGTCCTGGAAAGTAAATCTTCCGGCGGACGAGATCGACGTGTTGATTGTCGACGAGATAGGAAAGAATGTCAGCGGCGCGGGAATGGATACCAAAATTATCAACCGGAGCGTCCACGGACAATACAATCCGTTTGAGGACACTCCGATCGTGCACCGAATCTATGTGCGTGGCCTGACGTCGATGACTTACGGGAGTGCGGTGGGTATTGGAATGGCGGACGTTATACATGAGCGCATTCTGCCGGAAATTAACTGGCATCCGACTTATATCAACTCGCTGACTGCTTCGACGCCAGCTTGCATTCGAACCCCCATTCACTTTGCAAGCGACCGCGAAAGTCTCGAGGCTATTGCCCCCACGGTCGGGAAACGCGATCTCAGCCAAGTTACCTATTGCCGGATTCGGAATACGCTCGAGTTGATCGATGTGACCGTTAGCGAAAACCTGATTCCAAAGCTAGCGACCCAGGTTAAAGCGACTTCGACGCCTTTCTACCTAGCTTTCGACCGCAGAGGCGACTTCGAGGAAGCAGCTACAGACGGGGAGCGAACAAAAATAGAACAGCTACACTCGGTTGGGCATCTAACAACCTGACCGGGTGGAGATAAAAGCCAAATTGCGGATTCTGGCGGATGCGGCGAAATATGACGCGTCCTGTGCCAGCAGCGGGTCGCGCCGTAGCCGCGAAAAAGACGGGTTGGGTAACACCACCGGTGTTGGTATTTGTCACAGCTACACGCCTGACGGGCGCTGTGTATCGCTGCTCAAGCTTTTGCTGACAAATTACTGCGTATACGATTGCAGCTATTGCGTAAATCGCATTTCGAGTGATACGCCGCGCGCTCGTTTTACGCCGGAAGAAGTTGTCTATTTGACGACGGAATTTTACAAGAGAAACTACATTGAAGGTTTGTTTCTCAGCTCGGGCATCATTCAGAGCCCGGATTACACCATGGATCAGCTGGTCCGGGTAGCAAAGCTGCTGCGAACCGAACAGCGTTTCGGCGGCTACATTCACCTGAAAGCGGTTCCGGGAGCTTCGGTCGAGCTCACAATCGCAGCTGGACAATGGGCTGATCGCTTGAGCGCGAACGTGGAACTGGCGCGAGATACCGATTTGGCGCAATTGGCCCCAGCCAAATCGCATCGCGAGATCGAAACCACCATGCAGCAGATTGCGGGCGCGATCCTGGAGGCCAAGGACAGAACGATACAAACCCACCGGACCAAGCGGTTCGCGCCGGCCGGCCAAAGCACGCAGTTCATTGTGGGAGCGACCTCTGCGCCTGACGCAGATATGTTGAGCAAGTCCGCCGAGCTCTATAAACGGTTCGGATTGCGGCGCGCCTACTATTCGGCCTTCAGTCCAATTCCGCACGCTGACCCGAGTTTGCCACTGAAAAAAATCCCGTTGATTCGGGAGCACCGTCTCTATCAAGCGGACTGGCTTCTGCGGTTTTACGGCTTTTCGCCAAACGAACTCACCACGGAGGACGACCCAAACCTGCCACTCGATAAGGATCCGAAGCTGGCGTGGGCGCTGCGGCATCGGGAATTCTATCCCGTTGATGTAAACAAAGCCGGGAAATCGGCGTTGTTGCGGGTACCGGGGTTCGGGGTGCGGAATGTACAACGAATTTTGAAGATCCGCCGCTACCGTTCGCTGTCGATGGCGGATCTTGCAAAATTGAACATTTCAGTGAAGAAGTCGCAGTATTTCATTCTCACCGCTGAACATAATCAGGCAGCGAAACACATCGACGCGCCGGTTTTACCGCAGCGGTTCGCGGCGCCGGCGCAGCTTGGACTGTTCGAGGCGGTGATGACAGCCAGGAGCGGTGAATTGTGATCGCGGTCTCCGCGCAAAACTTTGAAGAGTGGCGCGAGACAGCACGCAAACTGCTCCAAACCCGCGTTTTACCAAACGAACTCCATTGGAGCGGAGCGGCGCCATCGCTTTTTGAAGGAACGAACTCCCCACCCGTGGCGAGCACAATCAGTGTGCCCAAAGAATTTGTCGAGCTGGCAAAGGTCGTCGCGCTGCACCGGGATGAAGGACGGTGGGGATTGCTCTACCGGGTACTTTTCCGAATAACGGGCGGAGAGCGGGATCTACTTAAAATCGATATAGATGATGATGTTCGGCAAATGCGGCTAATGGAGAAGGCCGTGCATCGGGATATGCACAAAATGACGGCTTTCGTCCGTTTTCGCCGGGTGGAAGGATTGGAGCCGGAGCAGTACGTGGCTTGGCATCGGCCGGATCATTACATTGTCGAGCAGATGGGCCAGTGGTTTGTGGCGCGTTTCGGCGCAATGCGCTGGTCGATTTTGACGCCTGATCAAAGCGCGCATTGGGATTTGGAAAAGCTGACGTTCGGTCCGGGCGTGCCAAGATCAGCAGCGCCGGAGGGCGATGCGCTAGAGGATCTCTGGAAGGACTACTATGGTTCGATTTTCAATCCGGCGCGTGTGAAGATCAAAGCGATGAAGGCTGAGATGCCGATACGCCATTGGGCTACACTTCCGGAAACGGAAATGATCCCGAGGTTGCTAGCGGCGGCTGATCAGCGGGTGATACAGATGGGAAAAAATCAGAAGACGTCGGCTGCGCCCTGGGTGCCGGAGACGGGAGGTCTGAGGGAGCTTCGCGCGGCGGCTCCTGGCTGCAAAGGTTGCGATCTTTACCAACACGCGACCCAAGTGGTATTCGGCGAAGGGCCGCCGGACGCCAAGGTGGTGATGGTGGGTGAGCAACCAGGAGATGAGGAAGACGTCAAGGGCCATCCGTTCGTGGGGCCAGCGGGCAGATTGTTGAACAAGGCGATGAAAGAGGCCGGGCTGGACCGGGAAGAGATCTACGTGACCAACGCGGTGAAGCACTTCAAATTCGTGGAACGCGGTAAGCGCCGGATTCATGGGAAGCCGACGGGGGTGGAGATTTCCGCTTGCAGGCCGTGGCTCGAGGCGGAGTTAAGCGTCATTAAACCGGAACTTCTGGTTTGTTTAGGCGCTACTGCGGCGCAGGCTTTGATGGGGCGCGACTTCCGCATGACCTCCGAACGCGGGAAGTTTTTTCCACATCGATGGGCAAAGGAGCTGATGGCGACGATTCATCCATCGGCGATTCTGCGAACTTTGCCGGAGCGGTATGACGAAGAGTATGGACTTCTGGTACGGGATCTACAGCTCATTGCAGAGCACATAGCGCACTAGTTCAATCCGGCTTTCCAACGTTCGATGAGGACAAGCTGCTTCTTCACCTGCTCGCTATCGGGGGCTTC
>DATAYL010000540.1:0-1506 GCA_036272575.1 Bryobacteraceae bacterium | reverse complement strand
GGGATCGATCTGCCATTGAGCTGCGGATTTGGTTGCGCTTGAAAACTCCAGTCTCGTTCGCTCCCAAGATTCAGAGGCCACTGATTCGCTTCCATCACAGGCGGCACGTCGTCATCGCTGCCGGCCTCAAGCAGGAGAACGCTGACTTCGGGGTTCTCGGCGAGCCGGCGCGCCACCACGGAACCCGAACTGCCGGATCCGCAAACAATAAAGTCGTACTGTGATTTCACTTCTGAAGTTAGCCTTGCCTGGTTACTTTGCACTCGCTCTAGAAACGCTGCTGACATCTTGTCTCCTTCGACATTCGCGCTTTGATACTTGTCCCATTCAGAGGACAGGGAACGGCCGAAACAACTGCTCGCGAAAAAAATCATTCTTGCAAAATTGGAGGGAAACTTCGTCTCGGGCTGCCATCGATGGAAAGGCATCCTGTTTGCAAAGTCATTCGCTCTCTTCAGAGAGCTGTATCCCAATATCGAGGTTCAACTCTTTGAACATGGCGGTCAAGAGATCGTCCAGACCTTGCATCGCGTTTTCTTTCTGGTAGGTTCACTAGCTAACCTCGGACAACATTGTGACAACGGGTTCTCCCACACGCCAGTCCTCAATCGTTGCGAAGAATCTTTTTGTGTTTTCCTGTTGCATGTGGAAGTCGTAGGCGTCTTGCGACGAGAAGACCTCGAAAAAAACCAGCGCGTTGGGATCGTCCTTTCGCGTGGTCGGGTATAACAACTCGACACCCGTTTCTGCGCGTGTCAGCGGCAGGGTTTCGCGAACGGCTTGCAGAAATTCGGCGCGATGTTCCGGCAGAACCTTTGCTTGAATTAGAAGAATAAGTTTGTCGCTCGGCATATCAGAAACCTTTCCTGCTTTGACTTCCGTCTCGAGTGCGGCTCAATCTGCATTGTGGTTATGATCCAGCCTTTCAATCAGACGCCCCAGTCCCTGCAACAGCGCGCGCCGGATCGTAGTCAAGGTAAATGTCCACGTCATCCGACAATGCAGCCGGCGCGGTGAGTCGGACTGGATTGGCTGCCGGAGCTCGTCGCGAGGACTAGCACTAAAGCGATCGCCGATACGAGCGCGGTTGCCTTTACGGTTGGACGAGTCATTATTTCCTCCTTAGACCTGGACGGCGCCGCCGTCCACGAACAGTTCAATCCCCGTGACGAAGCTGGCGTCGTCGGATGAGAGAAATACGACCGCCTTAGCGATGTCGTCGGGCTTGCCAACGCGTCCCAACGGAACGCCACCGCTGAGGTGCTTGTACAAGCCCTTCTTTTGCTCATCTGTCGTAACGCCGACAAATCCCTCGAGTCCCGGCGTCTCTGTCGAGCCTGCGCTGATCGCGTTCACACGAATGCTGCGGTCTTTCAGGTCGCTGGTCCACCCGCGGGCAAATGACCGCACCGCAGCCTTACTCGCCGAGTACACGCTCATGCCAGGCCTGCCTTTGATTGATGAAGTCGAAGCGTTCAGTACGATCGAGCTGCCGTTCGGCATGAG
>DATAYL010000539.1:0-8628 GCA_036272575.1 Bryobacteraceae bacterium | reverse complement strand
CTCTATCGTGACCTTATTGAAAAACGAACTCGTCAGGAGAATGATTTATGCACGTTGTAGAACTCGAACGCTCGTTGCGTCAACTACACCTAAGCGGGATGGCGACGGTCCTCGAAACCCGCTTGCGCCAGGCCCAGGCCGAAGCAATGGCTCCCATCGATCTGATCGCTTGTCTGGTATCGGATGAGCTCACGCTTCGCGCCGACCGATTACTGCAGCGCCGCCGAAAACAAGCCCGGTTCCGTGATCCGGACAAGACACTCGATAATTTCGACTTCAACTTCAATCCCAAGATGAATCGCAGTCTCGTGTCCGACTTAGCCACCGGCACATTTATCGCCAAGCACGAAGACGCTTTGTTCCTTGGTCCGGGCAAAGCAGTCACATAATGCACACGATTTTGAGTGCGTGACGGTTTATTACTAAGTGCGATAACCCTTTGCTGAATACATTCCGTACGGGGGACACGCATGAAAGCTCCGGGAAACCGGCACCTGCAGCTAAATCTGAGATTGGCGGAGCCATCGCCGACGATGATGGCCGGCGAGAAAAATGAAGAACTGCTCCTGGCGATCATCGATCTGCTTCTGGGCGCAATTGCGCCGGAGGGCGGCGAGGAGCCGGTGCCAGACAGGAGAACTGAAGATGCACACTAAGATCACGTCTGATCGGTTGCAACGCAAGGCCGTCGTTTATGTACGCCAGTCCTCCATGGGCCAAGTGATGCATAACCAGGAGAGCCAGCGACGGCAGTACGGCTTGGCCGAGCGTGCGTCGGAACTCGGCTTCCGCGACGTCATGGTCATCGACGAGGATCTCTTGGAAGATCCGGGTCTGGCATGGTGGAACGCCCGGGCTTTCAGCGTCTTGTAGGTGAGGTATGCACCGGTGAAGTTGGCGCCGTGTTTTGCATCGAGGCGTCGCGCTTGGCCAGGAACGGCCGTGACTGGCACCACTTAATCGAGCTTTGCGCGATGACGGGTGTTGTCGTCATCGATCCGGATGGGATTTACGATCCCGCCATCATCAACGATCGTCTCCTCCTCGGCCTAAAGGGCACGATGAGCGAGTTCGAACTGAACCTGCTGAGACAGCGCTCTGTTGAGGCGATTCGCCAGAAAGCTCGCCGCGGCGAGCTCCGATACTGCTTGCCCGCCGGTTATGTCTGGACGAATGACGGGAGGATTGATAAAGATCCGGATCAAAGAGTCCAGCAAGCGCTGGGACTCGTGTTCCTGAAGATGACAGAACTCGGGAGCGTTCGACAGGTCCTGTTGTGGTTTCGACGACAGCGGACCGAGCTTCCCTCCAAGGGTTTCGAGGATGCGGGCAATGCAAGATGGGCGCTTCCGGTGTACAACACCGTGCATAAAATCCTCACGAATTCGATGTTCGCTGGCGCATACGCTTTCGGTAAGACATGTGCCCGGACCACAATGGTGGAAGGCCGTCCCCGAAAAACAATCGGCCACGGGAAAGCCCGTTCAGAATGGACGGTGTTGCTTCATGGCCACCATCCCGGATAATTTCATGGGAGCAGTATGAACGCAATCAAGCTTTGATTGCCGCCAATGCACATATGAAATCCCGGATGCAACCCAAAGCTGCCCGAGGCGGTAAGGCGCTTCTCGCAGGACTGATCCGTTGCCGCCGATGTGGTCGCATGCTGCACATTTCCTACACGGGTACTCAAGGTGTCGTCCCGCGCTACCACTGCAAAGGTGCGCATGTTAACCATGGCGAGGACTGGTGCATTTCGTTTGGAGGTGCCCGAGTGGACGACGCGGTTAGCCGAGAGATATTGCAAGCTATCAGCGGCAATGCGATTGAAGCGGCAGTCAACGTGGCTGAGAAACTACGCAGTCAACAGCAGGAACGAAGGCGGATGCTCGAGTTGGAATTGGAACAGGCACGTTATGAGGCGAAGCTCGCGACCCGCTGCTACGAGGCCGTGGATCCGGATAATCGCTTGGTAGCAGCCGAACTCGAAGCCCGCTGGAATGCTGGGTTACAAAAAGTGCAGGAAATCGAAAAGCGCATCAGTGCCTTTGACGTTCAGGACAGCAGACCCGCCGTACCTGATAGGGAATTGCTAATGAGCCTCGCACAAGATCTCCCAAGCGTGTGGCGAGCAACTTCGAATATGCGCTTGAAACAGAGAATCGTCCGCATTCTCATCGAAGAGATCGTCGCGGACGTCGAGGAGAAGCATCGGGAAGTAATACTGCTGATCCACTGGGCTGGTGACCGGCACTCGCAGCTCAAGGTCAATAAGAAAGCTACTGGCCAACATAACCGAACACACAGCCCCGAAGCTGTGGAAGTCGTCCGACGCATGGCGAGTAACTACTCAGATGAGCAGATTGCGGCGACTATGAATAGAATGGGGTTGCGCACGGGCGCGAACAACACATGGAATGAGCAGCGCGTTTACGCATTGCGTCGTTCGCACCATCTCCCCGCCTCGACATCTACATGTGCGCAAACACTTACTCTGGAACAAACAGCTGAACGACTCGGCGTGAGCGCGACTTGCGTGCGCCACATGATCGAACGCAAGCTTATTCCCGCCACGCAAGCCATCGAATGTGCGCCTTGGCAGATTCCGGTACGTGCCCTTGAAAGTGCCGAGGTGAGAAATGCTGTGTCGGCGGTGAAGAATCGGCTACGCCGCAACGGCAGAAAACCGAAAGAACAACAAGATCTGTTCAATCGAATTGAACGAGGTGAAGCATAATGTCTCCGGATCGGGTGGCACGGGCAAGAGCCACCTGGCCCAAGCGATTGGGCAAGCCGCCATTCTGCAGGGTTACAAAGTGCTATATCGCGAAGTTCACGTCCTGCTGGACGAACTGGCCGAGGCCATCGCAAACGGCACGCGTAAAGACTACATGGAATCGGTAGCCACCGTTCCCTTGCTCATCGTCGACAACTTCGGCATGTGCAAGCTGCCGCACACCGCCGCTGAGGATCTATTGGAAATCGTGATGCGACGCTACGAACGGTTCAGCACATTGCTGACTTCAAATCGCCCGGTAGAAGACTGGGGCAAGCTGCTCGGCGATGTTGCCGCCGTTGGTGCCATGCTCGATCGCCTCCTGCATCACGGCCATGTGCTTAAGTGTGGCCCACGCAGTTGGCGCAAAGGCGCCGACCGAATCATAAATAAGGAAATGGGCTCTTTACTGCGAGGACGCTGCCCTCGCGCTCCCGGGATTTATCGCTTTATGGCCAGAATGGTTTAGTAAAACTCAATCTGATCGAGGTCCGCAACGTGAACACAGCATCGCCTTCGATTGGGTAAACCTCTAACTCGGACAGCAGACCCTCACGGCCATGTAAGATGACACCGAACGAAATACCTTCCGGCGAAACGCCACCGGCCTCAGACAGGATTACTGTGGGGCTTCCAGGTGGCGCGATTCGGCCGGCTACAGCCAAGTCAATGGTCGGACAGCCGCAACCACATCGCGAGGCAACGGTCACACGCGAAAGCTGCTCCACATAACTCCTCGATTCTGCTGTACCGTGCAAAAGCAGTTGCTCTAGCAAAACCCGCTCTTTTTCACTAAGCTCTCTGGCCTCAGGCACGCGCATTGCGGTAATCCCCACATCCAACAAGTCTGTCGCGGGAAGCTGGTCCATAGCATAGGGCCGATCAAGTCGCCCCACCATTCCGGCTCCTGAGTCGGCGACTGCGGAACACGAACGGGCAGCCGGAGAATGGATCGGCATCCAGCTTCTCTCGGCATAACTGCACCAGCGAGTCTATCCCCTTACGGCCATCCACCGCCTCCACCGCGACCAGAATGCGCATCTGAGGCGTGATCCGCAGCACGGCGCTACTGTCCGACGAGTCCCTGAATCAAGTTTGCCAGTTCGCCCGTGGTGTTCCCTTCAGTTCGATGCGGACCTTAGCGCCGCCACTCGATTCCACTTCTATATGGCAATCCGTAGTGCCACCCGGCGAGGGCGCAATCAGTTCCACAAACTCCGGTCTTGCGCCCATATTCTTTTTCCGCTTCACAGGATCGGCCTTCGCGGCGATATGCTTGTTCAGACGGCTGTAGTCCAGCGGCAAGACCTGAGCCGTTGAATTCAAGCCATACCGCTTGGCGGCTTCGGCTGCTTCTTCCGATGATGCCTGCGGCAATCGTCCCCTCGATGTCCGGCGAGTCCGAGACTCTTCAAACCGCCTCTGCAACTGCTCCAAATCGTTCGATCCGTCCGCCACTTCCTGCGCCATGAATACGGCCGCCTCCGTAGACCGACCGTATCAGGAAACCTCATCCGCAGTCATGCGCACCCTTGCCGAAAACTTATAGTTTCCGCATGGAGGTTTTGATCGGAATGTGTTTTTCACAGCGTGGGAGCACGCGGTCTGTGGAAAAGGTTTGTTTCGCTCGAGCCGTTTTGACATGTTGTAAATAGCAAGCGGGCCCCCGCCGCTACCAATAGCCGAAAATGAGACTCGATGTCTTTCGTGAGACTTGCGAGCGGCGGGTAGCGCTTGTTTCCTAAACGAATACTCAGATGTCGTTCCGATTATTACGACTCCGCTATACGTTTTTCGCCGAAACAAGCATCCCCTGCATGCATTTGCATACGAAAGGTCAAAGGGAAAAGGCGATGACAAAGGAAGAACAGATATCAGACAAAGAATCCCACTGGGCGGCTTTCATTGCTGTTGACTGGGCGGATCGGGAACATGTCTGGAAATTGCAGGTTGCCGAATCCGGACATTGCGAGCAATGCAAACTGGAGCAGACGCCGGAAGCCATCGAGGTGTGGGCCAGCCATTTAGCGGCGCGCTTCGCGGGACGACCGATCGCTGTAGCTTTGGAGCAGTCTCGGGGCGCGGTCGTTTTCACGCTCATCAAGTACAGCCATCTGTACTTGTATCCAGTGCATCCATCAACGCTCGCTCCTTTTGGCAGGCCACGATCCCTTCAGGCTCGAAAAATGACCCGGGCGATACCGGTTTGCTTTTGGAACTACTGCTGCATCACCGGTCTCGGCTCCGCCGTGGCCGTGCGCTCTCTTGCTTATAAATGGATTCGGATTCTATTTCGCTGTTGGAAGGATCGCGCTCCTTGTGTAGAAGCCCTTCATTTAGCTGCCCTGACGAGACGAGCCTCGCCGACCCCAGTGCCGCAGACCCCAACGGTGGATCTGCACTGGAAAAAAGTGGCGGGCTTCTTGAAAATTTCAGCCGCGTCCTCTTGACTCAACCACTCAGATGTCTCACGCTTTACCAACTCGATCGAAGTCGGCCAATAGAGTGCGGTTCGATTCTCCTGGCCGGCAGCCCTGCGCGAGAAGCCATTGGGCCATCGATGAAGTAGCTTTGTCCAGGTCTTTGTAAGTGATTCTCTAGTCCTCGCAGAACACTGTAGTCTTGTGCGGATTTCGCAGCGCTGACAGGCTCAACAGATTCCGGATGTTTATCTCAATGAAAATTCTTCTCTCGTTGACATAACCGTTTGCATTCGGACTTATTCCCTCGTCTTCAGGGCAGTGCAGGCAGCAGCTAATGCGCGGTCGAGGGCAATCGCGTGCAGACACCGGCGATCGCCCTTGTACGAAGACATGTATTTGCCGGCCGCTTTCGCGAGGTCGGTATGACACGTCGTACCGGCGCGGATCGTCGCAGTGTCCGCCAATTCTGCTATCAGAGCCCTTTGCAACTGATCCAGCTCCGGTCGGATCGTGTTGGCTAAGTTGATTGATGCGTGATTCGGTGCTCTGCCGGTGCGATACCAATTGGCTAATAGGGAATACTGAACGGCCTTATTGGCTTCGATTTGGGCTGCGAAGAACTTCGACACAAACGTCCCGTCCAAACCCCTGGACTTACTCTCCTTGACCGCGCTCATGATGACTTGTGCTTCCCGGGACGGATCCTCAACTGAAGTGTGGCTGTCCCATTTTGCAAAGGCTACCTGCTCTGCCAGAGCTAGTCTGTGCGCCGACAATTCCACCAGTGGCTGAAGCTTGTCTACCGCATTCTGCGCGCGGGCGATGTCGATCCCACTTATCGCGAACGCTACCAAAATCATCACCTTCCGTCGACTGAATTGCATAGTTCTCGATTTAAGAGCCGAATACTTAAGTCCTAGAGTTCGAAGAAAAAACCAGCGCCGAGCAAAACGGCGAACTTCCATTTTCCGCGCAGCCGGAACCAGTCGAGCCGCGCAGAGATGGTGCCTGCACGGAGAAGAAAGAGATTCCGTGGGAATGTGTGTCGTTTTTTGAGATTGCCATCGAACTTGTCTCCCGGTGTGGCTGCGGGATTAGCCGAACACAGCCGACGGTATCAATAGTAAGTGCCGTGGCGGTAATCCCAACTCGGGAATAATTCTGCGAGCAGCGGCATTATTTTATCGATGTCAAGTCCCTTGCGTATAACGACCGGTCCGGGCTGGATGGATCGAAGGCCCCTCTGTTCAGGAACGAGCTTGCCATCGGCATCGACCATCGATACCATTACTCCTTGTTCATAGCGGGTGTGTTCACTCGCCCCGGGCTGAATCGAACGTACAAACTCGTCCGCGGCAATAACAAGGTCAGCCTGGTCGTCAATCCGTTCGCCGATGCCCGCAATACGCCCGGAGTTACCCTTTCCCGACGGGTTGGCGGAACTGGCAAATACCAATTTCTCGTGCCCTACCCAAAGCTCGCGCGCAATAAGTTCTGACGGAAGGCCAAAATTTATTACAAAGCAACTTGTGCCCCGCCTATCCATCATCAGTTCTTTCGAGCCGTCGGCCGGGATGTAGTTCGTGGCAGCCTCTTTCCAGGGAAGAATGCAGCCGAGTAGAAGATCCTTGTCCCACGCTTTCTGATAAAAAGCATCAACTTCATCGTTCATCTTTGCCAGCAGCCGTAGCTGTTGCATGGAACTGCATAGAACAACACCCGGCTTATTGAGTGCGCGGTGCTTTGCGGTGAATTTTCGTCTTAGTCCCTCGAAGTCGGACGTCATGATGATGTACCCGACCTTTGTTGGGCTGACGATCATACCTCCATCGCCTGACAGGATATCCACGCCCTCCTGCTGTTTAGCTCCATTCCATTCAATTTGCTTTGCGGCTATATGCTGCATTCTGAGTTCTCCAATGCATGCAGTTATTGCAAGTGAGCTTCCAATCGATTGCGTAAAAACTCAGGGTGTAAGTGGAAAGGATTCAGTTCGTCACTGTTGAATCGGCGAAGGAGCATGGACAAATATGTGACAGTGTCACTTAGCTGTCACATATCCCGCCTGGACACCTAAGAAGAAACGGGCTCGTGGGGAGGGGCAAAACCACGTCGGCGAGATCTTTGACCATGAAAGGCGACCCAACTCGCCGAGTCAAAATGTCAGCAGAATTCGCGACAGTGTTGTCACTGCCACGTCGGTAGATGTGGCGCTCGGCCGGTTCGTTAGAGAACAAGCTCGGGATAGTGCAAGCGAATCTCCACAGCTCTCGTACGCACCTACTAGTCGGTACACATGATCCGCGAGTAACCTCTGAAAGGGCTGCCGGAATCTCGCCGAGCCTCATTTTGCGGCCAAGTGCAATTCGGCTCAGGCGCGGCGCCCAAAGCAATCCGCAAAATCGGGAAACACGTCTGATCGACGAACAAAGTGCTGCTCTCTGTTGCTCCTCCCGTGCTGCCGTGGCATGCAACGGTATGGATCTTTGTAAATGCCTTGTCATTTGCCAACCACCGCCGCCAACGACCGGCAGTGCAATCCGCCCTAGATCCCGCCTGCCCAACCTGCTTCCTTGCAAGATCGAGGATCTCAGCTACCGCTCCCCCTCGGCGCATCAATCCTCGTCAAGACTGGGCTTGCTCCGGAGCTGCATTCAACTTGCGGGCCGAGCCACACAGATCGGAAGTCTTTTCCCCATTGGAGGAGCACTGGTAGTCCCACTCACGGTTTCTTTGGATTTCGGTTGCTAATCGGACATTGCAGTTAGCCTGGACTGGATTTCTCTACCATTCGCCTTGCCTGATGTACCGATCGATACCGGAGGAGCGCGTCGTTGGTCCTTCATAGTTGTGAGTGCGGTGCCCCAGCATATAGTGGCCGCCGCCCCAGACAGCTACTGCGGCCCAGATGCGGTCAGACGGGTCGTCCCCATGAGCTCAACTGCCGGTAACAGGCCGAATCATTCTTCGAGCGGAACTGCGGCCAGTTTTTATCCTTTTCCGGGCGTGTAGTCGCTCAACCGGAAGTGATTCGAAAACGGACCAACGCCGGGGCGCTGCACGTCATCAACACACGCATGCACCAATCTCGTGATTTGACAGACGAACAGTGGCTGAGACTTGACCCGCTAATCCTGAGCCAATAAAGCGACGCGATGGCCGAGGGCGGCCTTGGAAGAGCCGACGGTCAGTGATGAACGGCATCCTGTGGGTCTTGCGGACCGGCGCGCCTTGGGCCGATCTTCCCGACCGATACCCGTCGTTCAGGACGCGGTCAACAGCCGCGAAGGCCAGGCGATCCTGCCCGGCGGCTGCAGGCGTGCTTCTGCCTCGTCGGCGTTCAGGCGCAGGCGCAAAGCGAAGAAGTGCGGGATCGCGCCAGACGCTTCGGCCATCAGAGATGGACTTGCGGAGGACGTTGAGGTCGTC
>DATAYL010000538.1:0-5980 GCA_036272575.1 Bryobacteraceae bacterium | reverse complement strand
CCTCGCTACGTCGAGCAGTAACTCAATTCGTTGAGCATTATCATCTCGAACGCCCGCACCAAGGGAAAGGAAATCAGTTGCTCTTCCCTGCGCCCGTGTCTCCACTATCGCCCCGTCAGCCTAACATCACATGTCACGAACGCCTCGGTGGATTACTCAAGTTCTATCAACGCGCCGCGTGAGTGGAGGAACGGCACCCAGCCCGGATAACGTGACCCTTCCAGACTACCCATGGGTAATCGGCACGTCCAAATTGGCCGACAAGCCGACCATACGTCCGGATGGCTGTCTTACCCGTGCGCGTCTCCGTGGTTCTGTCCAAGGAAATTTCGTTTGCAAATCTTGCAAGTTGGGTGTAGTTTGGGAGTGACATAGGTAGACTATGCAAGGGAGGGAGCTGATATACCGCGCGACGAGATTCCGCCAGGCACTCTGTATATGCTGATCCTGCGCGTGTTGGCTCGGAGTGGAGAACTGCATGGGTTCGAGATTGCCAAGTGCATCGAGGTGCTTTCGCAAGACGTCCTCACGGTGGAAGAGGGGTCGCTCTATCCGGCGTTGCAGCGGATGTTGATCAAAGGCTGGGTCAAAGCGGAGTGGGGAGTCACCGCGGAGAATCGCCGGGCCCGGTATTACCGCCTGACTGCGACAGGGCGGAAACAGTTAGAGCAGGAGATTTCGCGCTTTGAGCGGGTGATGGGAGCAGTGACGCGAGTGATTCAGACCACCTGAGGAGCAAGATGCTTGGCGAGTTCATTAGGCGATCCCTCAGGCTTTTTGCGAGCCGCAAGAGGGTTGATCGCGAGATGGAAGAAGAGATGCGCCTGCATCGCGAACTCCGCGCGCGAGAGATCCAGGCCGAGGGAGCAAGCGCGGACGAGGCGCGCTATGCAGCCCAGAGAAGGTTTGGGAACACTCTGCGGCTAAGCGAAGAGGTTCACCAGGCATGGGGATGGACGGGGATCGATGAACTGCGCCAGGATCTCCGCTACGGCATACGCATGCTGCATAAGTCTCCGCTTTTCACCCTGGTGGTGGTGATGACCCTCGGGCTAGGAATCGGAGCTACTACCGCGGTCTACAGCGTGGTGGACCGCATTCTCTTCCGCGCATTGCCCTATGCAAATGCAGACCGGATCGTCTCCGTTGGACTGATTCAGTCGCTGGAGACCGAAGAGTTCACCTTGGGCAGCTTTTTCTTCGATTGGAGAGACAATCAAAAGCCGTTTGCTGCTTTCGCATCGCAGCAGGCCGGTGCTTACGCCTGCGATTTGATCGGATCGAACTCAGTCGAACTCTTCTGTATCCGTATGCAAGCCGGCTTTCTGCCGATGTTGGGTATTCGTCCGCTGCTCGGGCGTAATTTCCTGCCGGAAGAAGACCGGCCGCACGGGCCTCCTGTCGCCCTCATTTCATACGGGCTCTGGCGCAACCGATTTGGCGGCGATCCTACTATCCTCAACCGCCTGATCGATCTTGGAGGTAAGTCAGTGCGTGTTGTTGGCGTGCTCCCCCAGCGCTTCGAAACACCTACTCTGCAGCCGGCGGATGTGTTTCTTCCCTTTCAATTGGATGAAGAGGCGCAGCGCAATACCTTCCCAGGGACTCCAATGCGAACTTTTGCGCGCCTCAGGCCCGGCTTGAGCATCGCTCAAGCAAGAAGCGAGATGGAGCCGCTCTTTCTGAGCACGGAGCAAAAGATTCCAACATCGATCCGTAAAGATTTCCGTAAGGATTTCCGTTTGAGCATCCGCTCGCTGCGCGATCGCGAGACCGAGGGGGCACAACTAGCCTCCTGGATACTGCTGGGCGCTGTGTTTGCAGTGATGCTCATCGCCTGCGCAAATGTTGCCAGCCTCATGATGACGCGAGGCGCGGCGCGCGAACACGAACTGGCGGTGCGCTCGGCGCTAGGTGCGAGCCGTGCCCGGCTCATCCGCCAAAGTCTCACGGAAGCGCTGCTGCTCTCGTTGGCGGGTGCCGGAGCGGGGATGGCAGTCGCGGTCGGGTTATTGCGAATCTTTGTTGCTCTCGCACCCACCGGAATTCCGTTCCTGGGCAAAGCCCATCTTGACTCACGCATCGTGACCTTCACGATTTTGGTTTCACTGGCATGTGGAGTAGCCTTTGGCCTGTTACCCGCGCTTGAAAAGCCACGCGCAATGATGTTGGCTGTCCGAAGCATTCACTCAAGTACACATGCCGTCGTTCGGCGCGGTCTTGTCGTTGCGCAGATTGCTATCAGCATGGTTCTGCTTTCCGGCGCGGCTCTGTTGCTCCGCAGCTTCGTCGGCATGGAGAGTCAGCCGCTCGGAATCCAGACACGTGGGGTCCTTTCCGCAACCATTGCGCTGCCAGACCTCCGTTTCCCGACTGGGCAAAAGAAGATGCAGTTTTATCTAGACGCCGAGGCGGCCATGCTCCAATTGCCAGGGGTGAGCGCAGTGGCATGGACCGATTCGCTACCTCCCGGCGGCTGGCACGATGGGCGCCGATTGTCCGACTTCGCTGTTGCCGGAAGACCACGCACGACAGCGACAGTTGGCGAAGTGGTGGTATGCCGTAGGGTTACGCCGGATTTCTTCCGCGCGCTCAATATCCCGATCATTCGGGGCCGGAATTTCGACGGAGCTGATCGCAACTCCAGACAAAATTTCGCGTTGCTAAATCGTCTGCTGGCGGCACGCCTGTTTCCCGGCTCCGATCCGATCGGGCAGCGCATACAAGTGGACGCTGCGACAGACGGTCCGTGGTACACGATCGTTGGCATAGCTGAAAATCTAAAGAACGACGGGCTCAACAAGCCGGACGATCCTGAGATTTATTTTCTCCGCCGCAACATTCCCGACGACTGGACCAGCGGAAGAGCTCCGCTGGCGATCGTCGATTCGGTTCTGCCGCCGCAGGTCGTTGCGCCCTCCGTGCGATCCCGAATTGCGGAACTCGATCCCAGAGTTCCGATCAAAATCGAACCTATCAAAGACTATGTGAGCAGGCTTGCCGATCGTCCGCGCTTTGAAACGGCCCTCCTGGGTTTCTTCGCGTTCGCTGGTGTGACACTGGCTGCAATCGGGCTTTATGGGGTGGTCGCGTTTATGACTGCGCAGCGTACAACAGAAATCGGTGTGCGCATGGCGATAGGAGCAACCCGCATCGACATCCTGCGATTGGTTCTGCGCGACGGTCTGCGGCTAGCAGCGCTCGGTGGTGTCGTAGGGCTTGTAGCAGCCCTCGTCTTAACACGTGCGCTCCGCGATCTGCTCTTTCAGGTCGGACCACACGATCCCGTCAGTTTCGTTGCAGTGACGCTGCTTCTTGTTCTTGTTGCTCTCGCAGCGACGCTAATTCCTGCGCGGTCCGCCATGGGCGTAGAACCCGCTACCGCTGTTCGCGGTGAATGATGGATGAGTTTTTGTGCGATTTGGTTCTAATGAGCCAGGCCACAAAGATATCCGGCTTAACCGGCTAAGGATGTTTGGATGCGGAACCAGTCGTCTCTATTTTGCGCGCCTCTGAGCTAACAGTCGGCCGCACGTAATTGAGCCATTTCGAACTCGTACGTCGGCATATCAACGGAAGAGAGTGACGCAAAGGTTTCCACTCTTCGAAGATTCGCTTTCTCGTAAAGCGCACTATTCGCCGATGTGGTGTCTCGCGGCGTATAGCTCGCCTGTGACGGCCCAGCGGTAGATCTACAGGTTCTGACCCCTGTCCTACGCAATAATCCGATCGGCATGCGAAATGAGTGAGTTAGCGGTGAGACGATTGCAAAGATGGTTAACATCTTCAGGCGGCTTTCCAAGCTCGTTCGGAACGTGCGCAGGATCGTCAGTGATTGTTTGAGTTTGTTAGCGAATATCGGGCGCCGCCGCTTGGCTCTGGCAGCGGAAAATCTGTTCTTGCGCAAGCAGTTGGCACTATTCCGGGAACGCGAGAAGAAAGCGCTGCCGACTACCTCTGCCGACAGATATGTGTTTTCGAAGCTGGCCCGCTGGTTTGACTGGCGTAGCGCATTGGTGATCGTTAAGCCCGCCACTTTGATCGGCTGGCATCGCGCTGTGACCGGCGTCAATAACTAAATTCCTTCAGCGACAGTTATATTTCCCTATTTCCGACCTCATTCCTCAGTCGCAGCACTGGCGACGATTACCGCCATCAAGCATCAGCGACATTAACTTGAGATTCCGAGGAGCTGGCCGGAGGCGAAGGGCGAAGCCCGGCGTCGGAGGGCGGCTCCCTGGAATCTGGCCCGGTCGCGGCAGTCTCCTTGCCGTCAGGGCCGAGCGATTGAATAGTCGTTTTGGCATGCTCGAGCCGATAGCTGGGGATATTCAGCTCGATGATGATGCTGTGATGGACCAGGCGGTCGATGGCGGCCGCCGTCGTCATCGGGTCCTTGAAAATGCCTTCCCACTTGGAGAATGGCAAGTTGCTGGTGAGCAACACGCTACCGCGCTCATAACGTTCCGCCAGCAGCGTAAAGACCACTTCCATTTCTTCGCGCGTCTGCCGAATGTAGCCGAGATCGTCGATAATCATCCCTTCGTAGCGGGCATATTTCTTGATCAGCTTGCTGAGCTTAAGGTCGCGCTTGGCGATCAGCAGTTCCTGCACCAACATCTCGCAGCTGGTGAAGAAGATGCGACGGCCTTTCCGGATCAGTTCTTGCCCTACAGCCTGCAAAAGGTGCGTTTTGCCGCTCCCTGGATTGCCGAACACGAGAGCGTTTTCGGCTCGGTCCAGGAATCCGCCATCAAGCAGAGTGCGCATCTGCCGGGCCGCTTTCGCCGGCAATCGCCGCGTATCAAACGCGTCCAGAGATTTCTCCAGCGGCAGCTGTGACTCTCGCAACATCTTCGCGGTCCGGTTCTCTTGCCGCTCCTCACATTCCCTTTGCACCAATTCATGGAGATACCGCTCGTAGCTGAGCGCCTCCCGCTCCGCCTGGCGAGCCACTTCCTCATAACATTGGCGGATGGTCGGCAGGTGGAGCGACTTCAGATTTTGCGTCAGATCGACTTTCACATTCGCCGTCGCGCTCATTGCAACACTTCCGCTTCGCTGAACAGCTGATCAAAGCTTGCCAACGAAACCTCGGCAATGTGAACGTCGGTGATGTCGGGCGCCTGCTCGCAGCGGTTGAGGAACTCTTCAAAAGCCTCTTTATTGACAATGGCCTGCTGACCTGCCGCGCTCTGCAGCAGCAAGCGGAAGGCGTCGTCAACGCGTGCCTCGCCCTCTTTTGCCGCCAGTTGCAGGATCTCCAGGTAACGCCGATCACAGCGCCGCGGCGTCACTTCCTTCAACAAGTCATATACTTTGCGGAACTGACAGGTCGGAAACAGATGCTCGCGATATCGATAATTCGCAAAGGCGCCTGGCTTTCGTACCAGCCAATCAATGATGTGGCGGTAATCGACGCGATAGTTGGTGCGCCCGCGTAACCGCGGCAACTGCTCCAGTTTTTGGCCGCCGTACCAGACCTCCAGGTGATTCGCGAAGACTCGCGCTTCGACAATCTCTCCGATCAGCCGGCTGTTCACCGAGTTGCTGTTCCGCTCCACGTTGATCAGGCTGCCGGAACTGACACGCACGCGCACTCGCTTGGCGCTGTCGAAGCGCCGCTCCGGCAAAGGCCGCAACACTTCCATTTCTTCGGCGAGGCGTTCTTTGCGTCCGCTGTTGAGTTGCTCGAACAGTTGCTTCAGGAGCAACTCGTATTCCGCCACGGAGCTGAAGTCCCGGCTTCCGCGCAGCAGCAGTGCCTGCTCCAGCGCGCGCTTGAACCGATAGTGCCGCTGCTCTACGTCTCCGTTCTCATTGGGACGTCCGGTTTGGATCTTCCGCCCTTCCATTCCGTAGTGCCGCACCAGCGCCTGATAGTTCCGTTGAAAATCCGCCAGTTCGGTCAGATTATTAATGGCCGCCGTCATCCGATCCGTACGATGCAGCGCTGGCACGCCGCCCAACTCCCACAGCG
>DATAYL010000537.1:0-27129 GCA_036272575.1 Bryobacteraceae bacterium | reverse complement strand
TAGGCCGAAGCTTTTTTCTGCACGAGCAGCAGACGAATAGCAGGTTGGTTGGCCTGGCTGATCTCCGCCGCGGAGTTCTTTATAGCGGCTCCGGGGAAACCGGCGAGCGGCATCTCCATGTTGGATTGACCGGAGGCAAACCAGACATCGCCGCTTAGCACGTCGGAAAGCACGATCTGATTGCTGCCGCTGATTTTGATTTCGAATGGCCCCCCGGCGGCTTGCGGCGGCAGATACAAACTCCAGTGGCCGTAGCGATCCGCTGTCGAAGACTGCGTTGCGCCATTTAGCATAGCGGTTACGGTTTCATTTACGTCCGCCCAGCCCCATAGATGCACAGGTCTGTCCCGTTCGATAACCATGTGACTGCTCAGGAGTTTGGGGAGCCGTACTTCGCCGTTGGCCGCAACAGCGCTGATTGCCACTAGAAAACAGTATGAGAGGGTGCCTGGTTTTATCATCGGGTTCTTTGAAGCTTCAGGTGAGCATCGGCAAACGTAAGAAATTGATCCCAGTCGTAAGCCGTAACCTCGTGCTTTCCGGTGCGGTAATGAAAGGCGATGGTATGCATAATCGGTATATTCAAGGCGGGCATCTGATCCGTGCCGAGGCCTTGTACACCGAGCAAACGATAGACCGGGCCGGCGGCCACCGCAGCCAGAAATTCGCCCCTGGGATCGGCCCACTGGTCTTCTTCCGCTCCGGTAATGTAAACCGGACGCGGCGCGAGAAGCGCAATCAACTCATGCATGTCGACCGGCAAGCGATTGGGGTCGTCGGCGTATCGCGCGAAATTCTTACAGAACCAATAGGGAAAGGCTGTTACCAGGTGCCGTATATCCTCTCCGTACTTGCGGCGCGCGAGTGATGCGCCGCCTTCACCCGGGCAGCTTGCGAGGACCATCGCGAACCGCTGATCTAAAGCTCCCGCCCATAGAACCGCCTTGCCTAAGCGGGAATGACCCATGACCGCGACTCGTTGGGCGTCGACCTGTTTGTCCTGTTCGAGATAGTCCAAAGCGCGGCTGAGCCCGTAGCCCCAGGCGCCGATTGCGCCCCAATCGTTATCGCGCGGTCCTGATTGTCCCGGCTGAAAGAACAGCGGCCGAATGCCATAAGCCACGCCGCCGTTAAAGTCGGGTTCGATGTCCTGATAATTAATCGTGGCGAAGCCGTAGCCGCGCTGCAGGATCTTCCGCACTTCGAACTCTTTATCGTAGCCGCGCGAGCTCTCGGGAGCGGTTTCGGGCACGTGCGTCTTCGCGGCATAGATTGTGCCTGGCTTGATGCCGGGGTCGTCCACTACCGACTGATTGCCCATGTAGTTCAGCGAAAGAATTACGGGTACGCGTCCAGCGTGATGGACAGGTACGTAGAGCAACAGGTCTTCCTTCGGCCCTTTTTTGTCCGGTGAAAAATAAATGGTGATCTGCTCTCGAAATGCCTGACGATCTAGGGCCGGAACAGTCTTTTCCCAAACGTTGAACTGGATTTGAGAAGGTGCCCGCGGCGAATGACCATAGACATTCTCCGAAAATAAGTTGAGGATCTCCGGGCGGCGTTGTGCGTTCCATTCGTCCGCCGTGCGCACCGGCTGGCCATTAGCGAACACGAGCGGGTTTGGCAGCGTGTAGGCGCCGGCTTTGCTTTCGTCGAAGTTACCTCTCGGCGCGGTACTTTGGGCTTGGAGCAGGGAAGCGGTAAGCAGCAGCGTCGCTAATCGCACTCGCACACCAGCATCATATGATACGCCTCGGCTTCGCAAGCGAAACTCATGGAGCGGCAGACGGTTCGAGCCGAACGTAATCCAGTGCAGCCTCGTCCCCATGATCGGGCGTTCCAATGACCTGCACTCGGTCGCCCGGACGCAACGCAATACCGGTGATCCGTTGGCGAGTAGCGGTGTCGCCATTCGGTACCTTCGAAACCAATGCGGCGTCGGCTTGCCAGTGCGAGACGGTCTGATCGCCGACTCTCAACTGAAACTCGGCGTCGCCGGAGATCTCATCGTAATAGAAAATATCGAGCGTATACCAGCCAGCAGTTCCTCGAAACTGAAAAGCAGCGGTGCAATCACCGGTACCTTTGCAAACAATTGCTTTACCACCCGAGGCGGTTTCTGCTGGCGTGACCGTCATCACCTGATAACCCCGTAATTGCATCGATTCGGCCTCGACGCGTGCGGGATCATGCCCAACCCGGCCTTTGTTGTCGGGGATGCCCGACATTTTCAAGAACCATGCGCAGATCGCTTCGCGCCAGACGACGGCATGACCAGCCTGATATTCGAGTTGCGTCAGCACGGCCTGGTAACGGTCTTCGTCGACGAGCCCACGCAGCCGGCGCCAACGATCGGCGAAGCTTTGCGCCTCCTCGGCGGCCGTATAGTGCGAATCGTAGACGTACTGGACGAGTGTGGCGCCCGAATGTAAACGGTACCTGTATGGCACATGATGCATGAAGAGTAGTAAGTCGTCCGGACAGGTGGTGAGCGATTCGTAACGCTGGGCCACTGCTGGTGGATACTGCCCGATGTAACCGGTGCCCGTCGCGGTCGTGCGATCCATGCCTAAGCCGTGCTCATCCGCTCGGAACCATTGGCCCCAGCCGTTGCGCTCGGCAGATTCGATACCGGGACCGTAATGGCCATGCAAAATATCCGTCAGCGTTCCCATGCCGAGCGGGCCCGTGTAGCCCTCGTACACGCGCCACGATGCGAGTTCGAGTGAGTTGATCGTGGAGACTACGCGAGGATCGCTCCCAAAAGTCTGGCGGGTCCATTCGTCAGTGATCTCGCGGGCCGATAGATTGGGGTTCCAGGCAAGCCGTCCGAAGCCGTAAAGATTCGCAAGTGCCAAGTAATTGCCTAGCCAATTCATATCGAGTCCGACATTGGCAACGCCGACAAAACCTCCGAGCGGGCGGTTGTATCGGCGGCCGCTGGCTATGTTCTTGACGCTGGCATTTTCACCGCCGACACCGGTATTAAAATCCAGGGCTTCTTTCCACATCGGCACCAGATAACAAAGATGCCGCTGCTGCCCGGTGTACTCCTGCGTGATTTGCAATTCGATGGCTTCATTCGTGTGTCGCAGACCGGCGAAGAGCGGAGAGACGGGTTCGCGCGCCTGGAAATCGATAGGGCCGTACTTGATTTGAAGCATCACGTTCGCCGCAAATTTTCCGTCCAGCGGATGAAAATTATCATAAGCCGCCCGCGCGCGATCATTTTTGAGATTGCGCCAATCCATATGATGGTCGTAGACAAAGGCGCGGTACATCGCGATCCCACCATGCGAACGCACCGCTGCCGCCAAAACGTTCGCCGCATCGGCGTGCGTCCGGCCATATCTCGAAGGACCGACACGGCCCTCGGAGTCCGCTTTCAAAACGAAACCGCCGAAATCGGGAATCAGCCGATAGATCTCGTCCGCTTTATCCCGCCACCATTTGGCAACATGCGGATCGAGCGGATCAAAGGTATTTAACCCGCCGAGAGTTTGCGGGCTGCTGAAATCTACGGCTATCGATAACTGCACGCCCCAGGGTCTGAACGCATCGGCAATGCGGGCAATTTGAGGGAGGAAATCGGGGGCCAACATGCGTGGCGAAGCGTTCACGTTGTTTACAGTGCAGCCGTTGATGCCGACAGACGCCAACAGTCGCGCATAATCGCCGGCGCGCGTTAGATCGGCTGAAACATGCTGATCCGAGAAGAAAATGGATCGTCCGGCGTATCCGCGTTCGATACTGCCGTCGAGGTTATCCCATTGATTTATCCAGCGCACCGGTGCCGCTGGATTGCTAACTTCCGGTGACGGTGGGAAACCGCCGCCGAGCGACAATCGCCGCAGCAGATCGAATGCACCATACAGCACGCCCCGTTCGTTTTGCGCCACTACCAGCAATATCTTGTGGCCATGCCGCCTCACAGTCTCAAGCGCAAATCCATCGGGCGCAAGATTGCCGGGAAGAGCGATGTTCGGGAGTGCCTGATTCACCGCGCGTACGGTTCCGAGGAGAATCGAGTCTTCGTTTACGAGCGCTGCGGAGGCCCGCAGCGTTCTTCCGAACAGCGCCTTCACTCCCCGAATTAACTCAGCTTGCGCGCTCCGCAACGTAGGGGCGTCGCCCAGCCGCACGACCGTGGCCGGTAAACCCCGGTTTGCGACGGGAGAATAGCGCAGCCAGGCGTCATAACCGGTTACCGCTGGTAGAAGAGCCGCGCCGAAAATAGCCAGGACAATGATTCTTGTCAGGCGCAGCATGATTTGATCTGGTCCGTTAGTCTTCGGCTCGGAACGCCTCATCCAACAGCAGGGCGAAATCACGGCTTTTGTGCAGAACCGAATCGCGGAAGGCGCCCAACTCCTGCTCTGCAGTGCGCAGCCGGTCCGCCAGATGCAAGCAAGCCAGCACGGCCGTACGGGTCGCGTCCAGATTTCCCGCCCGCCGCGCAATGCTCGACATCAGCTCATCGATTTCATGAGCGAGCAGTTCGGTATCGCGTGGATCGCCGGCGGTTGAAACCGTATAGGTCTGATTGAAAATAGTAACCCGGACCGTTTGTTTGAGCGTGTCCGGTGCGTCCATGAAGACTCTAATCAGATTGCGGGTGGATTTGTGATTCTTCAGCTGGCGCTCAGCAGATCCAACTGCGTCAAGAGTTTCTCGATGCGCGTCTTCACCTGTTTGCGCTCGCCCTTCATGGTCTCAAGTTCCTGAGACAGCTGGCTCACTTTCTGAATAAGCTCACTGTTTTCCTTCTGGAACTCCGAGGAAAGGGCCTGCACTTCTTGCAGCTCGGCTCGCAATGACTGTGCAGCCTCTTCCGCGGTCCGAGCCCGCTCCTGCAGTTGGCTGTTTTCGTTTCGGAGATGAGAGATAGCCTGCACAGCGCGCGTAATGCGCTCTTCGAGGTGTGCTAAAGTGTCGAGACCTTCTTGAACTGCTTCCATGCGTACTAATTTAGCGGACTATTGTAGGCGCGCCTGGTGCGCCGTTTTGGCCCGCTCCACCAGGGTCGCAAAACCTGCCGTGTCATTCACGGCGATGTCGGCAAGGACCTTCCGATTCAGTTCGATGCCGGCGCGTTTGAGTCCGTTGATGAACTTGCTGTACGAGATTTGGGATGAGCGGCACGCGGCGTTGATGCGTACAATCCACAGCGAGCGGAAATTGCGCTTCTTCAGCCGGCGCCCGACATAACCGTACTTCAGGGCTTTCTCGACAGCTTCCTGCGCGGCCCGATTCAGCTTGGATTTGGTGAGGAAAAATCCCTTAGCCCGTCGAAGCGTTTTGTGGCGGTAATCCCGCCGATTGGTACCTCGTTTTACTCGTGGCACGTTTTCTCCTTATCAATGGTTGTTTGCGCCTCGCTACAGAGGCCGGCGAGAGAAGACAGGCACGTGCGGCGCACTGCTTCTGCTCAGAAAATCTTTTTGCCCTCTTAAGTTAATAGGGCAGCATCTCGCGCAACTTGGCCTGATCGGTTTCGTCCGCAACGACGCTGTGGCCGAGCTTGCGTTTGCGAGAACGCGCCTTCGACGTCAGGATGTGGCGGGCGAACGCATGACGGCGTGTGATTTTGCCAGTCCCGGTCTTTTTGAAGCGTTTGGACGCACCCTTATGTGTCTTCAACTTAGGCATAGATAACCTGTTTCGTGTGGTTGGCGCGTTGACGCCGTACGGCCGCTTGGCGCGAACCGAGTCCTTCTCGAGTCCGATACGGGGCACGTCTCGGATTGAAAGCGGAACTACTTAGGTTAGGATAACACAGCGGAGCAAACGGGCCGCGACTACTGGCTGTCCTGATATTCCTCAACCCACGCCATCTGAATCGCTTCCAGTTTGCCCTCGGTGGAAGCTGCAGGATCGTCTTTGAAATTCGGTAGCTCGGTGATCCATTTGTGCAGATCCGTATAGCGGATATGCGTCGGATCGGTATCCGGATGCGCTTCGTACAAGCTCAGGGCAATGTCTTCGGTATGGTCCCAAGTGAGTCCAGCCATGCTCCATTGTAGGCAATCGCTAGTCAGTCGATGGTCTTGCCGCGCAGAGCACCCCGGACGGCGGTATTCATCATGTTTTCGGCCAGGCTCTGGGTCGCTTCGTTCAAGGTATCCAGCTTCGCTTGAATCGCATGATGATCTTCGCCGTGATAGACGTTTTGCAGGTCTTTCACGGCCGTTTCGATTCTGTTTCGCTCGGTAGGATCGAGAACGGACCAGGCATCATTCTGCCGCGCCTTGGCCACCGCATCCAAGATATTATCCGCTTCGACCCGGGCTTCGCGGACCTGACGCTCGTGCATATCTTCAGCGGCGTGATCATAGGACTCCTGAATCATAGCGCCGACCTGGTCTTGCGACAAACCGTAGGAGGGCGTTACTTCCACGCTCTGCTCTTTGCCGGTCCGCGCATCGCGCGCCGTGACGTTGAGAATGCCGTTGGCATCAATCAGGAAGCGTACTTCGATGCGCGCAAAACCGGCCGGCATACTTGCTATATCTTTTAAATCGAAGCGCGCCAGACTGCGGCAGTCTTTGACCAGCTCGCGTTCGCCTTGCAGCACGTGAATCAGGACGTTGCGCTGGCCGTCCACGGCGGTTGTGAAGGTCTCGGAGGCACTCGCGGGAATAGTCGAATTTCGATGGATCAGTTTTGAGACGACACCGCCCATGGTCTCGATACCGAGCGAGAGTGGAGTCACATCAAGTAGCAGCTGGTCTTCGACCTCGCCCGCTAAGATTCCGGCCTGCACGGCTGCGCCCAGCGCCACCACCTCATCGGGATTCAGTTCGGTGTGAGGCTTCGATTTGAAGAGCCGTTCGACAGACGCGCGCACAAGCGGGATGCGCGTCGAGCCCCCGACCATAACCACTTCGTCGATCTGTTCCGCAGTCAGTTTGGCGTCGAGCAGGCAAGCCCGGCATGGTTCCAGTGTCTTCTCGACAACAGGTGCAATCAACCTTTCAAACAACGCGCGGTCAATAACGCGGGCGTACTGCTTGCCCGCATAGGCGAGCTCGATCTTGGTCTCGGGTACAAACGATAATTCCTCCTTCGCGCGGATGACCGCGCGTCGTAGCCGCTGCACTCCTTCGCTATCGGAGCCGAGATCCATATTCCATTCGGTTTGGAGATCTTCGAGAGCTATGCGGAGCAGGAGATTGTCGATATCGTCGCCGCCGAGATGTGTATCGCCGTTTGTCGCGAGAACTTCGAAGATCCCGTCGTGAATGCGCAGCAGCGAAATATCAAAAGTTCCGCCCCCAAAGTCATAGACGGCGATCACACCCTGTTTGCGTTTGTCGAGACCGTAGGCGAGTGAAGCAGCGGTTGGCTCATTTACCAGGCGCAGGACTTCCAGGCCGGCCATACGGCCGGCATCTTTGGTGGCCTGTCGCTGCGCATCGTTGAAGTAGGCAGGAACGGTAATAACGGCTTCCGTGACCGGGACTCCCAGAGCTGCTTCCGCATTGTCTTTCAGCTGACGCAAAACCGCGGCCGAAATCTCCGGCGGCGTGAATTGACGACCACCGAGCTCGAGCTTGATGACTGCCTCGCTATCTTTCGCGACTCGGAATGGAAACAGCTTTAATTCATCCTGCACGTCGGCTACGCCGCGGCCCATTAGCCTCTTAACGGAGTACACCGTTCGATCGGGCGCGGTGATCAGACGTTCTCGCGCCGCCTCGCCCGCCTCCAGATGATTGTTTTCGGTCAATGAAACGACGCTCGGTACGATCTTTCGTCCAGCAGCATCTTCGACGATGCGCGGTCCGCTGAGATCCAGGTAAGCGACGAGGCTATTGGTCGTGCCCAGATCGATGCCGACGATTTTAGATTGGCGGCTTTCGCCGAAGTCGATTTGCAAAGTTCCCATGATTAAAGACGATCTTCCAGCGATTCCGCCGCTACCAAAGTCGGGCTAAGGGCGCGATCCACGTCCCGCACTAGGTTTTCGATATAACGCCGCCGGTTTAGCACACCGCGGATTTCATGCAGCGCCTGCTTGGCGGTTTCACTGGCCGCTTCCGCTGCGTCGTACTTGTTGAATAATCCGGTCAGCTCCTGATCGACCCTGTCGCGCAGCGCAACGAAATTCTGTCTGGCGGATTCGAGCTGGGGCCGGGCCGATTCATCGCCGCCCTGTAGTCCTTCGAGCGTCATGTTCAGCTCGAAAACTTCTTCGAGCAATTCCGGCGGCACATCTTTCGAGCGCTGCTCTCCGATAGGGAATCCTTCTTCCTTAAGAAGATATTCGGCGCGTTTTACCGGATCGCGTAACGTCCTGTAGCCATCATTCAGTAGCGATGTCGCTTCGAGCGCTGCCGTCTGTTCCTCAGTGCTTTTGCGTGAAAAGCGGTCAGGATGCCACCGCCGACTCAGTTCATAGAACTTTGTTTGCAGTTCGTCCGGATTGAGCGAGAGTTTTCTGTTGATCTCAAAAAAATCGAAGTAATTGGAAGAAAACGAGGGCATGCTTGCCTGTGGATAACCGTTCAGCAAAAGGATCGAGCCCGCTGGGTGGCGGGCATCGGCTTGAAGACTAGGCGGAGAAGGAAGTTCCGCATCCGCAACTCTTCGTCGCGTGCGGATTTTCAAAAACAAAGCCGGATTGCATAAGAGAATCTTTCCAGTCCAGCGTCATGCCATCCAAGAACAAAATACTCTTTGGATCTACAAATACGCGCACATCTCCAAACTCGAAAATGTGATCGCGAGGTCGGGGCTCGGGCGCAAATTTAAACTGGTAGCTTAAGCCCGAGCAACCCCCACCCAACACGCCGAGGCGCAATCCCCCCCGTACGCCCTCGCGCTGGAAGGCGTCACGAATTTTTTGGACAGCCTTGGGCGTGACGTAAACCTGCTTAGCAGGTTCGGCAGGTGCAGTTTCGTTGACGGTAGACCCAAGCTGAGTAAGCTCAGCCATTTCGCTATTCCTTCTTATGCCGAAACCGGCTCAGCCACCGTCTTAGCGTAGGCGGGATGCTTCGCTTTGTAGTCGCCGATGGCGGCCTTGATCGCATCCTCGGCTAACACCGAACAGTGGATCTTCACAGGGGGCAGCGCCAGTTCACTCACGATATCGGTGTTCTTGATTTCAAGAGCCTGATCGACCGTCTTACCGCGCAGCCATTCCGTCGCCAGCGATGAACTCGCAATTGCACTGCCGCAGCCGAATGTCTTGAATTTCGCGTCTTCGATGACGCCGGTTTCAGGATTAACCTTTACCTGAAGCTTCATGACGTCTCCACACTCGGGCGCTCCTACCATCCCCGTGCCGACATCCGGGCTGCTCTTGTCTAAGGAACCGACGTTCCGTGGGTTCTTGTAATGATCGAGTACCTTGTCAGAATAAGCCATTTTTCTTCCCTCTCTCTTAGTTTAATGCGCCGCCCAAACAACTTTGCTGAGATCCACGCCTTCTTTAGCCATTTCGTAGAGCGGCGAGAGCTCGCGAAGCTTCTTGACCACGTCCACCACTTTGTCGCTTACGTAATCTACTTCTTCTTCCGTGTTGAAGCGGCCCAACCCGAAGCGAATTGAGGAGTGAGCGATATCGTCGCCGGCGCCGAGCGCCTTTAATACGTAGCTCGGTTCAAGAGTGGCCGAAGTACAAGCCGAACCGCTCGAAACCGCGATGTCGTTGATTCCCATTAACAGGCTCTCGCCCTCTACGTACGCAAAACTGATGTTAAGGTTGTTCGGCAGATGGTGTTCCATTGTGCCGTTGATGTAAACCTCGTCCAATTCGCGAGTCAGCCGATTTTGCAGCCGGTCTCGCAGAAACGCCATGCGCTTCGACTCTTCCGGCATTTCTTTTTTCGCGAGTTCGCAGGCATAACCCAAGCCAACAATACCCGGAACATTCAGCGTGCCCGATCGCATACCGCGCTCGTGACCACCTCCATCCATTTGGGCAGTAATCTGAACGCGCGGGTTACGTCGGCGCACGTAGAGCGCACCACACCCTTTGGGGCCGTACAGTTTATGTCCGGTGAGTGACAGAATGTCAATCCCGTCAGTCATGACATTCACCGGGATCTTGCCCACGGCCTGTACTGCGTCGCTGTGGAAGAGCACGCCCTTCTCTTTAGCGATTTTGCCGATTTCAGCCACCGGCTGGACGACTCCGATTTCGTTATTGGCGTACATGATCGAAATCAAGATAGTTTTGTCTGTAATCGCATCTCGAAGCTGATCCAAGTCGATCAATCCGTTTGCCTGTACCGGAAGATAGGTAACCCGTAAACCTTCCTTTTCCAGCCTTTTACAGGTGTCGAGAACGGCTTTGTGCTCAGTGGCCTGGGTGATGATGTGGTTGCCGCGCTCAGCATACATCTCCGCGATGCCTTTGAGCGCAAGATTATTCGATTCGGTGGCGCCGCTCGTGAAGACGATCTCCTTTGGCGTGGCGCCAATCAGATCGGCAATTTGTTTACGAGCGGTCTCGACGCCTTCTTCCGCCCTCCAGCCAAACTCGTGGTTTCTCGAGGCCGCATTACCGAACGCCTCCAGGAAGTAAGGCGTCATGACTTCGAGCACCCGGGTGTCCATTCGGGTGGTCGCGTGATTGTCCATGTAAATCGGTAATTTCATAATCAATTTTTCCTAATTGCGTCCTGAATTGCAGGCGTTTTAGCAGTTGATCCCAACGTCACCAGGGACTCTGAAAACACATCCTGCCGATCGCTTTCGGAGTCCTGTAACATATCTTGGATGCTGACGTTTTCGAGAAGTCTCAGGATCCCCTCGTGAATCTTCCGCAGCGGTTTCTTAACGGTACAGCGGCTGGAGTGTCCGCAGTGCGTATCGGCGGTGAAACAGTTGGCCAGCACGATCGGCCCATCGATGGTTCGGATTACCTCAAGCGCCGAAATCCGTCGTGGATCCCGCGCAAGGCGGTAGCCGCCGTTTGTTCCATATTCGGAGATCAGAAATCCGCTCTTCCCCAATTTCTGTAAGAGCTTAGAAAGTACCGGTAGTGGTATGCCACAAGAATCAGAGACTTCCTTCGCGCTTACCGCGCCTCCACTTTCAGTCAGACGCATCGCAAAGTGTCTGAGAGCAATCAGGCTGTAATCAGCCTTCTTTGTGAGACGCAGCATTTATTCTAGGTGTACCGGTGCATTGGGGTAGTCTTACACCGCTCGGATCCTAACCCTTTATAACACGTAGTCCAATGAAATCGCACAACTTTCATCCACTGCAAAATCAACAAGTTGTGACAATCCGGACGTTCCTTAAATCGGATCGGAATCCGTTAGTTCGTTCCAGTATCCTGGGAAAGTTGCGTGATAAACTCAAACTCCAAGAAAATAACTAAGACTCTCGCGTGATTCGCCTTTTTCGCGTCTTTATCCCGGCTAGCGTCGTAGCATTGCTAGTCTCGGAAATCATTCTGATACTGGCCAGCTATGTAGTTTCCCTTCTAATACTTGGGCTCGATCCTGTCTTCTACCTGTTCGCCGAAAATAACTACTGGAAACTGCTGGTTGTTACCGGTCTGATCATTCTGTTTCTATATTTCCAGGATTTGTATGCGAGTTTACGAATCACCTCGCGAGTGGTGTTGGTTCAGCAAGTCTGCCTGGCTGTCGGTTGTGCCTTGCTTTTCATGGCGTTTGTCGGCTATCTCAAACCCGATGTACTCCTCGGCCGCTGGTTGATGGTTCTAGGCAGCTTTGGCGTGATTATCACCCTGCCTGTCTGGCGAGTCGTTTTTTGGAAATACATTGTGGCTGGATTGCGCTCCGAGCGCGTGCTGCTGATGGGCAACTCCAGCATTTTGGGGGAGGTGATCGAACAGATTCAGGATCGGCCTGAGTTCGGCTATTCCATTCTCGGTTACCTCGAAGAAGAAGACAGCTCGGTGACTTTTAAAGTGCCTTGTCTGGGTAGAGTTGACGAGGTTCGCCGGGTCTGCGCGGAGTGTCGTCCGACACGAATTGTGGTCGGAATGGCCGAACGCCGGAACCGGCTGCCAGTACAGGATCTTCTCGAAATTCGCTTTGGAGGAGTTCGGATCGAAGATGCCGCCGATACTTACGAAATGGCCTTGCACCGGGTTTGCAGCCGTAAGATTCAGCCCTCGCAGCTGATTTTCTCGTCGAGTCTCGGCCCGCGGCCACAAGCTATTGCGTTTCAGACGTTCTATTCGCTCATCCTTGGCTTAGTCGGGCTGATTCTCACCGCCCCGCTCATGCTTTTCGCGGCTTTAGCCGTGCGTCTGTCGTCCAAAGGACCGGTCCTCTACCGGCAGCGCCGCACTGGCCTCGATGGACGCAGCTTTACTCTGTACAAGTTCCGCTCCATGTACGTGGATGCGGAAGCTCGCACCGGCGCGGTTTGGGCCAAGAAGGACGACCCGCGCATTACTCCCGCCGGCCGCTGGCTTCGCAAGATTCGTCTGGACGAACTGCCGCAGTTCTGGAATGTCGTGCGGGGCGATATGACGATTGTCGGTCCACGTCCTGAACGTCCCGAATTCGTCGAATTACTGGCGCAACAAATTCCGTATTACCGGCAGCGCCTCGCGGTAAAGCCCGGCATAACCGGTTGGGCGCAAATTAACCACAAGTACGGCGACACCCAACTGGACGCCATGATTAAGCTCGAGTACGATCTCTACTACATCAAGCACATCGCGCCCGCCCTCGATTTCTACATCATCTTTCACACCATCAAAGTGATGCTGCTGAGCCGGGGCGCGCAATGACCGTCGTCAGTTGAAGCGCAGCGTGGCTTCGGCCGCGTAATGATGGTAGTCGAAGAACTTCATTTCGTTCCATTCCCGCCGGTCCGTGTCGCGGTATCCCACTTGATACTCGCCGCTGCTAGGCAGCAGCCAGACTTTGCCGCTGAGCTCCACTGGAGCCAGCGTCACTGCCCAATCGATTTCGGAAATTCGCAACGCCCCCGGAACTTCGGTCGAAGCTCGGACAATTTTCAAGATTTTCTTTGAATCGCGAGCGATCCATACGCGCATGATAAATGGAATCTTATAATGTTGTCCGCCCACTGCCAGGTCCCAGGGACTGCTATCTGCCGGTATGTCGAGCCGGAAGATGAGAGCAGGCCTACCGGTGACGGAGCCTTCGCTTTCATACGCGATGTGTTGCGTTCGCAGGAGCTGCTCGGTTTGTTTAAGCAGCGTGCCAAACTCGCCTTCGGACCAGGCGCCGTCTAGCTCCGCCAAATCGCGCAGGTTACGATTCTTTTGCCACAAATCTGAATAATGCTCGGTCCCATTCTCGAGCGATACTTTTGCGCTGATAACGTCGACCAGGTGGCCGCTTTGCGAGCTGAGCTTGCCGCGGTAACGCTCCATTTGCTCCCGACAGACGAATGATTCAAGAGAAGCATATAAGTCTCTGTTAATCGACGCGGCTTGATCGAGCCATTTGGTTTGTTGCCCGAGCGTGGGTGGCGCCGCGGCTGCGGCGAGCGTTGAGCGACTTGTGGTAAAAATCGCGAGGAAAAGAAGGAATGAATAGCGCACGGTAGACTCCCATCGCAGGCCACATTCGGGCCCGACAGAGGAGTCATCGGCCGCATCTACTCAAGTAAACAGGGCGAAAGAATCTAAGAATTTTGTGGTCTAAAGATGACCCGTAAGTGTGCCGATAGAGCGGGCAAGCGCTCCTGCGCTAATCGGGTTTCCGATAGAGGTGTGAGGTTTATTTCGCCAGGCGAGAGGCAATATACCAGGTATTACCAGAGACATCTTTGACGACGCCGTTGCGATCGCCGTAGGATTGATCGGTTGGAGGGGAGAGTAATTCAGCACCGGAGGCGAGGGCTCGGCTGCAGATGGCATCCGCGTCGTCCACATAGAGATAGAACATACCAGGCATGGGCTGATAAATGCCCTGCGCATCGCAAAGCTCAAGGGAGGAATTGCCGATCTTCAAAGTGGTGTGCAGGATGTTGCCGTCCGGCGTGGCGGCGCGGCCAAACTCTGCCGCTCCAAACGCGTTCGTTAGGAATGTAATCAGCGATTCGCCATGCAGCGGCTGCAGAAAAGGTTGAAGCGTAGGCGCCCCCTCGGAGAAATAATTCTCGCCTTTAAAGGTTGCCACGTACCAGTAATTACCCGCTGGGTCTTTGATATTGGCGGTGCGCTCACCCCACTCCTGATCGGCGGGAGCTTGCAGGCATTCCGCACCGTTTGCCAGCGTGCCACCGTATGTCGCGTCAACATCTGGTACGTAGATGTGGAAGGCCATCGGCCGCGCCTCGCCTTTCCAGGCGACATCCGGACCGCCTCCGCCGATCATTAGCATTGAGTCGCCGATTTGTACTTCAGTATGGTAGCCCCCTTCCGAGCCGACTGCTCGAAGTTTTTCGCTGGCGCCGAAAACCTTTTCAAGAAAAGCAATGAGCGCGGGGACATTCTGGACGATGGGATAAGCAGTGACAGTCTCTGTTTCCATAAAATGCTCTTATGCTATCGCGAAAGGACAACTTACAGCTTCTTTCGGTCGCCAGGTTGGGGGGATCATGAACACCCTCATACACTAAGAAAACAATGTCTTCCCCGATTTACTTGGCCGGTTATGCAGTGATCATCTTGGGCTTGGCTTTGGGAGCGCACTACTTGCGAATTCCGACTCACTGGATCGTCGTCGGAATCATCATTCTGGTCGGTATGGGCCTCACCGGCTTTGCCAAATCCGGCCAAGGGCGGCGATAAGTCTGCCGGTGGAGTCCACCAGTCCGCGGCAAAAGCTCACGCAATGCAGTCTTGACAAAACTGACACTCCACGAGACGATATTACGTAAAACGTAATAAAGATGTCGGATCCAACTCTTCTTGTGCTGGCTAGTCTGGCTGATACCGATAAGCACGGCTATTCAATGATGGAAGACATTGAGCGTTTTGCCGGTATCCGCCTGGGGCCTGGGACGTTATACGGAGCGATCACTCGCCTGGAACAGCGCGGTTGGATTCGGCCTTTAGCTTCTCAGGACCGGCGGCAACCGTATGCCATAACTTCGGCTGGACGGGAACATCTCGCGACGGAGTTGAGCCAACTTGACCGATTCGTTAGGGCCGGCCTAAGGAGACTGAAAAACGCATGAAGGGCCTCCTGCGATTCGCTACATGCCTTTACCCGGCGTCCTGGCGTAAACGCTATGGAGTCGAACTCGATGCGCTGATCGAAGACCTGGATCACCCAGGCTGGCGGACTTTCTTGGACATTGCGAAAGGAGCAGCGGAGATGCAGGTCCGCATGAAGGCCCAAAAAACTGTAGCGGTAACCGCGATGGCCGGGATGCTAATTGGATTGGGCGTATCGCTTACAGCACCCAGGCAATATGCTTCGAAAGTCGTCATCAACATTGTCTCCGGATCCTCCGACAATCCGCCTACAAACAAGGAAGCAAGCGACTCTATGAATCGCTTGGTCAATGGTGTTTTGAGCCAATCTTCGCTCAAACGTATTGTTCAGGCTGCCGGGCTTCACGAAAACGAGCACGTAAGAGCACCGTTGGACGAGGCACTTGCAGACCTGAAGAAGGGGATCAGCGTTAAACCTGTGAGTGCGACCGCATTTGCCGTCCAGTTCGCTGACGATAATCCCACTATCGCTCAGCGAGCGACTCAGCAACTCGCAGCGAGTTTGCTAGACGAGAATTTACGCGCGGCTTTACGCGAGAGTAGATACCATGGAAGACCGCTGACTCTTGAGATAGCGAGCGCGCCGAATCTACCCCGACAGCCGTTTAGCCCGAGCTGGTGGAAGCTCTCCATAGCGGGAGTTGCCGCAGGCACGTTCTTGGGTATGCTTGTGGCCCGGTTCCGGCGTTCACCCATGCCGGGCTAAGATCTAACACCTTCCTCGCTTTTTTGGAATGCCGGCAACTTTCGCTTTCGGCCGAATTGCTAAGACCTACTTATCCCTGACCACGATGCTTCCATAATTCGCTGCCGCGCCGGGCAAATATGCTAATTAAGAGCGTAAGTACGCCAACAAACCAACAGAAAGCCGGAGCGTAGACGCTCCAGTTCCGGCTATATGGCCATAGCGGCATGACGAAAATACCGGCAACGAAAAATAGGAGCGCGATAATCCTCCAGACCATCGCAGGTTAGACACCCAAATCGAAACAGCGTTACTCCTGTCAACTCGATCAGTGCTTCCCTTTGCGATATTCGAGCACGGCTTTCTCGTGTTCGGCCAAGCTCGACGAGAACACCGTCGAACCCGCTCCATTCGGTCTTGCCACAAAGTACAGGTAATTTGTGGTAGCCGGATACAACGCCGCCTTCAAAGACATCACGCCTGGATTCGCAATCGGACCTGGCGGTAATCCGGAATGCGTATAGGTGTTATATGGACTGACACTTGTCAGATCGGATCGATAGATCGTGCCTCGGTAGCGGTTCTCGAGCAGCGCCGCATACACCGTGGTGGGGTCGCACTGCAGCGGCATCGAAAGCCGCAGCCGATTGAAAAATACCGATGCAACTTGCGGCCTTTCGCCGGACGCCGCTGCCTCTTTCTCCACCAGCGAAGCCAATGTCACGATGTCGTGAATCCGGGTACCCTGCTTGTCGCCGCCCAGCAGTTTCCATTGTTTGCGAAATTCCTCCGTCATGATACGGCAGAGCTGCGAGGCTGTGGTTTTATGCGTCACACGGTAAGTCGACGGAAACAAGTAGCCCTCCAGACTCGGCGCCTGTGGGTCCAGATCGTGAATACTGCTGGTGTCAGCGGCCGCGGATAGAAATGCTTGAGCTGACACGGTGTCGGAGTTTTTCAGCAGCCCTGCAATATCGAAAATGTTGCTGCCTTCGGGAATCGTCAGCTCTTCATAGAAGATCTCGCCACGGTGGAGCTTGTCGAAAATCTGGAAAGGGGTTTGCTCGGCGCCGAAGCGGTATTCGCCCGCCTGCAGACCAGCACGCGGATGAAGTAAACGCACCGCGAGAAAGGCCCAGCGCGAGCGGACGACACCGTGCGACTCCAGTGTTTGGGCGATCGCGCGCGAAGACATGCCGTGCTCGATCTCGATAAAAGTCTGTGTCCGGAAATTGCCATACGGTCCCAGGTACCAGTAAGAAAATAGCGCGGCTATCACCAGCACCACAACTATCGCCAGGCTCACGACGATAGCTAACGACCGCCGCAAACAGCCCCGTTGTTGCTCCTCAGCCAAAACTCTCTCCCTCCGCTGTCGAAGTGCTCTGGATTTCCAAGTATCCGAGATAGCTCTCGAGCAGTAAAACTGCGGCCAGCCTGTCGACCGCCTTCTTTCGCCGAGCGAGTGATGCGCCCGCCTGCTTTAGCATCCGCTCCGCTTCGCTCGAAGTTAGTCGTTCATCCCAATAAAGCAGCGGCACCTGCGCATAGTTTTTCAACCGGTCAGCGAATTCGCGTGTATATTCGCTCTGCCGACTTTCCGATCCACTCATGTGTAGAGGGTTTCCCACCAGTAGCAGTGTGATTTCGCGTTCTTGAATCAAGTCGTTCAGTTTCGCGAGATCGTCACGAATGCGCCCGCGCTCGAGCGTTTCGAGTCCCTGCGCGGTTACTCGCAAAATGTCGCTCACCGCCAGGCCGATGCGCTTTTTGCCTACGTCTAAGGCCAGAATGCGACCCCAACTTCGTGTCTTTTCGTCGTCTACCAACTCTGGATTATAGTTGCCTCTCCGCGTGTTAGAGTAACCATACCGAGGCAATCTCCCGCTTTGGCAATCTTCAACCCGCCGCAAATTCCACAACAGACATTTGCCTTTGGGAGAGCGCTCGTTGCTGTAGCCGCTCTCATGGCCCTGCTTTACTACGGCCGTGACTTCTTCGTCACTCTTATTATCTCCGCCGTCTTCGCTTTTATTCTCGATCCCGTGGTCCTGCTGGTCATGAAGCTTAGGACTCCGCGTAGTGTTGCCACCTGCGTAGTGATTGCTGTAGCTCTTATTGTGGTCTATTTGGTCGGTGCGATGGCCTGGACGCAGGTCTCCATTATTCAGCGCGATCTACCCACCTATACATCGCGGCTGAACGAGATTGTCGATGCTTTGAACACTAAAGTCGATGACGTCGAAAAAAGAACGATCGATCTGGTGATTCCGAAGAACATGCTTCAGCAGCAGGAACAGATTCAGCAGAAGCCTCTCGAGGCGCAGCGCGCGCGCCGCCGCCGGGCTGGCACAGCGGCGGCCGCTGCCCCTCAACCGCCCGCCATTCAGGAAGTCCGTATCCACACCGATCCTCGGCCGGTGATCGGCACCGTGTACCTTTACCTGTCCGGCTACTTTCACTTGCTGGTTCTGGCTTCGTTTGTTCCATTTCTGGTTTACTTCATGCTGAGCTGGCGCGACCACATCAATCGCCGGTTCCTACTGTTGTTCCCCGGCGAGCGCCGCTACATCGTCGGCCGCAGCTGGTCCCATATCGGAGATTCCACGCGCGCCTTTGTGCTTGGCAATTTTCTGCTTTGGGTCTTCTTGAGTTCGGTAAGCGCGCTCAGCTACTTCTTTCTGGAATTGCCCTATTGGCCGCTCATTGGCCTGCTCAGCGCGTTTTTCAGCTTGATCCCTTATGTTGGCTTAGGACTCAGCCTGCTTCCGCCGGTACTTGCCGCGCTTGCGATCCCGAATAAGTTCAAGATCGTCATTACAGCCGTGCTTATTACGGCCGCGCTGCACATCATTTGTATGAATTTCCTGTACGCCAAAATCGTAGGGCGACGAGTGCGCTTGAATCCGCTGGTGGTGACGATTGCCATGTTGTTTTGGGGTTTGCTGTGGGGCGCTGTGGGTCTCGTGTTAGCTGTACCGATCACCGCCGGCATCAAAGCGGTTTTTGACAACGTCGAATCGCTCGAACCGTTCGGCCGCTTGATGAGCGATGAATGACCAAGGGTCATCCTTAACCGCAACCGCGAACAAGCGAGCGTTCCTAGCGAATGGTCACGCTGACGGCCGGTTCGCTTCCGGCCACGGTCATCGCCGGCCGGCTTTCGGTTGCTTCTGTTCGCACATAGGCGAAGCCGGTCACCGCGCCTAGCGCCGGTGAGTACACCGCTGAACTAATCTCGCCCACATCCGCTTCGCCCGACCTGATTTTCGTACCGGCTGCTGGGGCTGTCTGGCTGTCAATTTGGATTGGTGTTAACAAGCGGTGTACCTGTCCCCGGGAGCGTACCCGTTCCACAATCTCCTGTCCCAGGTAGCAGCCTTTATTCGAGTGGATCGCGTGCATCGCGCGGGTCTCCTGAACCAGGTAGCGTTCGCTGATCTCATCGCCGTAGCGTGGCGTTCCATTCTCGATCCGAACCACACGTGCTTCGGAAGAACTCACTCCTACGGCGCCAGCCTGTGTTAAATGGTCGATCCACTCGTCTTTTGTCGCGGCGGGTACAAATAGCCGGAATCCGGGAGCGCCGGTGACCGTCGCGGCCGCGCTGAAGCCATCGCCGGCTTTCGAAATCCCTAACTTCTCCGGGCTGACTGCAATCTTTAATGCATTCGCAATTTCACCGCTCTTTGGCCCCTCGACTCCCAAAACCGCCAGGGTGTTCGTTTCGTCTTCTAACAGGACGTCGTCCGCGATGATAAAGCGATCGACATGTTCGAACAGTTTACGGCCGGTTTCGGCTTCCGTGTCGAGAAAGAGCTCCTCGCCCAGATTGTAGATGTTGGCATCCGCCAGAATCCGCCCCTTGTCGTTCAGAAAGAATGTGTAAAGCCCATGCCCCGGCGCCAAATTCTGCACGTCGTTGGTACTCATGGCGTGCAGCAGCCGCGCGCGATCTTCACCGGTCGCGCGGATTTTGCCCCGCTCCGACAAGTCAAGCCAGCCCGCGCCTTGTCGCAGCGCTTCATATCCATTCATCATCTGGTATGTATTAGATGCGCTTAGCGAACGCTGGGTCTCAGCAGTGCTTTCACGGCCGGTTCAAGCGCCGGCGTGCAGGCATAGGCGTTGCCTCCGTAAATTGTGTCTTCGCCGACAAGGCTCTTAAAGACGCCGCCTGCTTCTTCGATCAGGATTTTGAGCGGTGCCAGATCCCATGGCGCCGCGTTGGGCTCGATCCAGACATCCGCCATACCCTGCGCTAGCAGCATCGCGTCCATTGCTCCGCCTAAACTCCTCACGGCCCAGAACTGCTCGATCCAGCGCAGCAGAGACGGCGAGAATGGGCGGACTCCTAGCTTGTTAAACCCGTTGAACGAAAGAACTGCCTGAGACGCCTCCGTTTTCGTCGAGACTCGTATTGGCGAGCCGTTCGCAAAAGCGCCACTTCCACGCGCCGCGTAAAGCAGATAATTTTGGCCTGGGCAGTGCGCCGCGCCCGCCACTATCTTGCCGTGTTCCTCCAAGCCGATCAACACGGCCCACAACGGAATGCCGCGCACGAAATCACGGGTGCCATCTATGGGATCAATGATCCACTTTCGCCCGTTCCGGCTTTCGCGGCAGGCACCTTCTTCTCCTAGAATGCCGTCGTCCGGAAACTTTCCGGAGATAGTCTCAACGATCAACTTCTCGCAGGCGCGATCCGCTGCCGTGACGGGAGAGTCATCCGATTTGCTTTCCGCCGTTACACCGCGCCGCTGATAGTCCAGTGCTAGCGCTCCCGCCTCTTGCGCGACCAGCTTGGCTGCTTCCAGTTCTCGTTCATAGCTCATGCTTAGCTATGTATAGCAGTGACTCGCGGCGAGTTTGCGACAATGGGCTAAGTGCTTAAGGCTGTTGCCCCTAATGGTAATAGAGCTAACGGATTATTCTATTGACACGCTTTATAGCTGGTTGTAGTCTGAAGTTTCGTTAACCTTCTTTAAAACAATAAAATATACCTGGGGGTGGTTTCCTTCACGCTGTGGTGCCTGGTGAAGAACCACTCACCGAGGAGTGAGATGGAAACTGGATACTTCGTCTTGGACTTCGGTCATTCCGTACACGGCCAAGTTAAGCGAATACAGATAAGTTATAAATCACTAGCGATCACCGGCTGTATTTTGGCTTCTGTCTTCCTCCTGGCTTTTGTGCTCTTTTCGAGCTATGTCCGGATGAGCTGGCGGGTCTCGAACTACGATCACATGGCTTCGGACCTGAAACAAATTCAGACGCGCTACGTTGAGCTGCAAAAGCAGGCAAATCAGCATAACGAACAGATGGCATCACTTGAGACGCTCGCCAGCGAAGTTTCGGCTGCGTATGGCATGGATACGACGAAAGTCACGGGCGATGGTATGCCGCTCGACGCCGATACGGTACCCGATCTCCACGCTTCGATCGAGCAGTACAATTTCCTGCAGTCGGCTTCATTTTCCGGTATATACCAGCATTACGCGTACCACTGGCAAACGCACAACGAGCCCAGTTTGTGGCCGTTGGTCGGAGCCCTGCGAAGTTCGTTTGGCAGCCGGAGCGACCCGTTTTCTGGCGAAGGAGCGTTCCATACGGGCATTGACCTGCAAGCACCTAAGGGTACCAGGGTGCATGTAACCGCTGATGGCGTGGTCCAACGTGCAGCCTGGAGCGGGCGTTTCGGGAAGCTTGTGGTGGTCGATCACGGGAATGGAATTGACACGTATTACGCCCATCTTTCGCAGTTCATGGTGGTTCCGGGAGAAGAAGTGCGCCGCGGCGAGGTTATTGCTCTTTCTGGTGCCACCGGGCATGCGACCGGCCCCCACCTTCATTACGAGGTGCGCGTGAGCGGCACACCCGTCAATCCTTACCGGTATTTGGCGAAGGCTCCCAGCGACCGGGGCTGGTCCGGCTCTGGCATTGATCTGGGGTTATAGACTGAAACTGGCCCATCCGCCTCGACATCTTTTCGAGTAGTGGCTGATCAGACAACGCGGCGGCGGCTGCTGAAGTTGGTGCCGGGCGGTCTCCTGGCTGCAGCCGCACCCGTTATTGGCAGAAGCCAGACCTTCCCGCGTGCCGGTGAGTTCGTCCGTTTCGCCGATCCCACCACCGAAACCCCGGTTGTTCGTCTTACCAGTCCGGCCTACCGGAACTTACTACCCGCACCTAATAACCGATTTCTACTATCGAGGGCGCGCACTCTCTTTTTTTCATCCGATCGCGTGAACGGCCGCCTTTCGCCCTGCGAGCTGGATCTCAAGACCGGATCAATTCGGCTACTCCTAGAAACGTCGGCCCTTGATCCGGCTTCACTCGCCGTCGATGCAGCCGGCCGATCACTCTATTTCCTGGAAGAGGGCGCATTGAGCGAGACTCCCGTGAACTCACGCCGGGAGAAGCGTCGGCCGGAGGTGCTGGTGCGAAACGTGAGTTCGTTCGGCCTGGGATCGACGCGTGGCGAGTTGTTTTATATAGCCGATGGCGCGCTGCACCAATTCAAGAAAGAGGGCGGCAGCGTGCTCGCTGAAGGGGCGCAAGGGCCTTGCCTGGTGAGACCCGGTGGCCGCGGCGGGTGCCTGTTCTGCCGAAGAGATTCTGGCGTCGAACGCGAATTCTGGTACGCTCCCCTGAACGAACCAACGAAACCGGTGAAGCTGGTCACGGGACGTGTGTCGCATCCCTACTGGTCGGCAGATGGGAATTCAGTGCTGTTCCTGCGAGACCTTCCGCAAAATCAGGTCTTTGTCGCGACTATTTGCGAGGTCCAGCTCGAGAGCGCCGCAGAGCGCTGCCTCGCCAAAACCAGCCAGTTCGCAGCCTTCGACCCGAATGGAAATGACTCAGTGTTCGTCGGAGCCAGCGGCAGCAAAGCACAACCGAATGTCGTGCTGTTGTTACGAGCGACCGGCCGGGAGCTGACGTTATGCGAACACCGCGCCAGTAATGCCAACGAAGTCCAACCGGTATTTTCGCCGGACAGCCGGCGTGTATTCTTCCAAAGTGACCGGGAAGGGAGGTCGGCGATTTACGCTGTAAACGTCGAACGACTGGTGGAGCCCACCGGGGACTCCTAATGGCTTGCCTAACCCTCGTGTTTGGCTTGAGCTGAGCTGCGCGCTGCGACTACTTCGGGTAAAATGGCCCCGCTTACAAAGTTGTTGCATCGAAGAAGGATTTCGAAGTAGCGGGGTGTGCCGTTGGGATCGATACCGATGTCGCGCAGAGTGTGAGATAAGCGGGCACGGTCAATTACAAACTCGCCTGCTGCCTGTGTCGACTGCGCGGTTGTGCCGGCGATCATCAAAACAGCGCCCGTGCCCGCGGCGCGTGGGAGAAACGCCAGCCGGGCGTAAGTATAGTTGTGGCTCGCGTCTTCCGAGCTCGGGTACTTGGCCAGTTCTCCACGCCGCGCGGATTTGTTCTGAAACACGATGCCGCTGCCGTCGAGCTCGCAGTGGAAACTCAGTTTATCTTCATACAGCTGCGCCCAGGGATTGCTGATCGGACTTCCCACCAGGATGGCGTTGTGATCCTTAAAGTCCTGCAGTTGCACCTCGTGCCCCGAGCGCATAGTGATGTTCGAGGCGAATTGTGGGTAATTGTGAATGATGAGATCTCCGACCGCGACCTCGCGGGCATCGGTGAATTCGTAAATGTTCCATTGGTGAATTAGATCTAAAGGCTCGAAATCAGGCACGTTAGGGTACGTGCGAGCCATATATTCGTCGAGCGTCAGGCGGCGGTGCGCGGCGAAAGAAATTTGCAGGAAGCCGGTGTCGCTGGTGACGATTAGCGTGTCATCGACTTTGTTCAAGAGTCCGGAGAAGGGAACAATTGGAGCTGAGCCCGGGCCACCAGTAGCGCTGGCGTCCCGCGAATGAAAATAGAACGCCAAAATACTCGTGCAGGCGGCGAGTACGCCGAGCGCGATGGAAAGTTTGCGATAGATCGCCGGTTCCTTTGCTGGCCGGGGACGCGGTATTTCAATGAGGGGTGTGACCGTTTCAGTATCAAGAGAGGGCGCCACGCTCTCAAGAGGTTCTTCCTCCTCCATGCGCGGCATAAAGACCAGCGAATAGCCGCCTTTCGGCATACTGACGACCGTTGGTTCGTGCAGCCCCTCGGTTGCGAAATAGAGTTCCAGGCGTTTGCGGAGGTTGCGGGCTTCGGCGCGCACGATGCTGTCTTGTGCGCTTTGAAAATCTCCCGTTCGTCCGAAGACCCGTTCAGCGATCACCTGCTCGCGCACGTCGGCTAAGCGGTGGCGTAGTGTGCAATCGGCGGTGTAGCTGAGAAACTCGCGGAGACGTGGTGATTTTTGGAACAGCTCACTGCCGGCGATGCGTGCAATCAGTAACCGATAGCTTTCCTCCAGTGGATATTCGACATTGATCGTCTGATTGACAACGGTACCCAAAACAGACTGATCTTATCACTCTCGCCGCACGGCGCAGATTGCGGCAAGTGGCGCTTTTCACCGTGAAATGGAAGCAATAGCTCACCCGATGATGCGGATTTCGCCAATGCCGCCTTCGACCTTCAGGTGAACATTGACTTTGGCCTTATCAAAAAGATTGTTTTCCCAATGATTATCTTTCTTATCGAGACCCGTGACCGTAATACTGCCCAGTCCGCCGTGCGCTTCCGCCCAAATACCGACATCTTCGGGTAAATGCACGGTGGCCTGGCCAACACCGCCCGAGATTTCGACATCGTAATCGTGCGTCGGCTTGCCACGTAAATCGAGCTCAACCTGGCCGGCGCCCATGTGGACTTCAACGTGCCGCAAATCAAGATCACCAAGGTTCATTTGCGCTTGCCCAGCCCCGCAGTTCACGGATAAATCGAGCAACACATCGTTGCTGAACGCCAGGTTCCAGACGTACTGATGATTCCCCCCGAAATGTCCCGAGTTCGGCTGGCTGATTCGGATCTCGGCGTGCGAACCGGAGTTGGACGAATCGATCTTAGGCTCCCAGGAGGGGACGTTGAATTCGAACGTCCCGTCGACCAGTTTGGCCGCGCCGCCATGCACATTCAATTCGCCCGCTTTCATATCGAGAGTCACATTGGCTCGTTCGATCGTGCTGCGGTCTAGATGTATGGACGTTTCCCGGGTAGGTCCCGGCGGCGTATTATCAAACTGGCAGGAGGTGGGAACTAGTACCAGGCCAAGCAGACCCAGCGAGAAAAAGGCAGCCGAAGTAGTCATTTGCAACGGAATACGTAAGCATACGATAGCTTGTTCCCGTGCCCTGGCGGGGTCAAGAATCAGATGCTGACAGCCTGTGTTTCGGGGGCCTGCCGCCGGCGGCGTCCACTCAGCAAATAGATCGCGGCCCGTAATTCGAGCAGCGGATCATCGGATGGCTCAATGCCTTCGACTCGCGGGATAGGATCGAAAATAATTTGTTTCTGTTCATGATTAGTATCTGCGACCAAGCTCGTGAGAACGATCTGGCCGAGATTGAGCACTGGCCTGTCCCCCGGCCAACGGATAGTGGCATCATCAACCACGTCGTTTTCATTCGCTAACTGAACCAAAATCTGGAAGCTTACCGAGCCGCGCGCAACGCGGCCGCTCAGTTCGTCGAATAGGTAATTTGGGCTTTTACCTTTGGCGGCGGCATCGTCCAGGTGTTCGTCGCCCAGGTCCGGCGTAATGCGATAACGCCCGTAACGGCTCATACCATCAGCATTGGTGAAGCGCATTGCCGTCACGCCAAAATACGATTCCCGAGCGAAACTCGAGGGACTGGGTTTGGGCGTTTGCACGAACGCGAGGGCTTGGGGGTGTGTAGCGAGGAATTGCTCAATGGGCGACGGTGACGATTTGGACGACGCGCTCGCCGCTGCCGCGCGCAGGAAATCCAGGAATTCCCGACCAGTGCGCGTCGGAAAACTGTCGGTAGAGTGACTGACGATATCCGTATGCACATGTTCGGCAAGTTGGAAGCGAATGGCGCACCCGCGGGGATTGGCATTTGGATCATTATCCGGAATCGCCGGCAGTCCGGTGGAATCGGAGAACCGCACCGTGATGGGGGTGGAGCCGCGATTGAAATGCGGCGCCTTGGTCAGGGAGGCTGCCTCGCGCGAGGGAGTCAAGGTTCCCGTCAGCATCACACCTTTCGCGTGGGCGGGTCGAAAACCGGGGTGCAAGCCAAACATAGCGTCGAATTGCTGTAAAAGATCTTCAGCAAGGGCGATCAACTTTTCGTCGGATGGGAGCGGCATAGGATAACAATAACTTTAATCCTGCAGACAAAACACAATTTTCCTACCTCGCCAACTCTTCTGCTAGCATGTAAGCATGTCAGCAAGCAATCACCTAAAGATCCTTTCTGTACGCCTTCCCGAACCGGAAATACGCAGGTTTAAGACTCTTGCTGCCAGCCGGGGGGTCAGCGTGCAGGATGCAGTTCACGAGGCGATAGAGAAATGGGCTTCGTCGTTCCAGAATGTTTCCAGGGAGCCGCTGGACGTACTCGAAGGCTCGCTGGCGGAGGTAGACGTCGAGAGCCTCCGCCAACGGGAACGAGAAACAGAACTGGCGAAGGATGGACGCTGGACGTAGATGCCGGGTTTGGTGTTAGATACCTGGGCGATCATGGCGTGGCTCAAAGGGCAGCAGACCGCCGCTGCTAAGGTGCGGTTGCTGCTCGATGCCGCCGAGCACCGTCAAGGCAAGCTAATGATGAACGTTATTAATCTCTGCGAGGTTTTCTATCTTTCGGTGAAAGCCCGGGACATGGAGTACGGCCAACGAGTCCTAGAAAACCTGCGCTCACGCATTGCAACCATTTCCGCCGGTGACGAGTTGGTCATGGCGGCCGCGAATCTCAAGGCCCGGCACGCGATATCGTACGCGGATGCTTTTGCGGCAGCGACTGCAATGCAGCGTCAGGTGCCCCTCGTCACCGGGGACCCGGAATTCCGAGCGTTAGCGGAACAGGAAAAAACGCTTCAGCTGGAATGGATCGCTGGATGATACCAGAGTTTTCCTCGAGATAGTTCCGGCCGGAGCGGTGCTTGTATCGCACATAATGATTAACCAGCCCGCCGTCGATAATACGGATCGGCCGGGGAACAACACTTCGAAGGAAGTACTGCATCTCTGGCCGGTACTGGCTTTGTTCCTCAGCCTTTACGGGGTCCTCTTACTCTTCTTACTTCCCCGGTATGCCTTATGGCTCGACGAAATAATAGATCTGCGAGCCATACGAGACTTTGATTTTCCCGTTTTAATACGCTGGATTCCGGTTAACGCGGGAGGTGTACCGCTCGG
>DATAYL010000536.1:0-15365 GCA_036272575.1 Bryobacteraceae bacterium | reverse complement strand
CAAATCCGCAGAGCCGGTCCGCTCTCGGATCGCGCAGTCTCGCCTCCAGCCGCAGCCATCCGTCTTCACGCGTATACGAAAGTTCGTCTATCCCAAACCACGCCAGGTTGGTGCCTCGAAGCCGCTCCGGCTCCTCAAGCGATCGCAGCAGAATCGTACTCTCAGTCTCTGAGACCGTCAGTTCTCCATCAGACTTCCGCAACTCAAACTCAACGTCCGCCGCTGCCATCATCTGCAGCAGCGAGTTCAGCGTTGCGTCCCGCAGCATCGCCAGCGTCGGAGCTGCCAACATCCCCTGACGTCCTCGATTCACGAAAGCGTTGCGCAAAGCTTCAACAGCTAACGCCGCGCTTTTGCCGGAGCCAACCGGCCCGGAAAAGCCTTTCAGTCTCGCGGTCGATTTCAGAAACTCAGATTGCGACGGCAGCGCTACGTATGACCAGCACAGCTGATCGCTTGCCGCGCCGCGCTGCTCATCATTCGCCTCCGCTGTCGAACTCATTCGCCCACGAGCTTAACGTTCAACGCGTGCAGCGCAGCCGCAATCTTTGCGCTTATCTAGCTAAAACCAAAGAAGATATTTTTTTTTGATTTTTTGTCACGGCCTCGGAATGGCGTATCTGATCATTCGAGTGGTCAGCTCTGGGCAAATGCAAACGGTAGCTCTTCTCGCGCAAAATCGAAGCCGCCGCTCAGAAAAGGGCTTCTTTTCATCCTGCGCCCGTGCCTGTCCCGAAGCCTTTATCACGGGTTCTAAGAACAACTTATCGGCACTCACGAATAACGACGCGAGATACACTAACGGTTGGCATGCCTCACCGCTTCAGCGCGCGCGTGCCAAATCATTATGAAGATACACGAGTATCAGGCTAAGGCGATCCTCGCAAAATACGACGTGCCTGTACCACGCGGCGAAGTCGCTTACACCGTAGAGGAAGCGGAAGCCGCGGCTAAGAAAGTTGGGGGCAGTGTCGTTGTCAAAGCCCAGATTCATGCTGGCGGTCGTGGCAAAGGCGGCGGCGTCAAAATCGCCAAGAACTCTGCGGAGGCTGCGGAGATCGCCAAGCGCATGTTGGGCATGACGCTGGTTACGCATCAAACGGGACCGGAAGGCCGCATCGTACAACGTCTCCTAATAGAAGAAACTTTACCCATAGAACGCGAACTGTATCTTGGGCTCGTGCTCGATCGGGCCCTAGGTGAAACAGTTTTTATGGCCTCCAAGGAAGGTGGGGTCGAGGTCGAAGAGATCGCTCAAAAGACGCCGGAGTTGATCTTGCGCGAACCTCTCATTGCCGGGCAGCCGCTGCAGCCCTTCCAAGCCCGCAAGCTTGCCTTTGGAATCGGCATTCCCGTCGCACAAGCCAACGCGGCAGCTGCGGCCATGATCGCTCTTTCTGAGGCCTACATCGCGATCGACGGCTCGCTCGCTGAGATCAATCCATTTATCCTTACTAGCGACGGACGCGTCTTTGCTCTGGATGCCAAGATCAACCTCGACGACAACGCGCTGTACCGTCACAAAGATCTGCTCGAGTTGCGTGATTTGAATGAAGAAGATCCATTGGAGGTTGAAGCCTCGCGCTTCGGCCTGAACTATATCAAGTTGGATGGAACAATTGCCTGCATGGTTAACGGCGCCGGCCTCGCCATGGCCACCATGGATATCATCAAATACGCTGGAGGCCAACCCGCCAACTTTCTAGACGTCGGCGGCGGCGCTAACGCCGAACAGATTAAGAACGCCTTCCGTATTCTGCTCTCGGATCGCGGCGTAAAGGCCGTCTTGATTAATATATTCGGTGGAATCCTGCGTTGTGACACTCTTGCCACCGGCGTCGTCAACGCAGCCCGCGAGCTTGAGATTAAGATCCCGATCGTCGTGCGCATGGAAGGGACGAACGTGGATCTTGGCCAGAAAATCCTCACTGACTCAGGCTTCAATTTCACTGTTGCTGACGGCATGAAAGATGCCGCCGAAAAGGTGGTCAGACTAGCAAAATGAGTGTCCTCATCAACGAAAACACCAAAGTTCTCTTCCAGGGTTTTACTGGACGCGAAGGAACATTTCACGCTGAACAAGCCATTAACTATGGCACGAAGGTTGTCGGCGGCACGACGCCCGGTAAAGGCGGACAAAAGCATCTCGATCGACCGGTATTCAACAGTGTGGAAGAGGCCATTCGTGCTACGGGTGCAAATGCATCAGTAATTTTCGTCCCTCCTCCGTTTGCTGCCGACGCGATTATGGAAGCCGCCGATGCCGAGTTACCGCTTGTCGTTTGTATTACCGAAGGCATCCCGATCGAAGACATGGAGCGTGTGTGGGCCTATCTGCAGACCAAACCCAAGACGCGCTTGGTGGGCCCAAACTGCCCCGGAGTTATCACGCCCGGCAAGTGCAAAATCGGCATCATGCCCGCACCCATTCATAAACCAGGCCATGTGGGCATCGTTTCCCGCTCAGGAACCTTGACCTACGAGGCAGTCGGCCAGTTGACTAAGCTCGGTATCGGCCAGTCCACTTGCATCGGCATTGGCGGTGATCCCATTATCGGGACCAGCTTCACGGACGCCATCCGCCTTTTCAATGAGGATCCCGATACACACGCTATCATCATGATCGGCGAAATTGGCGGCAGCGCTGAAGAAACCGCTGCCCAATACGTGAAGGCTCATGTCAAAAAACCGATGGTCGGGTTCATCGCAGGCCAAACCGCTCCTCCCGGACGGCGCATGGGGCATGCCGGCGCCATCATCTCAGGAGGCTCCGGCAAAGCCGAAGACAAGTTAAAGGCAATGGCCGACGCCGGTATTACGGTCTGTCCAACGCCCGCCCTACTCGGCGAGAAAATGCAAGAAGCTCTAACTCAGAAGGTTTAGGAGTTGTATTTAAGATGGCACTGGAACGTACATTTGCGATGATCAAGCCGGACGCCGTGAAAAACGGGCACCTCGGTGCGATTCTGGCTCTCGTGGAGAAGAGCGGCTTTCGTATCGTTGCTCTAAAAACACGTCACATCTCTAAGCCCGAAGCAGAAGCATTTTACGCCATCCATAGGGAACGCCCCTTTTTCGGCGGTCTAATCACGTTCATCACTGAGGCGCCGTCCGTCCTGGCGGTCTTAGAACGTGATGACGCCATCGCAAAATGGAGGGAATTAATGGGAGCTACTAACCCGTCGAACGCCGCCGAGGGCACTATACGTAAACAGTTCGCCCGCAACATTGAACGGAACGCAGTGCACGGTTCAGATGCTTCTGAAACCGCGGCTCTTGAGATCCCATTCTTCTTCTCCGCCGCCGAACTTATAGCCTGGAACGGAATTTAACTTTCCCTTATCGTCTACAACAAAAAGCGCCGCATCGATAGATGCGGCGCTTTTCTAAAACTCTTCGGTAGTCAGGCTACACGCTGTTCGTAAACTGGTGTCTCTAGCGCAGTCGCTAGTGCTTTCTTGGTCTTCTCTGCCAAGTTTCGCAGCTTCGCATGTTTCGGCCGGCTTAGTTTCCGTTCCACGCTTCGTCGCGCCCGTAGCAATCGGATGCGGACTGCGGTCTCTGACCACCCATGCTGCCGTGCAATCTCCTGTACTTTATATCCCTCGATATAGTGGCCTTCCAAAACCACCCGGTCGTTCGGCTTGCACTCATTCAAAATACGCTTTACGTCGATCGCTGCCACGTTCATACGCGGAGGCGCCTGAAGCTCCGGGAGAGTTTGCGTTTGCGGTTCACGTCGCAGGAACGTCCGGTGAATATTGAGTGCGATACTGTTAGTCCACGTAAGAACAAGACTGGGGTCGCGAAGTTGTTCACGGCGCTCCCATCCCTTGGCCCATGCTGCTTGCGCAGTATCGAGTGCCGCGTCATACGACAACCCTCGCGAAACTAGGAATCGCACCGTCAAATTAAAACCTTTTTGATAAGCTTTGCCGAAATCTTCTGTTGTCATCGTTCGCTCCACCGCTCCTGATTTAAACTTTGTAGTTCTTGTTTTCTGTTCGAGTGCTTATAGATCGTTCAGCCTCAACCGCAAACTGGCGGTTGGTTGGCTGCCTTAAACTCGTCTCCTAGATAGGCAGTTTTGATACCACCGGAGCCAGCAAGGCGTACCCATGATGTAAATCACTGACGGTGCGTCTGTTACGGCTTCGGACTCGGTTCAAAGCCACCGCTGAAGAGCGGCATTTCTTGCCGCCGAATGCAAAATTTTCGTGGGATTAATGATGTTCGATACCCACCTGAGAAGACAAAAGGGCGACATGGTGTTCGTCACCACATCGCCCCTCTGCTCAGGTATTGCGAGCCAGTAAACCGCTAAGTTTCTACTTTGTGTCCGTTGTGGACCGAGTACTAGACGTCGTGTCGATCTTGTCCGGCTCCTCTGTCACAGCCTTCATGCTGTCTTTAAAGGATCGAATCCCTTTGCCCAAGCCTTGCCCAAGTTCCGGCAGCTTCTTAGGTCCAAACACAAACAGAGCAATGGCAAGAATTACCAGAAGATGTGTCGGCTGAAGTAAACCTTCGATCATAAACCTTCCCTCATTTCACCCTAACTTACGAATTTCCAGCCTAGATTGGTTTTGATACATCCGTAGATTAGAAATCAGAAAAGTGAAGCGCCTTCCCTTTCCTGCAACCTCATTATATATGAGTTCCATTCGCGTGAGCCGCCCATTCTGGTAATTCGCTCAAAGCGGTCTGCAAATCCCACTATTCCCAAGTCGAATAACCATTGTTACAGCATCAAGACCGCAGCATCAAGAGCTCAGTTGACATCATGATTTAGCTCGGCTATAGTTCTGAAGTACTGAAGTATCAATTAGTTGACACATGCTGGGATGCGAACCTCGGCGTTTTGCTCAGGTGGCGGCGCTACTCTGCCCTCTTCTCCACCGAACGCGGATTCAGGGTGAAATGATACATGGCTGGCTCTTTTGATGACACGGTTGAGACCCCTGGAGCCGCTGAGAATTCGGACTACCAGGCTTTCTTAGACGATTACACCAGTCACTTCACCTCCGGCGAAGGCGAGACCCTTCATGGTCATGTTCTCAGCGTCTCCGACAAAGAAGTGATAGTGGATATCGGCAGGAAAATTGAAGGTCTTGTGCCCGCCGCTCAGTTTCCTGTGATCGACGGCAGGCCGGCGGTTAAACCCCACGACACGATCGAAGTCATGATTGATCGCACCGGGCCGCCGGTGGAAGGGTACATCCTCCTCTCGTATGAAAGAGCTCATCGCCGGCAAATTTGGGAAAGGCTTGAGCGCGCGGCTAGCGAGAACACTCCGGTACCGGGGCGAGTCACCGGCAAAATTAAAGGCGGTTTGACGGTCGACATCGGCGTAGTTGCGTTTCTTCCGAGCTCACAAGTAGAAGTCCGGCCAATCCACAATTTCGACGGATACATTGGTCAGGAGTTTGACGTCCGCATTCTTAAACTAAACCGCCGGCGCGGCAACGCAGTGGTGTCTCGCCGGGTATTACTCGAAAGCGATTTGCAAAGCAGAAAACAGCACGTGCTGTCCGCAATCGAAGAAGGTTCTGTCGTTAATGGCGTGGTAAAGAATCTCACCGATTATGGAGCATTCGTAGACCTGGGTGGAATCGATGGATTGCTACACGTAAGTGATCTCAGTTATGGCAGTGTCACCCACCCGTCCTCCTTCCTTAAAGTCGGTGAAGAGGTCGCGGTCAAAGTTCTTAAATTCGATCGCGAACACGAACGCATTTCTCTGGGCCTCAAACAGATGCATCCGGACCCTTGGGCCAATGTGGAAGAGCGATATCCACCCAATGCTCGCGTAATCGGACGCATCGTCAGCGTAACCGACTATGGCGCTTTTGTTGAACTCGAGCCCGGCCTCGAGGGCTTAATCCACATCTCCGAGATGACGTGGAGCCGTCGCATGAAACATCCTTCCAAAATCGTCAGTGTCGGCGATCAGGTCGAGGCCGTCGTTCTCGAAGTTAAACCCCGCGAACGCCGCATCTCACTCGGGATCAAACAGCTCGAAGCCGATCCATGGACCACCATTGCCGATCGCTATAGCATCGGTTCCGTTGTCGAAGGCCGTGTTCGCAAACTCGCCGACTTCGGCGCCTTCGTTGAAATCGAAGAAGGTATTGATGGCCTTGTTCATGTCTCCGACATGTCTTGGACCGCCCACATCAAGCATCCGTCTGAATTGGTGAAGAAAGGCCAAACGGTTCAGGCCGTCGTGCTCCACATCGACGCCCCAAATCGGCGCCTCTCGCTTGGTATTAAACAACTCCAGCCCGATAATTGGGAAACATTCTTCCGCACTCATGAAGTCGGTGATACCGTTCGCGGCAAAATCTGTCGGGCTGCTCCCTTCGGCGTCTTTGTCGAGTTGCTTCCAGGCGTCGAGGCGCTCTGCCATCGCAGCGAACTAAGTGGCCATCTCGAACGTCTTCCTAAAGCTCCGGCTGAAGGAGAATCTCTGCTCCCGGTCGGCGATGAATTCGAATTCAAGATCATCAAAATGAATGAAGCGCAAAAACGCATCGGTTTGAGTCTGCGCGAGGTCCACGAAGAAATAGAGCGTCATCGCATGGAAGACTATCATCGGCAGGCCGCCGTCGCCACCTCCACCGTCGGCGACGCCATTAAGCAAAATTACTCGAAGAGCAATTATAGGAACGGCAATTATGACGAAGGCTGAGTTGATCGACGAAGTCTCCAAAGTTGTGGAGATGACCCGCAAGGATTCAGAAACAATCGTCGAGACCATTTTTGACAGTATCGTGAACAGTCTGCACAAAGGCGAAAAAATCGAAATTCGTGGATTCGGCAGCTTTCGCACGCGGCAACGCCAACCACGCGTGGGCCGCAATCCAAAAACTGGCTCCCGGGTCGAGGTCCCATCCAAGCGCATCCCCTTTTTCAAGCCCAGTAAAGAACTGCGCGACTTGGTAAATCAATCCGCCAAAAACGGGCACAGTGCGCAACGCTCCGAGTCTTCTACCCCCGACGCGACGCCCCACACTTTCTAAGGCGGCTGGTATCTCGTGGACTACTTGTGGACGCCTTGGCGTGCCACTTACATGAAAGCCAAAAAAGACCCGGGGGATTGCATCTTCTGTCTCGCTGCCGAAAACCCTGATCAGGACCGCGAGCATTTGGTCGTTCACCGTGGCGAGCGTTGTTTCGTCATTCTGAACCGCTACCCTTACACCAGCGGCCATCTGATGATCGTCCCCTACGACCATGTTTCCAAGCTCAACCTGACTACGCTAGAAACATCGACTGAAATGATGACCCTCTCCCGCCTTTCCGAGCAGCTGCTCGAGAACGTTTATCAGGCTGATGGTCTGAACCTGGGACTCAATGTTGGCAGTGCGGCCGGTGCCGGCATTGCCCAGCATCTCCATCTCCACATGTTGCCCCGCTGGTCTGGCGACGCCAATTTCATGACCACCGTCGCCCACGCCCGCGTCATTCCTGAGTCACTCGACGAGACCTACCGCAAAGTCCACGAAGGATTTCAGAAACTTTTAACCTCTTAGGATCCATTTTAGAGAGAGATCTCATCCCCTTCTGTCACCATATTGATTTAACCCGATGTTTGACGATTATTCCCTGGACCCTCGGTCTCAGCTGGCACTGCTTTGCCTGTTTACGGCATTCGTGTTCTGGAACAACGACGCCTTGTTTTTCCTTTTTGCAGTACTTGCCGCATGTACCCGTTGGCTTCAGCAGCCCTGAAGGAGGAAGCCCAATGCCGTTATGCCAGCGGCGACGTATCGAATCGGGCGCAGAGGTCTTCTGGCCCGTCATAAATTGCGATGCAGCCCGCCGCTCGCAATTCTTGTTCGGCGAATCCGCCACAGCGTACACCCACCACCTTCAGCCCCGAGCGTTTACCGGCTTCGGCATCGTAAGGACTATCTCCAATTACAATGACCCTCTCTGGGTCAATTCCCTTCCCTAACCTGGCAAGCGCTGCTTCCAAAATATCTGGATGTGGCTTCGATTTCTCCGCATCTGCCGACGACGTCTCCACTTCCACCAAGTCATCGATCCCGGCGATCTCCTCGTATCGTTTGAGCTCATCTCCTTTCGCGGATGAGGCTAACGCAAGCTTCTTTCGTCTCTCCAGGGCTTTCTTGAACAGTGGCCGCACCCCCGCAAATGCCTTTACTCTCGGCAGGTATTTCTTCTTAAAGAGCTCGCTCCGAAACTCCTCTAACTGTTTACCGTTCTTGTCTGTCTCCTGCTTGCCCAGCAGCGCTGGCAGCAATTGATCGCCGCCCTTTCCGATCTGGCTGCGGATCTTCTGCACGGGAATGTCATAACCAAAGTGCCGGAACGTCTCGCCCCAAGCCTCCGCATGCAGGTCGACCGAGTCCAATAACGTGCCGTCTATATCAAAAATCAAAGCGTCAGTCATGCAGGAAATCTTCACTTCATCTGATTTCAAGCATCAAAGTAGTGTTTCTAACTTAAACTGCATCCCACTTCTAAATGAAACAGTCCACTGCCGCGACGCCCGCTGTGCCCGACGAAGTAAAATCCGCCCACCTCGCAGGCCTCCGCTACGCGATCCCGAAGGGTCACGGCATCCGGCGAAAACGCTCCGGCAATGGCTTCGTTTATCTCGATCCTGAAGGCAAACCCATCACCGACCCAGACACCCTAACCCGTATCAAATCGCTCGTTCTGCCGCCGGCCTGGACCTCTGTCTGGATTAGTCCCGCCGAAAATAGTCATATTCAAGCAGTCGGCCGAGACGCGCGCGGCCGTAAGCAGTACCGCTATCATCCGAAGTATCGTCACGTCAGGGACTTGATCAAGTTCGACCGCATGCACGCGTTTGGCAAAGCCCTACCTAGAATCAGGCGGGTTGTAAACCGCGATTTACGGCGCTCCGGCCTGCCGAAGCGCCGTGTCCTCGCCGCTATTGTTAAGTTGCTGGAGACTACCTACATTCGTATCGGCAACGAGGAATATGCCGAAGAAAACCACTCCTTCGGTCTCACCACGCTGCGCAACCAGCACGTGCAAATTCTCGGGGACACACTTAAATTTCGCTTCAAAGGCAAAAGTCATCAACAGCACGAGATCACCGTAGAGGATAAAAGGCTCGCCGGCATTCTCAGGAAATGCAAAGAGATCCCAGGCAGCGCACTCTTCGAATACCGCGATGATGAGGGCCAGGCGCAAACCATCGAGTCGGGTGACGTAAACGATTACCTGCGAGAAATTAGCGGCGGCGAATTTACCGCCAAAGACTTCCGTACCTGGGGCGGCACTTGCCTGGCCGCTAGTTTCCTACTTGAACGCTGTTTGAACGAGACCGATAAGCAGACTAAGGCGGTCCTGGTCGATGTGGTAAAAGACGTCGCCTCCAAGCTCGGCAACAAGCCCGCCACCTGCAAAAAATACTACGTGCACCCCGCTGTCATGGAGTGCTATTCTTCAGGCGCCCTGCGCGAGTTCGCTGACAAGTTCCGTCAGCACAAAGGCGTAGAGCTCTATGAGCATGTGGTTCTTTCTCTACTTAAACCGCTAAGAAAAGCGCGCGCCGAGAAGGCAGCCTGAACACCTCTTGTAGGCAGACTAACAATGCGCACGGCGGCTGCCAACCGGCGCGTTCCAGATGCCGAGTCTTCACGCTGCCGCGCTTTTTGCTTTTACTAATTCCAGCTCAAAATCCAGCTTCACATCGTCGCCCACCATTACCCCGCCCGCCTCAAGCGCCGCATTCCAGGTCAGCCCAAACTCACTCCGCTTGATCTTCCCTTTCGCCGATGCGCCGATGCGCGTGTTTCCCCACGGATCCTGCGCCTCATCTGAAACTTCTTCCACCTGCAGAACCACCGGCTTTGTTACTCCGTGCATCGTCAAGTCTCCGGTCACCAAGAATTCGTTATTGCTCTTTTTTTCTATTTTCGTGCTCCGAAAAGTTATATGAGGGTACTGGGCCACATCGAAAAAATCCGGCGTCTTCAGGTGACCGTCCCTCGTCTCATCATGCGTGTTAACGGTTGCCACATCGATTTTCGCCTCGATGGACGCCGCCCCGGGATTCCCCGGATCATAAGTTACGGTGCCGCTCACGCCTGTAAACGCTCCGCGCACATTCGACATCATTAGGTGACGCACGCTGAACTGCAAGTTCGAATGCGCCGGATCGATCTGGTAAGTGTTGGTCATTGTTTTTCTCCCTTGCTACCTAGGTTGGTATAGCTGGATTGATGTAACACGATACTCCTTGATGGTATTGCAGCCAACCTGGAAACGCCTCTTCATCTACGTTAACCTGTGGCCAGCACATGGAACTCACTCGCCGCACCTTCGCTCGTACCCTCGCCGCCGGTACTCTGCTCTCCTCCGCTTCCCGCCTGGCCGAAACACAAGATAGCCCCGACGGTCGCCGTCTCCGCTACTGCATTGTTGGCCTTGGTCGTATTTCCATGAACCACTTCATGCCCGCTTGCAAAATGTCGCAGAAGTCCCAAGTCGTGGCCTTCGTTTCGGGCCATCGCGAAAAAGCCGATAAGCTCGCCGCCAACTATAACGTCCCTTCAAAGAATATCTACAGCTACGAGAACTACGACGAGATCGCCAACAACAGCGAAATCGACGCCGTCTATATAGCCTTGCCCAACAGCATGCATGCCGAATACACCATTCGAGCTGCCAATGCCCGTAAGCATGTCTTATGCGAAAAACCCATGGCCACCAGCGTGAAAGACAGCCAGGCCATGATCGATGCCTGCAAAGCCGCCAACCGCAAGCTGCTCATCGCCTACCGCTGCCAGTACGAACCCACTAACCTTCACGCCATCAAACTCATCCGCGATGGCAGTCTCGGCACTATTCAAGCCATCGAAAGCGCGAATGGGTTCAACGAAAAAGCCGGCGAATGGCGGCTCGATAAGAAACTGGCGGGCGGCGGACCGCTGATGGATGTGGGTATCTATTCACTCAATGCGTGTCGCTACCTCACGGGAGAGGAACCCCTGCAACTTGAAGGACACTGCACCGTCATCGATCAGGATGGCCGCTTCGGCACCGTCGAAGAAAACTGCGGCTGGACCATGCGTTTTCCCTCAGGTGTTATTGCCAGCTGCAACACCACCTATGGCGCCCCCATGGATGGCTTCATTCGAGTCCATGGCTCGAATGGCGTTCTTCATATGGAGCCTGCGTTTTCTTATCAAGGCATTCATCTCACCGCTAAAGTTCACGGGCAGCCGCCGATTGATGAACTCTGTGCCGAAAAAGATCCCCAACAGTTCCTGCGCGAGGCCGACTATTTCGCCGATTGCGTCTTCAACAACCAGGAACCTAAGACCAACGGCGAAGAGGGTTTGCGCGATATGAAATACATCGCCGCCATCTATAAATCAAGCGGCCGGTCACTAACCTAAATATTTCCCTTGTTCTCCGTTTCGCTCGCTCGCTCCAGATACTTCGTCAACGACGCCATCAAATCTACTGGGACCGGAAACACCACCGTACTATTTTTCTCCGCGCCAATCTCAACCAGTGTCTGCAAATACCGTAGTTGAATTGCCACCGGCTCCTGCTGCAGCTGTTTTGCCGCCATGCTCAGTTTTTCCGCCGCCAGATACTCACCCTCAGCATGAATAATCTTTGCTCGGCGTTCCCGCTCCGCTTCTGCCTGCCGCGCGATTGCTCGGATCATCTGCTCCGCCAAATCGACCTGCTTTACTTCCACCATCGAGACCTTCACTCCCCATGGCCCAGTGTGCTCGTCCAGCACCGCTTGCAATCGAATGTTCACCTTTTCCCTTTGGCTCAACAGTTCATCCAGTTCCACTTCGCCCAGCACGCTGCGTAGGGTCGTTTGCGCCAGTTGGCTCGTCGCGTAAAGAAAATTCGAGACTTCTATCACCGCTTTCACCGGGTCCACGACACGGAAATAAATTACTGCGCTTACTTTAACCGTCACGTTGTCCCTCGTCACCAGGTCCTGGGGTGGTACTTCCATCGCTTCCACCCGCAGTGACGTGCGCACCATTCGGTCAATCGGTGCAAGGACCAGAATCAAACCCGGGCCCTTCGGCTCCTTCAGCACCCGTCCCAGACGGAAAATCACGCCCCGCTCATATTCCGCCAGGATTTTCACCGCGGTTATGAGATAAAAAATCACCACCACAATGCCCAATACAAAGGCGGAGGTAAAGAGCTGCGCAAACATGGAACGACTATATCTCTTTAACGTATAGAACGAGATCTTGCACACGCTCCACTGAGATCCGTGCGCCGGCTGGCAAAGCGGCCCCACTCCGCGCCTGCCAGTATTCGCCTCGCACGAAAACGGTTCCCTGCCCTTCGATCGGCGTGCAGGTTTTCCCTACTGCTCCCACCATTTCTCCCACCCCGGTCAGCACGCGTGAATGCCGCGCCCGCACGCCCAGAACTCCGAGAACTACGGCGATGCCGCACAGCGAGACCGACAATGAGATCGCTAGCCCCGGATTGATTCGTCTCGGACCGGGCAGTAGTTCACGCGCGCCCGCAAACAGCAGAATTGCGCCCAGCACCCCGCTCACGCCATGTTGGCTGTACTTTAGCTCTGCGCTCAACAACAGCAAAGCGGCCAATAGCAGCGCTGTCCCGTACCAGGTTGGCGAATCCTGCGCCAGTTCCCAAATTCCAATACACACTAGCACTGTGCCCGCCAAACCCGGCGCTAGTGCTCCCGGCGCATGCCATTCCCAGAACAGTCCGGCCAGCCCTGCCATAACTAGCAATAACGCGATATTCGGATCGGCCAGCAAAGCCCCCACCTCTCCAGTGTGTCAGGGATTTCTATTAAACAAACTTTAACTGACGCGGCAATAACCCGGAAATCGACCTTCTCGTCTTGTTTAAGTAGAGAAGACACTCCTTCAAGGAGAGGAGAAGACGTGAAAAAACAATTGTGCATCTTGAGCATCTCAGCCTTTTTGGGGGCGGGTGCCGCGCTCGCCGCACCCCAAGACCAGAACTCTGCTCCCCCACCCGAAGCTGGCCAGCATGCCCGCCGGCCCATGGACCCCGGCCGCCGGGTGAAGATGCTTTCGAAGAAACTTAACCTGACCAGCGATCAGCAGAATCAGTTGCTGCCAATCCTTTCCAGTGAACAGCAGCAGATGGAATCCCTCCACAGCGACACTTCCATGTCACCCCAGGATAAGCGCGCCAAAATGCATTCGATTCGCGAGGACAGCCAAAACAAAATCAAGGGCATCTTGACGGACACCCAAAAACAGCAATACGACCAGATGCAGCAGCAAATGCGTGAACGCATGCAGCAACGTCGTAATCAGGATTCCACCTCCAGCAATTAACTGTAATTCAGCCGTGGAGCGGACGCGAGTCGCGCAGAGCTTCAGTTCGCTCCTTGCTACAATAGGCTCTTGTGTGTCTGAAGGCGTGCTACACCGGCGGTCGGCCGCTTGGTTATTGCAGAGGTGTACATGTTTATTAGCCTCCAGGATCTAGAATTACGCGCCGTTAAGTTCCAAGTAGAGGTGCCCGCGGGGCAAATTGATTTCGATTCCAAATTGAACCAGGCTTCCAATCTCCACGCGGAAGGCGCCGCTCAGCTGCTTAACGATGCCCTCGGAGAAATTCGTGTAACAGGTGACCTCCGTGTCAGTATCGAAGGCGTCTGCGACCGCTGTCTCGAAAATGCCGCGTATTCTGTCGAGAACCATTTCGATCTGATATACATGCCAGCCGATGAGGTTGCGACCGGCGGAGAAGATGAAATTGACGAAGCGGGCGCGGAAGTTGGCTATTACGAGGGCAGCGGTCTGGAGTTGAACGATGTGCTTCGGGAAGTGGTGTTGCTTGCTCTTCCCATGCGGCTCGTCTGCCAGGAGGATTGTAAAGGAATTTGTCCCGTTTGCGGACAAAACCGCAATCAGGCTGACTGCGGGTGTGAACAGAAACCATCAGACGATCGCTGGAACAAATTGAAACTGCTGCGAGCCGAATTCGGCTCGCAAAACTGAGTCCTTGTAAAAGGCTGGAGATTGTTAAGAAAATAGAACTATGCCGAATCCTAAACGCCGTCACTCCAAGCGCCGCACCTCTACCCGCCGTGCCCACGACGCGCTGCGTATCCCTCAGCTTGCCGAGTGCCCTAATTGCCACGAGAAAATTCGTGCCCATCGCGCCTGCCCACACTGCGGCAAGTACAAAGGGCGCGAAGTGATTGAGGTTGTCGAAGCTTAGCTTTCCCTCGAAATTTACCATTCCGCCCACAATCCACAAACAATGGTGACCATAGCCCTCGATGCCATGGGAAGCGACAACTTCCCGATGCCAGAGGTAGAAGGTGCAGTCCTGGCGACCAAGACGCTCGATGTGAAGGTGATTCTTGTTGGCCGCGAAGAAATTCTCGCCAAGGAGCTCGAGAAACATGGGAATTGGCGCGAACTCCCGCTCGAAATCCGACACGCCAAAGAGCAGATCACGATGGAAGATAGCGCCGGCAAAGCTGTCCGCGCCAAAAAAGAGAGTTCCATTCGCGTCGCTTGCAAGCTCGTGCGCTTAGGTGAGGCTGCTGGCGTTGTCTCGGCGGGCAATACTGGGGCAGTTATGGTCACCGCCAAACTCGTTCAAGGCATGCTGCCCGGCGTAGACCGGCCTGCGCTAGCCACCGCTTTCCCGACCATAAACGGAAAATCGGCCGTCATGCTCGATGTGGGTGCCAACGTGGACTGCACTCCCAAAATGCTGGCCCAGTTTGCCGTTATGGGAAGCGCCTATTCCCGCGTCATCTTCCATAACGCTGAGCCCCGCGTCGGCCTTCTCTCCATTGGTGAAGAGGAGCACAAGGGCAATTCTCTCACTCACGAGACTCGGCCCTTGCTTAAAGTGCTGCATGACATCGATTTCATCGGTAATGTCGAAGGCCGCGATCTCTACACCGGCAAAGTCGACGTCATTGTCTGCGACGGTTTTGTCGGCAACGTTGCCCTGAAAGTAAGCGAAGGCTTGGTCGAGGTCATTGGCCGTACTCTCGAAGACTCGCTTACTGAAAATGCGATGCGTAAGCTCGGCGCCTATCTGGCAAGAGGCGGCTTCCGGGAGTTCAAAAAGCGCGTGGACGTTGATGAATATGGCGGCGCACCGTTGCTCGGCCTCAACGGCCTCTGCGTCATTTGCCATGGCCGTTCGAACGCCAAAGCGATCTTCAACGCCATCCGCGTCGCAGGCGAATTCGCTGCGGCCAAAATCGATGAGCGAATCGCCAACGAACTGAGTGACTGGACCGTTGCGGCTGCCCTGGCGTCCAGCATCGCTAACGTCGAGTAATAGTCCGCCCGCTATACAATATTTGCCACTGCACTTGGCAACCCTTAGTGTGC
>DATAYL010000535.1:0-5611 GCA_036272575.1 Bryobacteraceae bacterium | reverse complement strand
CGGCCGGACGCGAATCATTCAATTCCGACGAGCCTGTCCGAAGTTTCTGCGGCAGACCTTTCATGAGTGGGCACAGCATTCGATGAAGAGTTGCCGCTGGGCCAGGGTCTATTACGATCAGCTACGCGCCACCGGCAAGCGCCACCATGCCGCACTGCGCGCCCTGGCGTTTAAATGGCAACGGATTCTGTTCCGCTGCTGGAAGGACGGAGTCGCCTATGATGAATCAAAATACATCGCCAGCCTCAAGAAAAGGACCTCGCCGCTGAGTGTCTGGCTTCCCGAGTGAAAATGTGTACAAAACGTGGAAACCACTAAGCCATCTATGGAAAAAATGTCTCCAGGGGCTTGACTTCCAAACTCAGAAGTCCTTACGTCAACTTGGATCCGCGGACGGAGGTGCAATTCAAAGGAGAGAACCGACCTATACGGAGAAGGCCTTCTTCAACTGCTGCAACCTGTTCGCGCCAGCAATTCCTGTTCCCCCACGTTCTTCGTCATTGCGATGGCGCGTTGGATTTCTTCACGTGCCTCAGAGAGCCTGCCCATCTTCATCAGCAGGTCTCCGCGAACGCTGGGAAAGAGATGATAGCCGGCTAGCGCAGAGGCACCGGCGAGGGTGGCGGCTGCGTCGAGTGCGTCGAGTCCTGCAGCTGGGCCTTGGACCATGCCGACGGCGACTGCGCGATTGAGTGCCACGATTGGAGATAGATTGATTTGCAGCAAGGCGTCGTAGAGAAGAACGATGCGGTCCCAGTCTGTCTCTTCGGCGGTGCGGGCGCGCATGTGATATGCGGCGATGGCTGCCTGCAACGCGTAGGGTTTCGCGCCACCGCCTAGTCTTTGCGCTTGTTCGAGCGCGGTCATTCCTCGCTGGATCTGCGCGTAGTCCCACAAGGAGCGGTCCTGATCCGGCAATAAGACGGCCTCACCGTTTTTGCCCCGGCGCGCTGCGTTGCGCGATTCCTGCAACTCCATCAATGCCAAAAGTGCATGAACTTCCGATTCGCCGGGGAGAAGTTGCCCCAGCATGCGCCCTAGGCGCAGCGCCTCTTCAGAGAGAGCCGCCCGCATCCATTCATCGCCCGAGCTCGCTGTGTAGCCCTCATTGAAAATCAGGTAGACCACCATGAGGACGGACTCAACCCTGCAACGCAACTCGTCCCCACTCGGCGTCTCAAAGGGAACTTGTGCCTCCGAGAGGGTCTTCTTGGCGCGAGAGATCCGCTGGCCCAGCGTCTTTTCCGGCAAAAGAAACGCACGCGCGATCTCCGCCGTGGTGAGGCCGCCGATCAGGCGCAACGTGAGCGCGATGCGTCCTTCCACCGCAAGCACGGGATGGCACGTGGTGAAGATGAGCCGCAGCAGGTCATCATCGATCACTTGATCCAGCGAGCTCTCCAAAGCGTCTCCAAGCCGCAGCTGGTGCCACGCTAGCTCGCGGGCAATCTCTTCGTGCTTTCGTACGAGCATGCCGCCGCGCCGCAACGAATCAATCGCGCGCCGCTTCGCCGCCTTCATCAGCCATGCCCCGGGATTTTCAGGGATGCCTTCCTCGGGCCAAACTTCGAGGGCAGTCACTAGCGCATCCTGCGCCAGCTCCTCGGCAATGCCGATATCGTGGGTGACGCGAGCAATCGCGGCGATGAGGCGTGTGGACTCAATCTTCCACACGGCCTCAATCGTCTTAATAGACTCGCTCATTCGTATGAGGTTACCGGGTCAGTTGCTCGAACCCTTCCGCCGCCTGCTGGACCTCTTCGGGAAAGTCAGACATTTCGTGAATCTGGCGGACTTCGATCCTCTCGTTGTTGGACATGGGTGCCCGCTTTGCCCATTCGATAGCCTCTTCGCGTGAGCGCACCTGGATCATCCAGTAGCCGCGGATGACTTCTTTCGACTCCGAAAACGGCCCGTCGGTCACCGTCGGCTTGCCGTCCATGTAAGAGATACGTGCTCCCGTGTCAGGAGGAAACAGTCCATCCAGTGCGAGCAGGACTCCCGCCTGTTGCAACGACTTGTTGTACTCCATCATCTTCGCTGCGGTTTTCGCGCTGGGTCCTACATCCGGCGCAGCCGATCCATATCCTTCGGGGATCACCATCATCATGAAACGCATTGAGTTGCTCCGTGTTGACGATTCAGGATTGCTGATTCCGAACTGCTGACTCAAGCCACAGTCGTTTTGCTCGCGCCGCGGCTTCCTTTGGCAATGGGAGGAATTCTCGCGCCTCACCAGCCACCTGACAGGATTTGGCAGCCTTGCGCGCCCAGGCCAGCGCTTCGTCCATGTCAGCACATTCCAGTATCCAGAAACCGCCCACGTGCTCCTTGGCCTCCATGTACGGACCGTCGGTGACGATCACATCGCCGTTGGGCTGGGCCCGCACCGTCTTCGCGTTGCTGGCCGGGAACAGGCCGCCGGCGAAAATTCTGACGCCTGCCGCCTCCGCCTCTTCGTTGAGTGCGTGGATCTCGCGTATCGTTTCTTCGGTCACGGAGGACGGATCGAAGTTGTCGGGCATTTGATTAGAAGCAGAAATAGGGGCATGTCTTCTCCTGTAATAGTCCTTCAGGCGGGGTCCTCTGCCCGGCCTCACTACAAGGCGAACGGCCAGACCGGAATTCTACAAGCCGTCGGAAAAAGTTTATTTCTGAGAGTCTTTTAGTTCTGGCCGCGGCTCAGGCAGTTCGTAGGATGCACCTGGCAGGTTTTCTCTGTTTCCAAGGAGAAGATGCTCTCCTCGTCCGCCTCCAGCCATTTCGAGAATTCCGCCATCACATCATAGCTGGTGGCATGATCCTGCCCGCAATGAGCCCTGAATTTAGCGGTGCCAAGCACGACAATCAAGTCGTCTGAATATCCATTTCTCAGGCGGATTCCGCCTAGAAACGTCTCTCTTTCAGGTATTCGGCTACCCGACGCCGATGGCAATGATCCGGCTTTTCCTCACTACAGCGCAAGCACCCGCCGTCCAGTAGTTCACGCGGAACGGTTTGTTCGATGCGATGCTGCCTCTTAAGCGAGATCGCGTGCGATCGAAGGCAAGATCTCGTGCCACCGGCATAGACCCGCTTTGCTCTTGAACAGATCACGTAAAATAGCAACCACCAAGCGCGCGAACAGCCAACCTCACGAGCGACCAATTCCAGGAACTCAGCACTTCAATTTAGCGTAATCTCGAAGTAGAAAGACGAGGAGAAAAGCAGCGCATTGCCTTTTTGTACCAATTGCGGATCGAGCATAGATCCGCGTGCCTCCTATTGCTCCCAGTGCGGGCAGAAGCAGCCTATCGCCGGCAGAGCGGACGCCACCGATTTCCTGACGGGCATCAGCGACCGCACTGCTTCCATTCTTTGCTATATCCCAGTTCTTGGCGTGATTCCGGCGATCATCTTTCTAGCCTCCCAGCGGTTTCGCGGCAACCTGAAAGTTCGCTTCAATGCCTTCCAATCGCTCTACCTTTTCGTTACGTGGCTCATTATTTCCTCCGCTCTGCCGGTGCTGATCGTCGGAATACCGGGCTGGGGCCCCGAGCACGCCTTCATGGGCGCACTCAAGGCGGTGCTCTTCATCTGCTGGATTTACCTGCTGGTCAAAGCGGCTAACCTCGAGCAGGTGCGCTTGCCCATCCTCGGCGACCTTGCCGCGCGATCGACTATGGAGCAGCTTTAGCCACCCTGTTCACAGCTCTTCGAAATATTTTTTCCGACAGATTCTAAATCAGTTAACTGCGTCTCCTAAATAGCCGAAGTTCGTTTTCGCTTTTCCCGATGCTATTTTCTGGCAGGAGAAAAAACGCCCATGCGATTCAGCGAAGCCGAACAAAGAGTCCGCGACACGCAGAAACAGGTGAACGAGATGAAGCTGCAGCGCAACCAGCTCAAGTTCGAAGCCGAACACCGTGCCAAAGGCGGCCCCCGCACCGCAGAAGGCAAACGCATCGCCTCCATGAACGCGGCCAAAACTGCATCGCCGCTACGAAAAGGAATCCGCCGAACTGCGCCAGCTGCAGAAAGACCGCAAAACCTGCGAAACCGCTACCGACAGAACCGCCACCGGCAGGGAGCGGACCCAGGCAGCACCGGCCGGCGCCGCGCCCTTAAGTAGTAATGAGTTCGTTTTTTCAGCTCCGGCAGAAACCGCACAAACTACTCAGCCCCAAGCCGTTGGTTCTGTGGTTAACTCGAAAATGCCTCCTTCACCCGCTAACATAGCCGCCTAGCGTACAGTATAATTATTCATATAAGTGAATAATTACTCAAAAAAGCACCTCGTGGGGATCGCCGGACATCGCGGTTATAGCGGGGCGGAGTTACTGCGTATTCTCAAACGCCATCCGGCGGTTGAGCCTGTCCTGCTGGAACACCGCAGTGATGCCGAACGCCCGCATTTGCCTCTCGGCCACAAACCGCTCCACACGATTCCTGCGACTGCGGACGCCGTGCGCCAGGAGAAGTTGGAAGTGGTGCTGTTGGCGACACCAGCCGATGTTTCGCTCGATCTGACGCCTGCTTTGCTGAATGACACGACGCGGGTGATCGATTTGAGCGGCGCTTTCCGTCTGCGAGACGGCGAGACATATTCGCGCTGGTATAAAGAGAGACATACCGCGCCGGAATGGCTGCAAAAAGCGGTCTACGGGCTGCCCGAATTTTATCGGGAGCAGATCGCAAAGGCGCAGCTCGTCGCGAATCCGGGATGCTATCCGACCGCGGCGAACCTAGCGCTTCGGCCGCTGGTCGACGCACAGGTGGTCGACCGCACGCGCGGCGTAATCTGCGATGCCAAATCGGGTATAAGCGGAGCAGGGCGCAAAGCGACTCTCAAGACCAGCTTCTGCGAATCGGCTGAAAATTTCAGTCTGTATGGCGTGATGGAGCATCGGCATGTGCCGGAGGTACTGCAAAATTCTGGATTGGGAGAACGCGAGTTCACCTTCACCGCCCATTTGCTGCCCCTCATACGCGGGATTCTCGAAACAATTTACATCCGTACGCTGCGCATCGAGAAAGCGGTCGATCTGCTCTCGATCTATGAAGAGGCTTATGCCGGCGAGCCGTTTATCCGGCTCTATGCGCCGGGCAAGATCCCGGATCTTCGTACCGTGCAAAACACCAACTTCTGTGATATTGGCTTCGTATTTGAGCCGGAGAGCCAGCGGGCAGTCATTGTGGCCGCGGAAGACAATCTGGTAAAAGGCGCGGCCGGCCAGGCGGTGCAAAACCTGAATCTGCTACTAGGACTGGCCGAGCCTGAAGGGCTCCTATGAAAATTCTCGTGAAGGTCGGCGGCACGTTACTCGATGAAGCAGCTTGCCGCGACGGGCTGGCCGGTCAATTGGCCGCGCTCGCCGCCCAGCATGAGATAGCCGTGGTACATGGCGGCGGCAAGCAGATGACGCGTTTTCTCGAGGAGCGCGGGATCCAAAGCCAATTCGTGAACGGACTGCGCGTAACCGATGAAGCTGTCATCGATGCCGCGAGCAAAGTCATTGCCGGAAGCGTGAATAAGCAACTGGTGGCGGCCTTGCATAAAGCCGGGCAGCGCGCGGTTGGGCTGAGCGGAATCGACGGGCACTTGACAATCGCGGAGCAATGGCACGCCGAC
>DATAYL010000534.1:0-3888 GCA_036272575.1 Bryobacteraceae bacterium | reverse complement strand
TTCGTCATCTCACGAGGCCGTCTGGATGAACTCGTTCCCATCGAGAACGCAAGGATGAAAGATCGCACTGTTATCCAGTGGGAGAAAGATGATATTGACGAGCTGGGGATGATGAAAGTTGATGTTCTCGGCCTGGGAATGCTCAGTGCAATCCGAAGAGCGTTCGATCTGTTAAAGCACGACTACGGGGAAACGTTCACGCTTGCTGACATCCCCTCGGAAGATCCTTGCGTGTACGCGATGCTTCAGAATGCCGATTCCATCGGAGTCTTTCAGGTAGAAAGCCGCGCGCAACAGAGTATGCTGCCTCGTTTAAAGCCGAAAACGTTTTATGACTTGGTGATTGAAGTCGCTATTGTCCGTCCCGGCCCGATTCAGGGGGACATGGTACATCCCTATCTGCGGCGGCGAGAGGGGAAAGATCCAATTGAGTATCCCAGCCCGGAATTGGAAGCCGTGTTGGGGAAAACGCTGGGCGTTCCGTTATTCCAGGAACAAGCAATGCAGATTGCCATTATCGGGGCGAATTTCACTCCCGATGAAGCGGATGAGTTACGGCGATCTCTGGCGACATTCCGCCATGTCAATACGATTTCCTCATTGCGCGAGCGCTTCCTCGAAGGGATGAGCAAGAACAATTATCCAAAAGAATTCGCGGATCGTTGCTTCAGTCAAATTGAGGGATTTGGCACTTATGGATTCCCGGAAGCACACGCCATTTCTTTTGCCAATCTCGTGTATGTCTCGGCGTGGCTCAAACACCATTACCCGGATGTCTTCTGCGCAGCCTTACTCAATAGCCAGCCAATGGGCTTTTACGCTCCTGCGCAATTAGTTCGCGACGCACGTGAGCATGGAGTAGAGGTACGGCCGATTGACGTGAATCATAGCTATTGGGAAACAACCTTGGAACCGATCGAAAACTCCTCGCGGCACGCGGTGCGATTAGGTATGCATATGGTCTCCGGCCTTTTTGAAAAAGAAGCGCAGGCACTCGTGGAAAAGAGAAACGACGGATATCGCACACCCAGCGAGATTGCACGGCGTGCTGGCTGTGGCCGTCGAGCACTCGATCGCCTGGCTCAAGCCGATGCATTCGCTTCAATGACCATGGGACGACGGGAAGCTCTGTGGAAAACAAGTGTTTTCGACAAAAAGATTCCCCCTCTGTTCGTTACCGCAGACCTGTTCGATGATCCGAAAGCAGACCTGCCACCGACCACAGACAGCCAGGAGGTTTTGGCAGACTATCTTGCCACCGGACTTACGCTTCGGGCGCATCCGCTAACCTTCTTACGCCCCCGCCTGAAAGCAAGACGTGTCACAACGGCGGCGGAGTTAAAAAAAGTGCCAGTTGACAAAACTGTTTTGGTGGCTGGACTGGTGCTATTCCGCCAGCATCCACAAACCGCAAAAGAAACGATCTTCGTCACGATCGAGGATGAGACGGGAGCGGCCAATCTGATCGTCTGGAAGCATGTGCATACTAAATGTCACGCCGCGGTCTACCATGGAAAACTTTTGGCCTGCCGGGGGGTTGTACAGCGCGAGGGACAAGTGTTGCATGTCGTCCCGCGCGATGTTTGGGACTGGTCCGGGTTACTGAAACAACTCGATTCTCAAAACGGGGCTCCGGCGCTTCCTGTACGAAGCCGGGATTTTCGATAGACCCGCTCAGCCACACCGAGCCTGATCCATTACAATTGTGGCACTTGACCACTTAGCAAGTAATTTTCCTTGCGTTCCCGTGCTGTACATAGATCTTTCAAAGTAGCCATGGATCATTCAGCTCCCACAAATCGTCAAAGTATGGTACGCCACGAAACGAATACGACAAGATGGCGCTTTTGAACTCGAGGACGGATTGCCAGGCATCCAGAGATATCTAGAATTCATCGGCGACGTAGGGCTGTTTGCCTGGCTGGCAGCCCGGCGCGCGTTTCTGCGCCCGTTCGAATTCCTCACGATCTGGCGGCAAATTGACGAAGTCGGTTGGAAATCGCTGCCGCTGGTCGTCTCGTCCGGTTTCGCGGTCGGGTTGGTTCTCACATTCCACACGCGTAATTCGCTGATTCGGTTCGGCGCGGAAGCCATGATCCCGACCGTGCAGTCGCTGGGTTTTTTCAACGAAATTGGGCCGCTGGTGGCTGGCCTGCTCGTCGCCGGGCGCGTCGGAGCGGGCATTGGAGCGGAGCTCGCCAACATGCGTGTCACCGAACAGATCGACGCGATCGAATCGCTCTCCGTCGATTCGTTCAAGCTGCTGGTTATTCCGCGGATCATAGCCTGCATGCTTGCCCTGCCGATTCTGACAGTCTTTATGGACGTGGCCGGAGTGGCTGGAGGCTATCTGGTGGAACACATGATCTCCCACCTGTCCTTGCAGCTTTATCTTAACCGGGCATTCAGCGAGGTGAGTTGGGCCACCTTCATTCCGCCCACCCTAAAAACCGCCGTTTTTGGCTTCATTATTGGCCTTATTTCTTCTTACTTCGGATACACAACTGACGAGGGAGCAAGCGGTGTCGGCCGGGCATCCACGAACAGCGTGGTAGTTTCTTCACTCCTGATCATTCTGGCCGACGTGCTGCTCGTGAAATCGATTTTATTCCTCTTTCCGGAAACTGCCATATGAGCGGTTCGGACGGTTCTGCCATCTCCTTCCAGCAGGTCTCGAAATCTTTCGGAAACCGTCAGGTTTTGAAGGATGTATCTTTCGATGTAGCGCCCGGCGAAGCCCTGTGCGTCATGGGCCGCAGCGGCACTGGCAAGAGCGTGACGCTTAAGCTCATGATCGGCTTAATGAAACCCGATGCGGGTGCGGTTTGCATCGAAAATCAGAATATCGTCGATCTGGATGAGGACGGTTTATCGAAGGTGCGCCGTCACATGGGTTTTTTGTTTCAGAGCGCCGCCTTATTCGATTCGTTCTCGCTCAACGACAATCTCGCCGTGCCGCTCGAACGTCTGGCCAAAAAGGCAAAGGATGAAATCGATTCGCTGGTTCAGGAGACGCTCGATGAAGTCGGATTAGGCAAAGACCGGTACAAAATGCCGGCCGAATTATCGGGCGGCATGCGCAAACGAGCAGGGCTGGCGCGCGCTCTGGTGCTCGACCCCAGGATCCTGCTCATCGATGAGCCGTCAAGCGGGCTCGACCGCGTAACTTCCTCCGAAATAGACGACTTGCTGCTCAGGTTGAAACAAAAGAACAAAACTACCATGGTCATTGTCACGCATGATGTGCAAGGAGCGCGGCGCGTGGGTGACCGGCTGGCGGTGCTCGACCAGGGTAGGCTGGCAGCCATCGGCAAGGCCGACGAGTTGGAAAAGGATCAGAACAAATTAGTGCGGGCATTAGTCTCAGAGGCAAATTGACATGCGCATTCGACCTTGGGCCATTGGATTGTTCCTGATTGTTGGTTTTACTCTATTTACCGGTGTTCTCTTCCTTATCGGCAATCGCCAGAAAGCCTTCAGCCGACACGTTGAGCTGTATACCGAGTTCTCGAATGTGGGTGGCCTGCCGAATGGCGCGAAGGTGCGAGTTTCCGGCTTCGACGCAGGGAAGGTCAGGAAAATCGACATCCCGGAAGGTGCTTCCGGAAAGTTCAGACTCGAGTTGCAGATTGAAGAGAAGGTGCACGGAATGGTCCGCAAGGACTCGGTAGTGTCGATCGAAACCGAAGGGGTGGTAGGCGATACTTTCGTCTCGATCAAAAAAGGTACTGACCAGTCGGCCGAGGCTCCGGCCGGCTCGACTCTGCCCAGCAAGGAGCCGCTCGATTTGGCGGAACTGCTTGATAAAGGTTCGCTGCTGCTCGCTGATGTCCATGGCAGCGTGAAGGATATTCGCGGCCGGGTCGACGTGGCGCTCGATTCGCTGAC